>JBAWVW010000087.1:0-6767 GCA_037147055.1 Actinomycetes bacterium
TCACAGAAGCCACCATCGCCACTAAAGCCACGGCGTAACTGTGATTGGTTGCGGCAGCTTTGATGACTCCGAACTTGGCAATGAAGCCTGACGTCAATGGCATGCCAGCTTGAGCTAATAAGAACACTGTCATCGCCAATGCCAGAGCAGGTCTTTCTTTACCGAGACCGCGGAACGAACCAATATCACTGCTCGCATCGCCGGTGCGTGTGACCAAGGAAACCACCGTGAAAGTGCCAATGACCAAGACCGAATAAACCATCAGATACATCACAGTCGCTGGCAATCCGTCGACGTCACCAGTGTGCCCAATGGACTCGATACCAATCATCATGAAGCCCGCGTGGCTGATTGACGAGTACGCCAACATCCGCTTGACATCGGTTTGCACAACCGCCAAAACTGATCCGACGACTACTGACAAAATCGCCAGTACCCACACCACGGGGCGCCAGTCTTCAGCACGTGTGGGCAGTGCCACTGTCACGACTCGTACCAACGCAGCAAAAGCAGCGAACTTGCCAACCGAAGCCATAAACGCCGTCACTGGTGTAGGCGCACCTTGATAAACATCGGGTGTCCAGAAATGGAATGGCACAACAGCAACTTTGAATGCCAAGCCAACAATCAATAAAGCAATTCCAGCGAGCAACATCGCATCATCACCTTTGACGAATACTTCGGTTGACAACACCTTGCCGATCCCAGAAATACTGGTGGTGCCGGTTGACCCATAAATCAAAGCAATGCCATATAAGAAGAATGCCGAAGCGAATCCGCCAAGGATGAAGTACTTCAAACCACTCTCCTGGCTTTCGGCACGGCGTCGATGACTTGCGGCCAACACATACAAGGCGATTGACAATGTTTCTAGACCGAGGAACAGCACAATCATGTCGTTTGATGCAGTCATGATCATCGCGCCAAGTGCTGCGCAAATATACAGAGCGTAAACCTCTGGACCTTCCAGCGACTCGCGACGTAAATATTCACTCGTTGATAAAGAGACCAAGGCCAGAGCAATGGCGATACCAATCCAACAGAACAAAGTGAAGTGATCAATAGAGATGGCGTTGTTGATAATGATTCGTGAACCATCAATATTTACGTCATGCCATAAAAACATTTCAACGATGACGCAAGCCACCGCCAACTCAACAGCAGCAATGGCATACCATGCCCGAGGCCATGCCCGCGTGAGAGAGGCAATGACCAAATTGATCATCATTCCCCCAAGCAAAATGATGATCGGAGTAATCGCTAACCAATCAATGGCGGGATATTGCATCACTTGATCACTCATCAGCCTTCCTCCCCTTGGCCATCTTTGGCTTCAAGTAGTACAGGCTTAGGTGCCACGTAACCAGTCTTTTCTTGTACGCGTTCAAGCACTAACTTCACGCTAGGTTCGATGCGATCAAGCATTGGCTTGGGATACACACCACAGAAAATGATCAGACCGATAAAGGGCAACAACACTAAACCCTCTCGTAGTCGCAGTTCTTTGAAAGATGAGTTAGCTTCATCGGGCTCACCATGGAATACGCGTTGATAGGCCCAGAGTAGATACAACGCCGCCAAGATGACACCCGTTGCTGCCACGACGACCCACCAACGTGCCGTGTTGAAAGTACCAATCAAGATCAAGAACTCGCCGACAAAACCATTGAGTCCCGGCACACCAATACTTGACAACATCACGACCATGAAAGCTGCCGCGAAAATTGGAGCAACTTTTTGCAGACCTTTGAGTTCAGAAATCAAGCGAGTGTGACGGCGTTCATAAATCATTCCAACCAACAAGAACAAAGCACCAGTCGAGACACCATGGTTGATCATCTGCATGACACCACCACCCATTGCTTCGGCGGTGAATGCAAATGTTCCAAGAACGATGAAGCCAAGGTGGGCTACTGACGAGTAAGCCACAAGTCTCTTGAGGTCTTTCTGCATAGTCGCTGCAACAGCCCCCCAAATAATTCCAATAACTGCCAGTGTGAGGAAAATCTCTCGGCTCCATAATGCTGCCTCGGGGAAGAGATAGACACCGAAACGCAACAGACCGTAGGTTCCGAGCTTCAACAACACACCCGCCAAGATGACCGATCCACCTGTCGGGGCCTGAGTGTGAGCATCGGGCAACCACGTGTGCAGTGGGAACAATGGAACCTTGACTGCGAAGGCAATGGCAAAGGCGAAGAATAACCAACGACCAGTGCTGGCTGCGAAATTGGCACCTTGCGCGATTTCAACCAAATCAAAACTGATGTGCCCAAGATCTTTCTTGGCTAGTAACGCTGTCGTGACGATTCCTACCAACATGAAAGCAGAGCCAACCATGGTGTACAAGAAGAACTTTGTTGCTGCGTAAATACGTTGGTCGTAACCCCAGCCACCAATCAAGAAATACATCGGCACTAAGACGATTTCAAAGAACAAGAAAAAGAGGAAGAGATCAAGACTTAAGAAGGATCCCATCACACCAGCTTCGAGCAACAAAATCCAAGCCAGATAGCGCTTCTCATCATGATGTGGATCGCAACCCACAATGACAAGTGGAAATAATATTCCCGTGAGTACGACTAAAAACAGCGAGATGCCATCAATACCAATATGCCAGCCGATGCCCCACGATGAAATCCACTGATGCTTGGAAACAAACTGATAATTCGCTTCACCCGTCTTGAAAGATGCCAACATCCACAGACCAAGAGCACCTGTCAGAACTGACGATAAGAGGGCAATCAGTTTGGTGATTTCTGGTCGACGCTGAGAACTCGCGAGGGTCAACAATGATCCAACTAGTGGCACAAGAATTAATGCTGTCAAAATCGGGAACGGCAAAGTAGGGGCAGTTTCACTGGCAAATATTGAGCTCACAGCATTATCCCTCGAACAAAGAACCACAGCAAAAGAGCAACAACCCCAAGACCGACAGCCGCGGCGTAACTACGAACGGATCCGTTTTGCGATTTGCGCAGAAAGCCACCGGATTGCTCGACTACTTTGCCGACGCCGTTGACGGCACCATCAATGATCGTGCTATCGGCCCAAGCCACACCCTCAAATGCTTTACGACCTGGACCGCCCATAAAGTTGGAGATTGCCCGATCATAAAACCATCCCTGGGTCATAATTTCAGGTTCAATAGCGGCGATCTTCTTCTTTGAATAAACCAAAACCGATAACGCAATACCACTGAGAGCAACCACGACTGCAACTGCCAGCAGAAGATATTTGTGCTCATCAGCCCACGTGTGATGAATGTCGGCTTCACCAAATTTAATGACTGGCTCGAGCCACTTTTCCAAAAAGTGTGTCTTGCTACTGAATGGCAATTGCATCACACCACCCACGACCGACAATCCCGCCAACACCACCAGTGGAGCCAACATAATCTTTGGACTTTCATGCGGCTTGAAATCTCCGTGAGCCCCGTGCTCTTCACTGTGATCGTTCCAGCGTGCCTCACCGAAGAAGACCATGATCACCTGGCGCGTCATGTAATACGCCGTGAGCAATGCAGTGGCCATTCCGACAATATAAAGAATCGGGCTCTTAGCAAAAGCAAACAAAAGAATCTCGTCCTTGCTCCAAAACCCAGCAAACGGTGGCACGCCGGCGATCGCCAACCAGCCAACGATGAATGTCATCGCCGTCACGGGCATGAGTATTCGCAGCGCGCCCATCTTGCGCATGTCCTGTTCGTGGTCCATGCCGTGAATGACCGATCCCGAACCAAGGAACAACAACGCTTTGAAGAAGGCGTGCGTCACCATGTGGAAGATGGCAGCAACGTAAGCCCCCGAACCAACGGCTAAAAACATAAAACCGAGTTGACTTACGGTTGAGTACGCAAGAACTTTTTTAATATCCGTTTGAGTGACGGCAATAGTCGCGGCAAATAATGCTGTACTCACCCCGACAATGGCGATGATCGTTGGGGCCCAACTGTAAGCAACTGTCAATACTGGATTGATACGAGTCATTAAGAACACACCTGCAGTCACCATGGTGGCTGCGTGAATCAAAGCCGAGACTGGTGTTGGACCTTCCATTGCATCGGGCAACCAGATGTACAACGGTAACTGCGCACTCTTACCGCAGGCGCCGATAAACAGCATCAGGGCGATCGCCGTCGCCGTCACTGCTGACAATGCGCCAGATTCAGCAGCATGATTGATGCCACCATAACTGAGAGTTCCCGTTGCTCCAAAAGCTAGAAACATCGCCATCATCACACCCCAGTCACCAACTCGGTTAGTGACAAAAGCTTTTTTGCCCGCAGTGGCAGCACTTTCGCGGGTGTGCCAGAAGGAGATCAAGAAATAAGAGCAGGTTCCAACGCCCTCCCAACCGAGGAAAGTCACCAGCAGATTCTCGCCCAACACCAGCATTAACATCGAGAACACAAACAAGTTGAGATACAAGAAGAACTTGGAGAACTTCGGATCACCGTGCATGTACCCGATCGCATACAAGTGAATCAACGATCCGATTCCTGTCACAAATAAGGCCATCGTGATACTTAGGGGGTCAGCCAAAAATGCTAAGTCAACTTTTAAAGATCCGATCGGAACCCATGAGAAAGCGGTGAAAATATGACGGCGTTCTTCAGCGCTCTTTGAGAGCAAATCAAAAAACACTCCAGCGGTGACGGCGAACGAACCACCAACCATCAGCGTCGCCAAAATTCCAGCCTTTGGTTCTCCAAGAATGCGTCCGAAAAGAAAAATCAAGACAAAACCAAGAAGCGGAAGCGCCGGTATCAACCAAATCAGATCAAGCATCGCTCGCCCCTTAACCCTTCAACGCCGAAATATCGTCAACGTTGGCGCCTGGGCGCTTACGCATGATGGAGACGATGATGCCCAGTCCGACAACAACTTCAGCGGCGGCCACAACCATGACAAAGAAGACTGTCGTTTGACCGCCGATGTCACCCAAGCGCTTCGCAAAGGCCACAAAAGAAAGGTTGACTGCGTTCAGCATCAGTTCAATACACATGAACATCACTAATGGATTGCGGCGGACTAAAACTCCGACGGTGCCGATACCAAAAAGTACGGCTGACAATACCAAATACCAAGTTGTCGTTGGGGTTGCAGCAGACATGAGAGTCGACATCATGAGGCTTCCTTCACGACAGGCTTCACCCGACGAGTCAGCAACACAGTGCCGACAACGGCGACAACTAAGAGCACAGATGTGACTTCAAAGGCAACGACATAATTTCCAAACACACTGCGTGACAATTGACGAATATTTGAATCGGGATCAGCCATGTCTGGAGTCACGAGTCCGGAGCCACGACTTGATACGACGTCACGTGATGCCACGACGGCGGCCGTGACTAAACCAATGACACCGAGTCCAACGATGACTGCAAGGGGACGTTGCACCTTGAAAGGCTCCGTCTTCATGTCTTCGGTGCGATCAACGCCAAGAAGCATGATCACGAATAAGAACAACACCACGATTGCGCCGGCATACACAATGACCTGAACTGCTGCCAAGAAATGTGCTTCTTGGGCAACGAACATGACAGCCACGCCGAACAATGTGAGGATCAAACTGAGGGCCGCATGCACGGGGTGACTACGGACAACGACCCCGATAGCACCAGCCAAAATCATTGCAGCAGCGACAACAAAGACAAAAAGTTCCATCAGTGTCCTGCTCCATCGCTTTCATCTTGAGCAGGCTCAGGGGCACGAACGCCGTAACCGAGTTCGCCACTCCAACCGACAACGCCTTCAAATGATGCATCGCCAGAAGAGGCTGTTGCTCGCAACCAACCAGAGGTCAAAATATCTTCACCCTCACGCCAGTCTTCCCACGGCAACTGCTGTGGTTTGCCATCATCACGCACGACGAGTTCGGCTTTTGTATAAATCGCGTCCTGGCGATTAGTGAATGAGAACTCAAACAACTTCGACTCCGTAATCGCCTCCGTTGGACAGGCTTCAACGCAGAGATCACAGTGAATACAACGCAGATAGTTGATCTCATAGACGAAGCCAAAACGCTCACCTGGTGAGGTCGGATTTTCCGGATCATTATCGGCACCACGGACATAGATGCACTTGGCTGGGCACACACCCGCGCACAATTCGCAACCAATGCATTTCTCCATACCGTCTTCATAACGGTTCAGAACATGACGGCCATGCAGGCGTCCAGGCTTAGGGGCTTTTTCATCGCGTTCCGGCTTACCTTTTTTGTTTTCACGACCACCTGAATATTCAAGGGTGACTTTATTACGTCGACCGACCTGGGCCAGCGTGACGAGGAATCCTCCGAGGTAGCCCATCAGAACATCGCTCCTTCACGTTCGCGGTTGGCCCTACTGACACGATTTGCTAACGACAAAATTCCCATAGAAAGCAATAGCACAACTCCCGCAGCACCAATCACGATGCCACGATTCCAATCTTCATCCCGAGCAAGACGCAGAACGGCCATCAACATGAACCACCCAAGCGAGGCGGGAATCAAAATCTTCCAACCCAAATTCATCAATTGGTCATAACGGAAGCGAGGCAATGTCGCGCGCATCCACACATAGATATACAAGAACACCACAATTTTGGCGATGAGCCACAGGGTGCCTTCCCATGCGCCGGGAATGCCAGGAATATTAAAGAGTCCTTGTGGCCCACCAAAAAACAGCGTGACAATGATCCCGCTCATAGTAATCGTGTTCATAAACTCAGCCAAGAAAAATAAGCCGAAGCGAATACCGGAATACTCGGTGTTGAAACCAC
>JBAWVW010000088.1:0-6558 GCA_037147055.1 Actinomycetes bacterium
TCAGCCAAGAAAAATAAGCCGAAGCGAATACCGGAATACTCGGTGTTGAAACCACCCACGAGTTCTTGTTCGGCCTCAACTAAGTCGAAGGGTGGACGGTTCATCTCGGCAGTAGCAGCGATCATGAAAATCACGAATGGGACGACACCCGTAGAGATGACATGCCAATTCACAAAGTTTCCTTGGTGGCCAACAATTCCACTAGTTGACAATGTGCCCGCCAACAAGATGACAGTTGCTACGCTCAGCCCAAGAGCGGCTTCATAAGAAACCATCTGCGCCGAAGCTCGAACTGATCCCAATAGCGGATACTTTGAGCCGCTTGACCAGCCCGCCAACATGATGCCGTAGACCGCAATTGATGACAGCGCCAACAACAGCAAAATACCTACGGGAGGATCGGCTAACTGGACTCGTGTCGTGTGACCGAACCAAGTCACGAGTCCATTTTTGCCGTTTGAGAAATCTCCACCAAGGGGAATGATTGACCACACCAAAAAGGCAGGAACGAAAGCCAAGAAAGGAGCCAATCTGAAAACAAAACGGTCAGCACGTTCAGGAAGCAAATCTTCTTTGAAGAACAACTTTGTGCCATCTGCGAGGGTTTGCAAGAGGCCCCAGGGACCAGCCTTATTGGGCCCAATGCGGTTGTTCATACCAGCGATTGCTTTTCGTTCAAACCACACCATCAACATCGTGGCTACTAATCCAACACCGAAAACAACGAGGACCTTCATCAAAATAATGAGTAACGGTGTCCATATCAGATTGCCGATAGAAACTGGATCAAGTCCAAGGAGCGATGCGCTGCCGACCATCACAGAGTCTCCACATTGACATCATTGACTAGACGTGACGAATCAATCAGTTCACCGATATTTGCACCAGTCAAAGCCCATGCTGCCCACACTGTGCCTCGTACTACCGAGTCGTCAATCACAACTGGCATAACAATTGAGGTGCGGTGGTTTGAGACTTTGATGGATGTTCCTTCGTCAACTCCGAGACTGTTGAAGTCGAGCGGGTGCATATGTAAGGCAGAACTTGGGGCAAGTCCCACCAAGGACGGAGACTGGGCGACGTTCGTGCCGCTGTCGTACAACTTGCGACTGACGACTAATCGATATCCAAAACCAGAGTGAACTGGAACTTCCGAAGCGGTCGCACCGTGTGCATGGACCATTGAGCGACGGAGCAATACGCCATCAGGATTCACGGCTAATGCAGCGCGCGAGACATCGGCGAAACTCGCCACATTGCGTGCTAAATGGGAATGAATTTCTTGCACTGATCCCAAGCCCAAATCATGGTCCAACAACTCGCCAAGCTCTACGGCAATCATCCAATCGGGACGTGCTGTGCCGCGTGTGTTGACCTTGCGGTTGAGTTGTGTGACGCGACCTTCAAGGTTGGTTGTGGTGCCATCCTTCTCACCAAAAGCAGCAGCAGGTAAAACGACCTCGCATCGTTGCAACGAAGATGACATCGTGGTGTCGACAGCGATAATTTTCGGGACCGCTGCTAGGGCCTGACGCACAAGATGTGAATCGGGAACATCATTCATCGGGTCCGCACCAACGAGAACCAAGCAATTGATCTCGCCGGCGATAGCCGATTGCAAAATTGAGTTTGTTGACCCCGTGACTAATCCAGTTTCAACCGCTCCACGGATATTGCCGCGACGTATGACTGGTAAGACCGTGGCCTGTGGGGCAATGGCCAGCACTGCATCAAGGGCAGCCATCGTGAATGAATCGTCCTCAGCCAAGTTCGCCCGACCAACAACGACGACTACTGAGCCCTGAGCGATCTGAGTTGCCACCGTTGGATCGGTCAGCGTCTGCTGGATCACAGACATCTGGCGACCCGGTTCGTAACTGACCGACTTCCAGGCATAGCGCGTCAGTCCTGTTTGTTTGGGTACGAACTCTATGAGTTTGCTGCGCTTCTTCTCTGACGCATCACGCAAGCGCAAATACAGAATTGGAAGTTCTTCTTTGAGATCAGGAGACAGCAATAACACTGTCGTGGCATGAGCAGCCTCATCGATAGTTGCTTGCGCGTAGCCAAAGAGCGACGTCGGTAGACCGTCATCAAATTGAGCGTCAACATTGCTAATGCCTAAGGACTCTGCCAAGAGCGCCCACGCATAAGCATCTTCGTTCGTTCCGCGAGCACCTCCGAGAATCGCCACGCTTTGTGGACCACCATCTTTGATCGCTTGGGCGATGAGGCTGGCTGCACTAGACAGAGCCACGCTCCACGAAGTTGCAACAAGTTCTCCATCGGAACGCACCATGGGATTTTCAATGCGTTGGTCACTCTTTGTTGACTCGAAGTTGAAACGACCCTTGTCGCAGAGCCAACCGTGATTCACTGGATCGCTGTCGACGCCTTGATAGCGCAACATTTCATCGCGACTCGATTCAAGTGTGATGCGACATCCAACGGAACAGGTCGTGCAAGTACTTTCAATCTTTGCGAGGTCCCAGGGACGGGCCTTAAAGCGATAAGGCTGAGCGGTCAAGGCCCCAACGGGGCAAATCTGAACTGTGTTGCCGGAGAAATACGAACTAAATGGCTCGTCCGGGAATGTCTGAATTTGCGTGTTATTCCCACGCGAGGTGAATTGGATTAATGCATCGCCAGCAACCTCGTCGGCAAAACGAGTGCAGCGATCGCACAAGATGCAACGCTCGCGATCTAACAACACCAAATCACTAATTGGAATCGGCTTTTCATAATGTCGCTTCTCTTCAATGAAACGGCTTTCCCCTGGACCATGGCTAAAGGCCTGATCTTGTAGTGGGCATTCGCCACCCTTGTCACACACCGGACAGTCAAGTGGGTGATTGGCGAGGAGTAACTCGACGATGCCCTCTTGGGCACGTTTCACTTGATCAGTTTCGGTGCGAACAATCTGGCCTTCGCCGACCGAGGTCATACAACTGACAACCATCATCGGTCCGCGTGGGCCTTCAACTTCAACGAGACATTGGCGACACATGCCAACAGAACTCATCCGTGGGTGATAACAGAAACGCGGAATGTAATCCCCACTGCGGTCAGCTGCAGCGATAATCAATTCACCTTTACGCGCCGCCACCGTTTTGCCGTTGATCGACATCGTGATCGCATTGGGGTCGAGAGGTATTTCCACTTCGATATTCGGTTCGGTAGTGGTCATAACGCAGCTCCCACGGCAGTCACAGGAATTGTATGTCGTTTGACAATTCTGGCTTCAAACTCTTCGCGGAACAGCACGAGGGCCGAGTTCACTGGCGCATACGCCGATGGTCCCACGAAACAAATGGTGTTCATCTTGTAGGGGAAAGGAACCGCCGTCAACCCCAATTTCTCATTAGAGGCATGGGGGAAATCTCCGGGGCAAATAGAAGTGCCGACCTCGATTAACTGCTCAAGATCGGCAGACGTTCCCTTGCCCTCAACAACGCGACTTAAAATGCGCTCAAGCCAAGTACCGCCCTCACGACACGGCGTGCACTTTCCACAAGATTCGTGAGCGTAAAAACGAGTAAGGGTCAAAGCAGCAGCTGGGATGTCAGTGGTCTCATCCATCACCATGATCGCTCCTGAACCGAGCATTGAGCCTGCCGCACCAACTTGACTGCCCTCAAAGGGAAGGTCTAATTGATCTGGAGTGAACCAAGGTGCTGAGCCACCGCCAGGGACGAAGGCCTTGAGTTCATTGTCGTTGCGAATGCCGCCACAGAATTCGTCCTTGTACAACAAATCTCGAAATGTGGTGACACCATTGACGATTTCATAAACACCAGGTCGCTTGACATGACCACTCACAGCAACCATGCGGGTACCGGGAGATGTCTTAGTTCCAATCGCCGTGTAGGCCTCGGCACCATTGCACATCAACCATGGCAAGTTGGCCAAGGTTTCGACATTGTTGACAATTGTTGGTTGACCGTACAGACCATTTGCTGCAGGGAAGAAGGGAGGTTTCAAACGTGGCATACCGCGATTGCCTTCAAGACTCTCAATCAGTGCAGTTTCTTCACCAACCACATAGGCACCTGCACCCCAATGGAGAACGATGTCAACAGAAAAGTGCGTGCCTAAAATATTTTTGCCGATGTAGCCGGCTGCATAAGCATCATTCAGGGCAACTGCTACTCGCTCTTGAGCAAGGGCCATCTCGCCGCGGATATACAAGAAACATTGCGATAAACCTGCTGCGTAACAGGCGATGAGGCAGCCTTCAATCAACTGATGCGGATCGCGCTCCATCAACAGACGATCTTTATAAGTTCCTGGTTCACTCTCGTCGCCGTTGACAACGAGATAACGCGGGTAGACGCCCTGTGGAGTGAGCCCCCATTTTGTTCCGGCAGGGAAACCTGCGCCACCGCGCCCGAGCACCGTAGCGGTTCGTACTTCGTCATGGACTTCATTGGCTGGGCGACTGAGAGCAGCGCGCAGACCTTGATATCCATCAGTCGCCAAGTAACGCGTCAACGTGTATGAATCTTCGAATTCAAATCGTGAGGTCACAATTTTTGGGCGATCTCCGACGATAAATCCCGGAGCATGTGCGTAGGTACCGGTCATAGCGCAGCCTTTCCATCCAACCAAATAGGGGCTTCGGTTACTGACTCTGGTGCTACTGCTCCGACTCCACGGTCGCGAGGAATGTGCTGCGCCACTCGAGCCACTGTGCCGTGCGCAGGGATCTCATCAACGAGACGACCAGCGGACAAATCATCAATCAGTGAATCAAAATCCGCTGCTGTCACTCGGAACCGATAACGATAATTCACTTGCAGGCAGGGCGCCTCGGTGCAAGCCGCCTGACATTCTGCGTGCTCAAGAGTAAACATGCCATCATCGGTCGTGCCCCCCATCTTGACGCCCAATGTGTGTTCGGCATGATGCATCAGTTCCTCTGATCCCATCAGCGCGCAAGACAAGGTTCCACAGATATTGACCAAATACTTTCCAACTGGTTCAAACTTGAACATCTCGTAGAAAGAAGCCGTGCCGTACACCTCAGCTGAGGTTGAGCCGACGAGTTCACCAATGTGCACCATCGCATCATTTGTGATGTAGCCATCTTGCTGCTGGGCCATGTGCAACAAAGGGATCATCGCTGAACGAGGACGCGGATAGCGACCAATAATCTCCTTAGCAAGACGTATGTTGGCTTCAGTTAAACGCGACATCAGCGATCAACCTCTCCTAGAACTGGGTCAATCGATGAAATCACTGCGACTGCATCGGCTACTAGGCCACCACGCATCATGTGCGGCAACGCCTGGATATTGACAAAACTGGGCGCCCTCATATGAATGCGGTACGGCTTAGGACCCCCATCGCTGACGATGTAACAACCGATTTCTCCGCGGGGACTCTCAATCGCCACGTAAACCTCACCCTCAGGAACCTTGAATCCCTCAGTGAAAATCTTGAAATGGTGGATCAGCGCTTCCATGGATTCGTCAATGCGTGCTCGCGGCGGTGGAGTCACCTTCTTATTCTGAATGCGGTAGTCGCCCTTAGGCATATTGTCAAGAATCTGATACACGATGCGCATCGACTCGCGAATTTCATTGATGCGAATTGCGTAACGATCAAAGGCATCGCCGTACGAACCGACGATGACATCAAACTCCATCTTCTCGTAATGCAAATACGGCTGATCGCGTCGCAGGTCCCAAGCCACACCTGTCGAGCGCAAAATCGGACCACTTGTTCCGAGGGCCAACGCTTCATCGGCAGTGATCACACCAACACCTTGTAGGCGCTCACGCCAAATGGGCTGATCAGTCATCAAGATGTCGTATTCGGCAAGACGACCCGGCAACATTTCAAGAATCTCAAGAACATCGCTGCGCCAACCTGCAGGCAGGTCGGCTGCCACACCTCCAGGACGAATGAAGTTGTGATTCATGCGCAAGCCAGTCACTTTTTGAAAGAAGCGCAAAACCTCTTCGCGTTCGCGCCAGCCGTACAACATCATTGACACTGCGCCAAGATCCATGCCGTTAGAAGCCAAGAACAACAGGTGGCTACTCATGCGATTGAGTTCTGAAAGCAGCATCCGCATCCATACGGCACGCTCAGGAATATCGTTTTCAATACCGAGCAATTTCTCAACAGCCATTGAGAAAACAAGTTCATTATTTAACGGACTCAAATAATCCATGCGCGTGACGTTGGTGCCACCTTGCATATACGTCAGTTCTTCTCCGGTTTTTTCCATCCCGGTGTGTAAGTAGCCAATGATCGGCTTGCAACGCAAAACAGTTTCACCACGCAACTCCAACATCAAACGCAATACTCCATGAGTACTGGGATGTTGAGGACCCATGTTGATGATCATCGTTTGATCTTCGTCAGAATCGCCCGACGATTGCCCAAGATTGGCAACTTCGGCTTCACTCATGCGTAAGACCGAACCAACCTCGCGCAAAATTTCTTTGGCGCTGATTTCGCTGCGGGCACGCATTTCCTGAGCACCTTCGTTGGTCTTAAAAATATTCTGACTAGATGTCATGAGTGCGCCCCCTTGAACTGAACGGGGAT
>JBAWVW010000089.1:0-6290 GCA_037147055.1 Actinomycetes bacterium
CTAGTTTGTCTCGACTGTAACTTCGTAGTCTATGAAAACCCTAAGGTCGTGGTTGGCAGCATTGTCGCAGAAGGCGATCGTGTGCTGCTTTGCCGTCGTGCCATAGAACCACGCGCCGGATTCTGGACGATTCCTGCCGGCTATATGGAAATGGGCGAGACAATAGCTGAGGGTGCTCAGCGGGAGGCTTGGGAAGAAGCGCGGGCCCGCATCGCAATTGACGGGGTGCTTGCAATTTACTCCATCTCACACCTAGGCCAGGTGCTGGTAATCTTTCGTGCGGGTTGGGCCAAACCCGGTTACGAGGCAGGGCCAGAAAGCCTTGAGGCAAGGCAGTTTGCTTGGAATGATATTCCTTGGGAGGATATTGCCTTTCCGTCCGTTCGTTGGGCTTTGCACGCCTGGTACGAATCGCGGGAGCATTCCTTGCCGGCCGTTGCACTTTATCCCTCAGAGGATGAGCGAGGCATATTGCCGTTGCCGGTTGGACCGAAAAAGTAAGGCGATTGAGTGCCAATGTTTGAACGCCAGTAGATAAGCTGCGACCATACAAGTGCAGAAATATTAAAATACTCAAGAATCGTCAGGATGGTTCGTGTAGGCTCTGACCTTTTTATAACCTTCAAGTGCTGCCTTGCGAGCCTGATCATGATCGACGATCGGAAGCGGATAGGTCGATCCAAGTTTGATGCCTGCTTGGGCTAGCGTCTCAGGTTCAGCATTATATGGCTCATGGATGTTCTCGTTTGGCAGCCGTGCCAGTTCTGGACACCAGCGGCGAACGTAGTCGCCGCTCGGATCGAACTTTTTGCCCTGAGTGACCGGATTGAATATTCTGAAATAAGGCGAAGCATCGGCGCCGCTTCCTGCCACCCATTGCCAGCCGGCAGCATTGTTCGCAAGGTCGGCATCAACCAACGTATCCCAGAACCATGCCTCGCCTTGTCGCCAATCGATCCTTAGGTGCTTGACCAGAAAGCTTGCGACGATCATTCGCACGCGATTGTGCATCCAGCCCGTGTGCCAGAGCTCACGCATACCGGCGTCAACGAGTGGGTATCCGGTCATTCCTCGCTGCCAAGCTTGGAGATCACTGGCGTTATCTCGCCACGGATAAGCGTCGAAGCTCTGACGCCAGTTTTGATCCGGAAGTGTTGGAAAGTGATAAAGTAGGTGATGGGAAAATTCCCGCCAGCCGATTTCACTTAAGTATTTTTCTGCACTAGCTCGTTTTAGCGGGTCTTCCGCCTCCAACGTGAGCCGCGTCCAGATCTGGCGCGGCGAAATTTCGCCCCAATGGAGATGTGGCGAAAGTCTCGACGTTCCTTTCAGGTCAGGGCGCTCGCGGGCGCCCCGGTATTCGGCTAGACCATCTTCCAAAAATTCATCGAACTGGGCGAGGGCGCCAGCTCCTCCGGGCTTCCAGAAAGTTTCCCAGCCTGAGGCCCAATCCGGCTCTCTGGGGAGTAGACCCCAATCGGACAGGCTGTCACCCAGCGCTGCGGATGTATCGATTGTAATTTTTGGAGTCAGTGACGGGGCAGCAATGGGTTTGCCAAGGCTCGCCCGCCAGAAAGGAGTATAGACCTTGAACGGGCCACCGCTGCCGGTCGCTACCTCCCAAGGCTCATGCAGCAGGTTGCCATTGAAGCTGTAAACTTCGACACCAAGTGCTTTTAGCGATGCCTTCAATTTCTTGTCACGTGCGATCGCAAACGGCTCGTAGCAACGATTCCAATAGACGGCTGATGCACCTACCTTTTTGATGATTTCGGGCATCAGATCGCATGGAGGCCCCTTGAATAGGGTCAAGTGGCCGAGATCTTTGCGGAGAGCTACAAGACTGTGGTGCAGCCACCAACGGCTGGCTCCGCCCAACGGCCAGCATGGTTCAGAAGTCGTATCGTCGAGGATGAAGATCGGAACGATTGCGCCGCGTGCTGCAGCAGCGGCAAGTGCAGGATTATCGCGCGTACGCAGGTCCTGGCGAAACCAAACGATACTTGTCATAGCGGATCGATAGCCCCTCTCCGGGGCAGCGAATAGAGCTAACCCACCCAACTGGTGGATCGCCCTGAAACGGAATTCCGCCGTTTCCGAGGGTTTTCGACCAAGAAATATATCCGTTAGGATAATTGTACCGGGTGATCCATCGACGCCAGATCAACGTATAAAAAGCATAAACAAGATGTGAGACGCAATGGTTTCAGGCATCCGGCGATCGTTTTATCTTGGAGCTACCAAATGAATGAATTGGTTCGCCTGGATGGGTTTTCTGGTCATCCCAACAGTGAAGAAGCTGCCCCTACGCAATCGCAGATCGAGAAGTCGTTTCGGGATGTGCTTCGCTGGATCGGGGAAGACCCCGATCGCGATGGTCTACGGGAGACCCCCAATCGCTTAGCTCGTGCCTTTCAGGAGTACTTTTCCGGCTACCGGCAGGACCCGGAGCAGATATTGCAGAAGACGTTTGAAGAGACCGATGGCTATGACGAGATGGTCGTACTACGCGGCATTCCGTTTGAAAGTCATTGCGAACATCACGTCGCGCCAATAATTGGCCGCGCTTGGGTCGCCTATGTCCCGAATCGACGCGTCGTTGGTATTTCCAAAATTGCGCGCGTTGTGGAGGCTTATGCCAAAAGGCTTCAAATTCAGGAGCGCCTAACTGCGCAGGTCGCTAACACTATTGAAAAGGTGTTGAAACCGCAGGGAGTAGCCGTCGTTATTAAGGCGGCCCATCACTGCATGTCCAGCCGAGGCGTTCACATGCATGGAACGGACCTGGTGACGAGCCATATGCTTGGGTGTTTCCGCGAAAATCCGATGACCCGTCAGGAATTCATGTCGATGGTGAATTCCAGTACGGAGGCATGAACTAGTCTACATTTCACAGGTATAAATGAAGCTGCCGTAAATTAAGAATAATGAAAACGCATGAACGCGCCACGGCAAACTAATTCATTTCGCACAGGACCGGATGAGCAAGGACACTTCGGCATTTACGGCGGCCGCTATGTCGCTGAGACCTTGATGCCCCTGATCCTCGAGTTGGAGAAAGCCTACGCAGAGGCAAAGAGTGACCCATTGTTTCAGGCCGAAATGAACGGCCACCTAAAACACTATGTTGGAAGACCTTCTCCTCTCTATTTGGCCGAGCGTTTGACGGCGCATCTAGCTGGGGCGAAGATTTATTTTAAGCGCGATGAACTAAACCACACCGGCGCGCACAAGGTGAATAACGTTCTCGGTCAGATCTTGATTGCCCGCCGTATGAGAAAAAACAGAATAATTGCTGAGACGGGTGCTGGCATGCACGGTGTCGCGACAGCGACACTGTGCGCGCGGTTCGGCTTGGAATGCATTGTTTATATGGGAGAGGTCGACGTCGGCCGGCAGGCACCTAATGTATTGCGCATGAAGATGCTCGGTGCGGAAGTGCGACCCGTCCAGTCGGGGACCAAAACGCTCAAGGACGCCATGAGCGAGGCTTTGCGCGACTGGGTAACAAACGTTGCAGATACTTTCTATTGCATTGGAACCGTCGCAGGTCCTCACCCCTATCCAATGATGGTGCGGGATTTTCAATCGGTGATTGGTCGTGAAACCCGTGAGCAGATGGTGGAAGCCGAAGGCCGGCTTCCGGACTCGCTGGTCGCATGCATCGGTGGGGGCTCTAACGCCATGGGCTTGTTCCACCCATTCCTCGACGATACGCAGATCGAGATCTATGGAGTCGAGGCATCCGGCCACGGCCTTAATAGCGGTATGCATGCGGCTTCTATTACTGGCGGTCGATCTGGCATTCTTCACGGAAATCGCACCTACCTTCTGATGAATGACGACGGTCAGATTCAGGATGCCCATTCAATTTCTGCTGGCCTTGACTACCCCGGAATTGGGCCCGAGCACGCCTGGCTCAATGACGTAAGTCGCGTTCAATATCTCTCCGCTACCGACGACGAGGCCATTGCCGCGTTACAATTATGTTCAAGGCTTGAAGGAATTATTCCGGCGCTGGAGCCCGCTCATGCAGTGGCGCAAGTGCTCAAGATCGCACCAACAAAACCGAAGGGTCATCTGATGGTAGTTAACCTATGTGGCCGCGGAGACAAGGATCTGGCGAGTATCGCCAATTGTCTTGGACGTCCTTAATACATCTCCTCATTCATTGGCGTGGTGATACGTCTCTCAGCGTCGTTAGAGTTTGGTATCGACTCTCTCGGAATGCGACGAGATGTAGAGAGGCATTCCGGTGCATCAGTCGGGACAATCGATGGATTTGTTGTCGGGCCATTGCGGGCAAGAATTGCCGCGGGGGCAGGGCCCTGTCGGCGCTTTTTAAAAACAATATCGACAAGTGAACGCCGACGATCAAAGGGCCGAGCCTACCAACTTAGATCTTGTGATTTTGACCAATAGAATCGGGTACGGCATGAGCCGCTCTTTTACTTTAGCGTAAATATATAGAGATACGGCAGCTAACTTAGCGAATGTACAATTCCATACACCACTCGGCATCTTGTTTACATGACATTGACCTTGATAATTTTGGCAGTAATTGGCGTCATTTGGCTCGTAGAACGCAGTTTTGCGTACATTAAATTGGCGATTGCCGCACTAGGTTTCATTGCTGCAGGTCTATTGTTGATTGTTGCTGATCTCGAAAGAGCGATTCTACTATCGTCATACTTAATGATAGCAATCTTCGCCGCATCATGCGTCAAGTATAAACATAGCGGTCTGAAATTGACCGTGACAGATTTTCCACTGGCGTTTGCAGGAACAGTTCCGTTTTTTTTAGTGCAGTATCCGCTTGCAATAACAGCTGTTCTCACTGGAGGCGCCGCGCTCATTTTAGCCGCAGTCGCGACTCTGCTCTACGTTTCAGGCCCGCCTATTTCTCTGGAAGTCCGAGTTCTTTTATTCACCACCACATTTATTATTTTAGTAGCAGCATACAAGGCAAGCGGCGGGGCCGCTTATTTTCAGCAGATCGCGGCTCAGAGACGATGTTTTTTTTCGAGCTTCATATTCTCCCTTCTCGACCCAAATTCCTGGCGACAGTTCGGTGGCTTGACTTTGAGCGATATCGCCAACGACCCGCTGCCGCTTATGGCGGCCGTACCGGCACGCACCCTCGACTATCCCGACATTATCCTAATCCAGCACGAATCGATCTTCGATCCACGTGTATACGAGCTTCCAGTTGAACCAATTGTCGAAGCATTTCTGTCTCCAAAAAATGGTCTGTATGGAACCTTGAACGTCGATATTTTCGGCGGCGGGTCATGGCAATCTGAATTCAGCCTACTCACCGGCCTTTCGAGCGCAAGCTTCGGTTCAGATGCCTATTTTCTGTTTAAACGCGGCGTCGGCCGATTCCACAACAGCCTTCCCCATTCGCTTACAGCGCTTGGCTATAAGACAATGCTCACATCGAGCTGTCGTCGAAACTTTCTCAACTATGATGAATTTTACCGTTCGATCGGTATCAGCGAACGTCTTTTCACGAATGATTTTCCGCCACCCTTTGATGTCGACCAATTTGAAACGACCAATTCCGATGTATTGTTTCTGAAAGCGGCTATTAGTACCCATACGAAAAGAATTACCGACGATACGGCGCCGCGGTTTCTATATGTACTAACTAATTTCAACCATGGCCCTCACAATCGAAGGCTGGTTGAACCTGGGCACTTCGCGAGTGAGCGTGCCTTTGCAGCCGAAAGCCTGCCGGATGCCTGCTATGCTGAATACTACGCCCGACTTGTGGAGACCGCCGCAACCTGGAATATGCTCAAGTCCGAGCTTTCAAAGTGTTTTCCCAGACGTCGGACGCTGATTGTCCACTACGGAGACCATCAACCCGTAATGACACGGCGCATCGAGGCGAAACTCAAACTCCCGCTAGATGAGCGGCGCCAGTTCCGTACGTTCTATGCCATCGAAACTTTGAATTACTGCTCAGACCGACTTGTCCCCGGGCGAGGCGCTGATCTAGATATTGCCTTTCTTGGAACGATCGCTTTGCAACAGGCGGGTCTGCCGCTCGATGAGGTTTTTGCAACGCGTGCGAGCCTCCTTGAGCATTGTCGAGAATCCTATTTCGCATCTCAATCGGAACGGAAGCGTCGCTTCCACCGCACGCTTGTAGAACGAGGCATTATCGACATATCGCAAAACATGTGACATTAATACTAGTGCGCGTGCTCATAAATCCGGTTCTGTCAGCGTGGCACACTAAATGTCCGCTTCGCTCTGACAGCGACTGAATTGCTGCGTCTCAC
>JBAWVW010000090.1:0-6282 GCA_037147055.1 Actinomycetes bacterium
TCACCAACGATCACGCCGATATCAGTGATGCCCGCCGAGACCATGGCCTCAATGCCATAAAACAAGATTGGCTTATTGGCCACTGGCACCAATTGCTTGGCGCTGGTATGAGTGATCGGACGGAGACGAGTTCCAGCACCCCCAGCCAAAATCAATGCTTTCATGTGTCTCCACCTCTGTCGTCAGCCAACGCTGCCTGGACAGAGATCATCTTACCGAGTCTGTGCCAAACCTATTGTTGCTTATTGGGTGGGCCACTTATTCCGGCGAAATAATCCAAGACTGCTTTTGCTTCGCTCCCGAGCACCAACACAGCCTTATCATCAATGGTTTCAGGCAGTACTGACAACTTAAATCGTTGCATGCCGCCTGATGCTAACGGTCGTAAGAAATTGGCTGTCTCCAAAATATTGAGCGCCCCATCAACTGTCACGGAACTCACTGCGGCATTGACCAGTTCGCTTGTCCGTAGCGGATTAGCCGTTGTCTGCGAGATTGCTTTTGCTACCGCTGCCGCAAAGAAAGTCTGTTGTCTTTCGATACGCCCAAGATCGGCACGACCATCGATGCGCCATTGCCCATCTTTAAAAACTTCAAAATAACGACTGCGGGCATAAGCCAAAGACTGCGAATTGTCGAGCGTGTAGCAACCAGCAGTTGGAACGTCGAGTCCTGTTTTGTGATCACGAGTGGGATAGTCAAAACAAATATCCACCCCACCTAGTGCCGCGATTATCTGCTTGAATGAGACAAAATTAACTTCTAAATAATGATTTAAGGGAATACCTAAACTCTCCTGGATCGTTCTCACTAAGACATCGGCTCCGTATCCATACGCGGCATTCAAACGGTTTTTACCATGTCCAGGGATCTCGAGCCAAAGGTCTCGAGGTACGGAAAGAATCGACGTCGTCTTGAGAATGTTGTCCACATGCAGAATCATCACTGTGTCACTTCGTCGACCGTCAGCTTTTCCAAAGTGTTCAGTTTTCAACTCATTTGCATCAATACCTGCGCGACTATCGCTACCCACCAGCAGATAATTGACAAACGGACCCTCTTTATCGGCAAGGATTCCATTCAGTTCATTGGCCCGATGCACATTGCCTTCTTGTTGCTTGGTGGCCACAACCAGCCCAACTGCAGAAATCAAGACGAAGAACAACCCAATGGTGATGATATTGACACCCAGAAAAATCTTTCGCCAGCCGCGAGTGGTTGGCTTTGACAAAGACATGCTTAGAAACTATTAGATTCGCTGCCCTGTGTATGGTCAATCAATGAAAACAGACCACGACGACCTACCGAAGATGCACCATGTCGCCGATATCAAGTCGATGAGTCAGACCTTGTGAATCCATAACCACCAGACGCCCATCAACCTCAACATCAATTGCGCGACCTTCAAGAAACCTACTCTGTGGCAGTTCGACGCGGATATCTCGTTGCAGCGTTGACAAATTGGCACGGTAGCGCTCATGCAACTGCATCGGGTCAAGCGCCAACAGCACATCCATCTCTTTCAATAACAATCCGAGAACAGCATCTCGATCAACATTCATGTTGTTCGCAAACTCCGACAAGCAGGCGGCTTCACGAGGCGCCCAAGCAACATTGAGCCCAAGTCCAACAACCACGAATTGTGGTGTTAAGAGCGACTCACCAGAACTGGACACCGTTGTTCCCAACGGACCAGCAGCGGACAAGATGCCCGCCAATTTTCGACCATCGGCCAGTAGATCATTGGGCCATTTCAATTCCACGGCAACTTCAGCATCGGCTTTGAGCATCACCTGTAGGCAGGCTGATTGTGCCGCCAAAGCCACTGCATGGGTCAGCGCGTGGGGAAACTGAGGGACAGAGCGAAACAATAAACTGACTAAGAGGTTCGCTCCATGGGGAGCCTCCCAGGTGCGGTCAAGACGACCCCGACCCGCCGACTGATGGTCGGCTACCAGCACAAGGCGATCAGGGGCACCCCTGCGAGCAGCAGCAACGAGGTCTTCATTTGTGCTCCCGGTCGTCGAAATCCAGCGAACTGTCCAAGAATCAGAGAAATTCCCGATTTTTTTCCCAAGAAATGGAGATCCTGGCAAGTTCTCGTCATTTGAGGTCGCATTTGGGGTCTCCATCAGACCAACATTGTAACTTGTGTCTACTAAACCATTAACAAAGATTCTGATAGCCAACCGCGGCGAGATCGCAGTACGCGTTATTCGTGCCGCACGCGAGATGGGGATCGCCACAGTGGCGGTGTACTCCGAGTTGGATCGCAATGCACTGCACGTCCGACTCGCTGACGAGGCCTACGCCTTAGGCGGTCAAACCGCTGCCGAGAGTTATCTCAACACCGAAGCCATTCTTGATGCCATTCGCAAAAGTGGCGCCGATGGAGTTCATCCGGGTTACGGATTCTTCAGCGAGAACGCAGACTTCGCCGACGCGATCACCAACATGGGCGTGGCCTTCATCGGGCCTCCTGGAGATGCCATTCGTGAAATGGGAGACAAGGTTTCTAGTCGACGCGCCGCCTTACGCGGTGGTTGCCCGATCGTTCCTGGAACTACAGAGTTCGTCACTACTGCACAAGAGATCGCAGAGTTTGCGGAAACAGCCGGATACCCCATTGCCATCAAGGCTGCATTCGGTGGCGGCGGACGCGGCATGAAAGTTGTACATAACGCCGAAACCGTGCAGGAGGCAATGGATAGCGCTCAGCGCGAGGCCAAAGCATTCTTCGGGCGTGATGAGATTTATGTGGAGAAATATCTCACCTGGCCGCGCCATGTTGAGGTTCAATTAGTTGGAGATCAACACGGAAATTATGTGTGGGTCTCAACACGTGACTGTTCAGCGCAACGTCGTCACCAGAAATTGGTTGAAGAAGCGCCAGCGATTGCAATGGGCGAAGGTGTTGAAGAAGCCATGGGCGCTGCTGCTGTTCTCGCAGCACGAGCCGTTGGATATTTCAATGCCGGAACTGTTGAATTCATTTATCAAGATGGTGAATTCTTTTTCCTTGAAATGAATACACGATTGCAAGTCGAGCATCCTGTTTCTGAAGTCATCACGGGTATCGATCTTGTTGAATGGCAATTGCGTGTTGCTGCTGGCGAAAAACTTCCCATGACCCAAGAAGAGGTCACGGCGCGACGCTACGGACACGGCATTGAAATTCGTATCAACGCCGAGAACCCAGCGGGTGGAAAGTTTCTTCCATCACCTGGAAAAATCACCAAGCTCGTTCCATCCGACGGGTTCGGAGTGCGCTTCGACTCTGGCTATGAGAGTGGCGATGAGATCAGCCAGTACTACGACAACTTGGTCGGCAAACTGATCGTTTGGGGTAAAGATCGTCCAACAGCCATTGCGCGCACCATCCGTGCTCTAGAAGAAATGGTTGTGGAGGGTGTCTACACGACTATTCCTGCTGACTTAGCAATCTTGAAGCATCCTGATTTTGCAGCAATGAAGCATTCGACCAAGTGGGTCGAAGAGGTTCTTGATCTGTCTGGAATCGGAGTGGCAGCAGCACCTACTCAAGAAGGTGATGACGCTGAACCACTTGTGCGTCGCAACACCACTGTTGAAATTAATGGCAAGCGCTTTGATGTTGCGATGTGGGTACCCGAGCAAACAGCAGTCGTCGCCTCGGGTCCAGCTAAGGCGAAGAAGCCAACTCGCTCATCAAGCGGCGCTGGTGCTGGCGGCGGTTCAGGTCAAGTCACTGCTCCGATGCAAGGAACCATCGTCAAGTTGATGGTTGAGGTCGGTCAAGAAGTCGAAGTCGGTCAAACTGTCTGTGTACTCGAAGCCATGAAAATGGAGAACCAGATTTTGGCCGAAAAAGCTGGAAAGGTCACGGAGATTAAAGTCGCCGCCGGCCAGACAGTGGGCTCAGGCGACGTCATCATCGTTATTGCCTGATCACCTAACCAAAGCAATCATCCATACACAAGTTCGGCCATCGTGCGCAGTGTCTCCACTGAGCCACCGACCACCAATGTCGTGACTTTGCTCTCGCGCCAAGCGGCGAGATCGTCTTTAATTTTGGCGGTTGATCCAACCAAACAAATCTCGTCAATCATCTTGTTCGGGACCGCAGCGATGGCTTCGGCTTGCTTGCCATGGAGAAACAAATCCTGAATTTTGTCGACATCTTGGTGATAGCCAAGTCGCCGAAATACGTCGGCATGAAAGTTCATCTCTTGTGCACCCATGCCGCCAACATAGAGAGCGATCGTTGGACGCAGTCGGTCATAGGCCTGCTCAAGATCGTCCCCAATTGAAACATTGGCCATCGCTAAAATTTCAAAATTGTCTGCTGTACGACGCGCATGAGGTCGCGAAAAACCTTCATTGAGGTGTTTTGTATACATTTCTTCATGTCGCGGCGCATAAAAAATTGGATACCAACCATCGGCGATCTCGGCGGCCAATGCAACATTTTTTGGACCTTCAGCGCCGATAAATATCGGCATGTCGGGACGAATGGGATGAGTCATGACATTGAGTGCTTTGCCAAGTCCCAAACCATCTTGAGCCGGAATTGGATACTCGGGACCAGCATTCGTCAAACGTTCTTCACGAGCGATGATCTTGCGAATGATCTCCACATATTCACGAGTACGCGCCAAAGGCTTATTGAATCGTTGCCCGTACCAACCTTCAACAACTTGAGGACCACTCACTCCGAGACCCAAACAAAAGCGGCCCCCTGAAAGATGATCCATGGTGATCGCCGCCATGGCCGTGGCTGTTGGAGTGCGAGCAGATAGTTGAACGATATTGGTCGCTAAGCGGAGTTTGGTCGTCGCAGCGCCCCACCAAGCAAGAGGTGAAATAGCGTCGCTTCCCCAAGATTCCGCAGTAAACACAGTGTCATAGCCCAATCCCTCGATTATTCGCAAAGTCTCGGGCACTCCCACTGGCATTGAACGGCCCCAATATCCAATGTGCCAGCCAAGTTTCAAGTCTTCCGTCATAAATTTTAGCGTAGTTCGCAGAGAGATTTTGGCGTGACTTCTGCTAGAAACTTCAGAGCGCAATTTTGTCTTTCAGGGAGATTTATGGATATCGGATACACCGAAGAGCAGCAAGCAATGCGCACCGAACTGCGCACCTACTACGAAAATTTGCTTGACGAAAAGACTGTCAACGAACTCAGCGGTAGTCACGGCATTGGCGAGGCTCCACGACGCGTGTGGAAAAAGATGTGTGCTGATGGTTGGGCCGGAGTCGGCTGGCCAAAGGCTTTCGGTGGACAGGGTCGTAGCGCTATCGAGCAATTCATCTTTTTTGATGAGTCAATGCGCGCTGGTGCTCCTGTACCGATGCTCAGTCTGAATACGGTTGGACCAACACTGATGAACTTTGGTAGCGATCAACAAAAAGAGTTTTTC
The DNA here is from genome assembly GCA_037147055.1 of Actinomycetes bacterium. GTDB lineage: Bacteria > Actinomycetota > Acidimicrobiia > Acidimicrobiales > Ilumatobacteraceae > Casp-actino8. The sequence continues at coordinate 5,403 of JBAWVW010000090.1, forward strand.
CTACCAAAGATTTTGAAAGGTGACGTGCACTTCTGTATTGGTTACAGCGAACCTGGTGCTGGCACTGACTTGGCAGCGCTACAGACGCGCGCCGTTCGAGATGGTGATGTCTATGTCGTCACTGGGCAAAAAATGTGGACATCTCTATCAAGCGATGCCGACTATTGCTGGCTGGCCGTACGAACTGATCCCGATGCCGCCAAGCACAAAGGCATCAGCATCCTCATCATGCCAATGAATTCTCCTGGTATCACCTTGCAGAAACTCAATCTCATTGGCGAGCATGACATCAACGCAATGTTCCTTGATGAAGTGCGGATTCCAGTCGAAAACTGTGTCGGTGGAGAAAACAAAGGTTGGACCTTAATCACCAACCAACTCAACCACGAACGCGTGACGCTCTGCTCAACGGGTGTGATTGACCGTGCTCTTGCTGACACATTGGAATACGCCAAGACAACTCTGCTACCCGACGGTCGGCGAGTTGCCGATCAAGAGTGGGTTCAGATGAACTTGGCTCGCGTTCACGCAAAACTTGATGTCTTGCGTCTGATGAACTGGCAGTCCGCATGGGAAGCAACTCAAGGCAAACTTGATATTGGGCATTGCTCATCCATCAAGGTGTACGGCACCGAGTTTTACCTTGAAGCATTCCGCTTGCTCTTTGAAATTCTTGGACCAGTTGGTTACCTCACTCAAGGAACTCCCGGTGCAGTTATCCGAGCACGACTTGAGAGCATGTACCGCGGCATGCTGATCCTCACCTTCGGTGGCGGAACAAACGAAATGCAACGCGATCTCATCACTATGTTCTCTCTAGGATTCCCACGGGCGGCTCGATAATGGATTTTTCACTCACCTCTGACCAAGACGAACTGCG
>JBAWVW010000091.1:0-6243 GCA_037147055.1 Actinomycetes bacterium
AGAGAAATCTGTCGCCAAATTCAAATCGTACGGTCGACCACCTGGGCAGTTACAAACTATTTAGCATGAGCAAATGACATACCCCATTTGAACTCGAGTTCGAGACCGAATCTGTCCCGGCCGCAAACGTTTTGCAAGCTCAATGTCACAGCCTAAATTAGTGGTGGCGGGTGGTATAGCCGCTCTCGGGCTTTAGGCAGAAATCTGCAGTTTATCATTACTCGGCGCGCGCAAAACATAGCCATGGCCCCACACGGTCTCGATGTAATCCTTACCGCCCGACGCATTCGCAAGCTTCTTTCGTAGCTTGCAAAGGAATACGTCGATGATCTTCATTTCCGGCTCGTCCATTCCGCCGTAGAGTTGGTTAAGAAACATTTCCTTGTTGATCGTGCTGCCTTTGCGGAGCGAGAGTAACTCCAGAATCTGATATTCCTTGCCGGTCAGGTGCACGCGGACGCCGCCAATCTCGACGCTCTTCTGATCGAAGTTTATTAGGAGGTCACCGGTCTGGACCACCGACTGGGCATGGCCCTGAGAGCGGCGCACGATGGCGTGGATACGGGCGACCAGCTCGTCTTTGTGGAATGGCTTGGTCATATAATCGTCTGCACCGAAGCCGAGACCTTTGACCTTGTCTTCAACGCCAGCGGCGCCGGAGAGGATGAGGATGGGTGTTTTCACCTTGGAGGCGCGCAGAGTGCGCAGCACCTCGTAGCCGGATATATCAGGCAGGTTCAGATCAAGCAGGATGATCTCATAGTCGTAAAGCTTTCCGAGATCGACACCCTCTTCGCCAAGATCGGTCGTAGACACGTTAAAGCTTTCGGATTTAAGCATCAACTCAATGGATTTGGAGGTGGTGCTTTCATCCTCAATTAGCAATACGCGCATGTCAGTGCCATCCATCGTCGCCCTTGGGCTCAGGTCGGTGCGCCGCTGTGGCGATCCGTGAAATGGCTTGGGCGCTATGACAAGAAACGTTAAGCCCGAATGGTTAACTAAATATAAAAATGGGTATTCCACGACCTTCATCCCCCGCCCTCTGCCAATCGATGCAAAGGGCTATCTGCTGCCGGATTATTACTCCGGCGCAACCAGAATACCCGGCCGCTTCAGTGAGGGATTATTGCTCCGGCGTTCTCACTCGCGGATGTTGCGTGGCCTGCTGGCTGCCGAGGGGTGCAAGGTCGGGCGCCGGCTAATCAGCTCACCGCGATTCCCAACCATGATCCTATCGCCTTGGTCAGGTAGTAACCCGCGGCGGCCGCCGTCGCCGTGGCGATAGCGCCCCAGGCGATGTCGGCCACAGTGATCAGCAGTGTCCAGTTCCGTAGCGTCGCGTAGTTGGTGAGATCGTAGGTGGCATAGGCCAGGGCACCGAACAGCGCGCCGTAGATCAATGCTGGCGTCACCGAGTCTGCTTTCAGCGCCGGCAAGGCCGCAAAGACCAGAACGCCAATCGGATAGATCATATAAAAAGCAACCGCCGGCGGCGCATTGAGGGTTGGGAGCAGGATGTTACCCAACATCGGCTTGTAGAGCAGGCTACCCATCACGGTCAGCCACACCGCGTCCATCAGGCCGAATGGCAGAATGATGCAGACGTATAAAAGGGCGTAAAACATCGACCGCTCCCGAGTTAGCTGAAGGTTGATACGAGCCAAACGCGCGATGGATCAGTTACTCTCGTGCTTGCGACCGCCATTGTTGCGTCCACCGTGTGGGTACACGTTCGCTCAGTCGTCAAACAGTACTCCCAGCGGCAGCATGCCGGGAGCCGGCTGGCCGTGAACAACACGATGGCCAAGGATAATGGCTATACAGCCCGCCACTACAAGCATGGATCATTGAGGCGACTCGAACACGCCGAAAGCGAGCATGCTGCCGAATGTCAGTCTTTTGATCGACAAAGGTTACGGTTCGGGTGCCACGCACGTGGCGCTAGAGCGGTTTCCGTTTGATTTGAATCGGAATAGTCGAAGGGATTCCCACGGGCTCGCAAATCAGATTCTGTCTTCTCCGACAGGAACGGTGGGAGCAGGCGATGGCGAAGGGATACTCGACGGACCTTAGGGCTCGGGCGGTGGCGCTGATCGAAGAGGGCGAGAGCAGACGGGAAGCCGCGCGTATACTCGGTCTTGGAGCCTCGACGGCGATTCGTTGGATTGAACGCTGGACAACGACGGGCAGTGTGGCGGCATTGCTGGGTACGGGCCACAGCCGATCGCCGCTTGAGGCGCATCGGCAATGGTTGCTCGATCTGGTCGCCGAGGAGCCGGACTTGACGCTCAATGAGATTCGCGCGCGGCTGAAGTCCCGGAAGCGGTTGAAGGTCGGGACGACGTCGGTCTGGCGCTTCTACGAACGCCACGCCATCAAGTTCAAAAAAAACATTACACGCGGCCGAACAGGACCGGCCTGATGTCGCCGCAGCGCGTGCCGAACTAAAGGCCAAGCAATCCAGACTTGATGCACGGCGCCTGGTTTTCATCGACGAGACGGCGGTCACCACGAAGATGGTCCGGCATCACGGTCGCTCACCGCGCGGCGAGCGTCTGGTTGCGAGCGTACCGCATGGCCACTGGAAGACGATGACATTTGTCGCCGCACTGCGCATCGACGGCCTGACGGCGCCGTATGTCATAGACGGGGCGATGGATGGGCCATCATTCATGGCGTATGTTGAGCAAGTCCTAGCGCCGACACTGCACAAGGGCGATATCATCTTCATGGATAACCTGCGCACTCACAAGATCGCCGGCGTTCGCGAGGCGCTTGAAGCGGTCGGCGCCAAGGTGCGCTATTTGCCGGCCTACTCGCCAGACTTCAATCCAATCGAAATGGCATTCTCAAAGCTGAAAGCCGCGATGCGAAACGGCGCAGCACGCCCCGTCAAGGCGCTGATCAATCTGATCGGCAGGCTCATCAAGACATTTTCGCCCGCTGAATGCGCCAACTACTTTCGACACGCAGGATACAGGGCGTGACCCACATCAAACGGAAACCGCTCTAGCGCGCTTCGTTACTATTGATCGCGAGTTGGGGATATTTGCTTCTACCAGAGATCAGGCGCTGGTGATCAGAAGCGCCGGCACCGAGACTACAGAAATGGTGATGCCGTAACCGGCCTGCCGTAGGATATTGCCGGTTACCGTGGTGTTTCGCAGATGTGGCCCCAGCCGCCTCGATACCGACGCTGGGGGTATTCTCGATCACATTGCCGGTCACTGCTGGATCAGCCTGGACCGTGTTGCCGGTGCCGTGGCCTCGATTGGCTTCGGTGCCGTCCGGTGGATTGCGCGTTATGTTGCGGATGAGATCGCCCTGTAAGACGGCCAGCCTTCCGCCCATGTCAAAAATTGTAGTTGTTGGAAGGGCCCCAAATTCAATAGGTCCGATCAACCAATAGTCGATGATCTAAATAGGCATCGCGGTCGTATAACTCGACAATAAAAGAACGCCTGCCCAGGGCGCCCGTAATAAGAGGGCGTTGCAAACTAAGATGAATGTCTCCGCAATAACCGACGAAAGACAATTCCGATGAAAATTAAAGATCGGCCAGAATATAGAAGCAAGCCAGTGCCGTTTTCGCTCAAGGCCAACGACTTAGTGCCAAAGGCGGTGAAGACGATGTCTGAGAAGAACATCGGCTCAGTCGTAATCGTTGATGACGACATGCAGGTCAAAGGTATAGTGACTGAACGCGATCTCATGCGTCGTCTGCTCAATAAAGCTCTCGACCCGAACACGACGCCGCTATCGGCCATTATGACTACCGAGGTTAGAACAGGCCGAGCGGAAGACGACGTAATCGGCTGGTTGCGTCAAATGTCAAACGAAAGGTTCCGACATCTGCCGGTTGTAGATGAGCAGGGCCGACTTGTTAATATTATGTCGCAGGGCGATTTTGTTTCTTTCACGTGGCCGGAGCTGCTGGATCTTCTTAAAGATAAGACGCGCAATTCCCTGAAGGGGGGCGGGTCTCAGATGCCGCTCTTGGTCGCTGGCATGACGGCCTATGCGGTACTAGTCTTGGCAATTTTCAAATGGTTGTGACCGGGGTTCAAACCGGTGTTGGGAGATGAAGCAGATTGCAATAGTCGGTGCCGGAATTGCCGCGCAGGCTGCAGCAAAACAACTTAAACAATCCGGCTTTGGCATCGCATTGTTCGAAAACAGTCGTGTCGTTAGTGGCCGAATGTAGATACTCCGCGTTCGTGATCTACAACTTGACCATGGAGCGCGGTATTTCAGTGCCTCAGGCTCTCGTTTTAGCGCGATGGTTAGGCGCGGGAAAATAATGGCCATGCCGATAAATAGTTCGATGGTGCTTTCCTGGGAAGTCCCGAAATGACAAGTCCTGCCCGCGCGGCGGCCGCAGAGCAATTTATTGTGCACGCCACTTCGGATTGGTCGCGTCAGCAGCTCGAATGGTCAGGGGTGGCCGCGGCAAAGAAAGTCGTAGGGCGATTTCAACCTCTAACTTGGGTTCATGAACAATGTACCTACTCTGCGGTTCATCGCTGGCGATATGCGCTTGTCGAGGAGACGGCAGGTTTTTCTTTTCTCTGGGACGAGGGAGGCCATCTTGGTGCTTGCGGCAATTGGTGTCTGGGACCACAAATTGAAGCGGTATTCAACCGGGGCGAAGCGCTGGCTGAAGCTATTCAGCAGGCACAGAGAACCAATTATGTCTTTTGAAAGTCCTGCCTTAACCGTCTATTTCGATGGGTCTTGTCCGCTTTGCCGGGCAGAAATCGCGCATTATCGAAAGCAGGCTGGCGCGGGTCATCTCAATTTTCGTGATGTGTCGCAAGCCGACCAATCCTTAGAACCAGACCTCGCGCTGGAAAGCGCGATGTCTCGCTTTCATGTTCGGCTTAGCGACGGGCAGCTTGTTTCTGGTGCCGCCGCTTTCGCAAGCATCTGGAGTCAAATGCCGCGCTGGCGCTGGGCAGCTCGTATGGCTGCGCTTCCGGGCGTTATGGCGCTGCTCGAAGGCAGCTATCGGTTGTTCTTGCCGGCGCGGCCGATATTGGCATGGACCTTTAGGAAGTTTCAGACGCTCAGAAAGACGTAATAATCTCGCACAAAGCACGACATAATTAGCCGTGGCGTGTTGTAAAACGAGATCACCGTGACAGTTCACAGATGAAATGAATCATATTTTGACTTCCGCGCGCCATCTGAAAAAGGTCTAGTTCTTTGTCTAGCCTTGTTTGTGAAACTGCAGACAATGATCGATTGTCTTTTCCGAATGGAAGTGTCGCCGTCGTCTTTGGTGCTAACGGCGGCATCGGCAGTGCCTTTGTAAATCAACTACGCGAGTACGACGGGCTTGATGACGTTTTCGGTTTTAGCCGGAGCAGCGATCCCGCCATAGATCTATTGAGTGAGGCAACTTTAAGAGACGCAGTCGCATTTTCGGCGGCCCAAGGAGAAGTTCGCCTCGTTCTGGATGCGACTGGCTTTCTCCATGATATGAATCAACGTCCGGAAAAAAGCTGGCGCGAGCTGGATCCTGAACAGATGGCGCGTTCCTTCGCATTAAACGCAATCGGTCCCGCTCTGATCATGAAACATGCGCTTCCCCAGTTACCGCGTGACGGAAAGGCAATTTTTGCGACCTTGTCGGCCCGTGTAGGGAGTATCGGCGATAATAGTTTAGGTGGCTGGTACGGTTACCGGGCCTCAAAGGCTGCGCTCAACCAATTTGTGCGAACCGCATCGATAGAACTCAAACGGAGCAAGCCCGAAGCGATCTGCGTGGCTCTACATCCAGGCACGGTCAACACGCGACTTTCCTCGCCGTTCAGCAAAAGAAATCTCGATGTGCAATCGCCGAACGTTGCGGCCAAACGTCTTTTAGCTGTAATTGCTAATTTAGATGTCAGCCACTCTGGAGGATTTTTCGATCACCATGGTGAAACCATTCCATGGTGACCATGGGCATTTTTCTCATGATATTTCAATCTCGAACATTTTCCGATTTCGCGTGATCGCACAACAGGCTGATTGCTGGATAGAGTGGTGATGCCCCCTGATACTTGCTGCAATTCCTTGAGACGTCTCACGTTAGGTGATTTCAGCGTTCAGTTTTGCAAACGACCATTATTCAACTCTCGGCAGGAGGACAAATGTCGCGATTGGTAAGGCGCATCCCCGAAGGCGATGATCGTGAGCGACTAGTTTGTCTCGACTGTAACTTCGTAGTCTATGAAAACCCTAAGGTCGTGGTTG
>JBAWVW010000092.1:0-6193 GCA_037147055.1 Actinomycetes bacterium
ATTTGTCACAGGGTGATACCCGCGATCGTCGGGATCGTGGCGACAGTCGCGAACGCGGAAACCGCGGCGAAAGTCGCAGCGACAGTCGCGAACGCGGAAACCGCAGCGATAGTCGCGGTGATAGTCGGGGCGACAATCGCGAACGTTTCGACCGCAGTGGAAGCAACGATCGCAGTAGCCGATTCGGACGCGATGAGCGCCCTGATCGCGGCGGTCGTTTTGAGCGTGGATCGCAACGTGGCAGCTCTGGAGCCACTGCCAAGTTGTACGTCGGACTTGGCCGCAAAGCAGGTATCCGCCCACAAGATCTCGTTGGTGCTATTGCCAATGAAAGCGGCATCTCTGGACGCGACATCGGTGACATCAAAGTCTCCGATCAATTCTCCATTGTTGAAGTTCCCAGCGGCGAGATGGACAACATCTTGAAGAGCATGACCAACGTCAGTATTCGTGGCAAGAAGGCGAACATCCGTCTCTACCGTGACGAGCGTTGATCAGGTATTGTTCACAACGATGAGTACCAAAGCTGACGTCGCTAACAATCGTTACGTTTTATTTACATCATTTCGTAAAGATAGTCGGGGGGTCGGGACTGCCGTATGGATTGCCCCTTTCGGTGACGGCGAAGCCTGTTTCACGACTGGCGGCGTTTCTGGCAAGGTCAAGCGTCTAGCTCATACCTCGCGGGTCACTCTGCAGGCCTGTGATGTTCGCGGTCGACTGACCCCTGGCTCGCAAGTTGTCGAAGCGATCGCACGGGTCGTCACTGGGGCGGATTGTGAACTCGTCAATGTGGCCATGAGCAAGAAATACAAAATTCAATTTCGAATGCTGGCCGCTTCAAATAAAATCACGTCAATCTTTCGCAAGTCCACGGTGGCGGATACTGGAATTATCATCTCGTTTGATTGAGTCATACGCCTGTGAGAGATGACCTACGAATGATGATTTTGGTCTAAGGTAAGCGAGTGGATCCCGACCAGGTACATCTTGTAGTCATTGGCTTAGGGTATGTCGGTCTGCCTGTAGTTCTTGAGGCAGTTCAAGCCGGCATCCAGTGTGTAGGGCTCGACAACAGTTCAAGAATCGTGGCTGGTCTCAATGCGGGAACTTCACATGTGGACGACATTTCTGATGAACAGGTTGCGAAACTTCTCAGACTTGGCTTTCAGGCGACATCGGATCCATCGGTTTTGCAAAATGCCAATGTCGTAGTGATTTGTGTGCCAACACCTTTGCGGGAAGATCAGAGTCCTGACCTCGGCGCAGTAACAAGCGCATCGCAATCAATTCGCGACTTCCTGCATCCTGGAATGCTCGTCGTGCTTGAGTCCACGACGTATCCAGGCACGACTGACGGACTCGTACGCGGCATTCTTGAGGAGTCCGGCCTGATAGCTGGACGTGATTTCAATCTTGCTTTTTCTCCTGAGCGAATTGATCCAGGTAATCCACAATATGGATTGAAAAATACACCCAAGGTGGTTGGTGGGTTTACACCGGCTTGTACCGAGAGAGCAGCCAACTTTTATTCGTTATTTGTTGACACTGTGGTCCGCACTCGCGGAACCCGCGAGGCCGAACTGGCAAAACTTCTCGAAAATACATATCGCCATGTGAACATCGCTTTGGTCAATGAGATGTCTATCTTTTGCCATGAACTGGGAATCGATCTTTGGGATTCCATAGACGCAGCGGCGACGAAACCATTTGGATTCACTGCGTTCTATCCGGGTCCGGGTGTCGGTGGACATTGCATACCCATTGACCCAAATTATCTTTCCTACCAAGTTCGAAGTCTCGGTTACCAATTCCGATTTGTTGAACTTGCCGAGGAAATTAGTAATCGAATGCCCGGCTATGTAGTTCGCCGAGTCCAAGACCTGCTCAATGAGCACTCACAATCACTCAAGGGCGCAAAAATTCTATTACTTGGTCTGACCTATAAGCCGAACATCAGCGATCAGCGCGAAACACCATCTCGAGACGTTGCAAATTTATTGATCGAAAAAGGTGCGCTCGTCACTGGTTTTGATCCTCATGTTTCACATTTTGATGTTGGCGGTGGAAATTTACCTTTGGCCACAGATCTAAAATTTGCCCTTGGCGAATGTGATATGGCCATTTTGTTGCAAACACATTCCGCTTTCGATCTCGATGAAATCGCCCGCCTAGCGCCAATGGTTTTCGATACGCGCGGGCGTATGCGACATGACAATGTCGAACGACTCTGATTGACTCAATGAATCCAATGAGAGTGCTCGTTGTAACCTGCGCCCATCGCGGTGATGACGCCAGAATCGTTCAACGCCAGATATCCGCAATGCTTGGTGCTGGTTTCGAGGTCACTCTCATTGCCCCAGAGCCGCTGCAAACCCAAGTTCAGCAACATGTGATCATCCGTCGTGTCATCGGTCGCCGACGTATCTCATCGTGGTTTGATGTTCTTCGCAATATAGCAAAATATCGCAAGACCGTGGACTTGTTATTGGTCCACGACTTGGAGATTGCCGCCTTGCTGTCATTTATGCCTGGCTTACCACCGCGTATTTTTGACGTCCACGAAGATCTTGCACAAAGTGTCTCAGATCGGTCGTGGATTCCGGTTGGATTTAACCCGATAGTGAAAAAAATGATTCTTTTTTTTGAAAGAGTCATTGCTCTTCGATTCATATTCATCTTGGCCGAGGACTCCTATCAAGATGAGCGAAAGAGAAACCTAGTTGTACCCAACTCGACATTTATACCAAAGGACTGCCCACCTTATAAAGGCGGGGATCGCCGCGTCGTTTATGTTGGACGCATTTCAATCGGGCGAGGTTGGAACGAGATTTTGCAGATTGCAGAGCAATTACAAGGACTGGCCGAAGTCCATCTGATTGGTGAGGCCGATAGCGATATTCGAACTGCAGTGCAAGAAGCTCACGACAGCGGCTTATTGAAGTGGCATGGCTATCTCGCGAACTCACAGGCCTTGCAGATGATCGAAGGCGCCCTAGTAGGGCTATCTCTTCTAGATGATTTACCCAACTACCGGCACTCCTTACCCACCAAAATCGGTGAGTACTTTGCGCGAGGTATTCCCGCAATCGGTAGTGCTTTACCGCGAACTCGAGAACTTATCGAAGATGCTGAAGTTGGTTGGGCCTTGCAACCTCCATTCGTTCCACAAGTTGTAGAAATAGTTCAGACCCTAGTGGACGACTCAAATCTTCGAGTTGAACTTGGGGAGCGATGTCATGCGTATGCCCAGAAAAATTTGAACTGGGAAATTGATTCACAAAAATTTCTGGCTTACTTAAAAGAAGTGGCGAATGAGGGCCTTCAGAAAACCTGATGGCGTGATGTCAATCTTCTAAAGTTATGTACCACAGTCCAAATGAATCGGCTATCGGTAGTCCATCATGAAATTCACGCCGTATTGCTCGGGTCATTGTGGCCGTGACCAACACCTCTCCCGCTGCATTGATTCCGCGTACTTCCCCGACACTGCGTTTTTCAATGAGATCCAGCATTTTTTTGATGATTGTCGCGGAGACTTGCGTTCCTTTGCTGACGCGAACCGTAGCTATGCAAGGTACGAAACTACATGTGGGATCTTCATGCGTTTCATCTTCACAAAGAACCACATAATCGTTCGGTAAATCATTTCGCAACGTTTGTATCACTGATGACACTTCACCTGAGGTTGAAACACCCGCAAGATAAACAAGGGCTCTAGGTACAGTGTGAATTGGGCCAGAAAGATGATCCGGTGGCGCATCGCGATACCGCGAGTGCGGAATAAGTCGACTGATAAATGGTTCGCGAGCTTGCATAATTGTGTCGCGTTGCTTGCCACTGATATTGCGTGTGCCACGATGCCAATGACGTGCTAACCGATCAACAATAAGTACGGCACCGTTTAAATGAAGCCGAAATCCAATTTCCGTGTCTTCAATTCCGCGCAAGCCTAATTCCCTAAAACCACCCACTTCCTCAAACTGTCGACGTGAGATTGCCAGTGTGGCCCCCACAACAATACGAAATGCGCCTGACTCCTCAATGGTCAGTTCATCAGTGCGCTCAAATACATATTCGCGCCAAGTTTGTTCATCAATTTCTTGACCTTGAAAATAACTGCTTGGGTTGCCAACCTTAAAAACCTCTTCAAAGATTGTGTCAGTGAAATTCTCTGCCGCTACAAAATTAATCAGTCCCATCGGAACAACATCATCACGCAACTCAAACCAGCGGGCGTATGCCTCAACGACTTGCCTTTCTGGAATGACATCAGAATCTAGAAAAACAACTATTTCTCCATGCGAAACTTGAGCCGCCGCATTTCTTGCTCGTCCCGCACCAAAATCCAAAGTGCGCTCTAGACGGATCACCCTGACAGGGAACGGGTACTTCTCAGTGATGCACACTGGATCTGCTGATCCATCATCAGCGATAATCACCTCAATCAATTCTTGAGGATATGACTGAAACGATATTCCCCGAAGAATGTGCGAAAGATTGTCAGACGGATTACGACACGGAATACAAATTGAAACCAGTTTTGACGGATCCCACTGTGCATCATCATCTGGTAACAGTGTCCGCCAATTATTACCCTTCATATCGCACCGCATCTCCAAAGCCAGCAAACTCCAGGTCTAGCCCTGCTCTTTGGGCGACTGACGCACTGAGAAAATAGCCGATTCCCTGATCCCAAGTATGCGCCATAGGGTCAACTCCCCTTCGCAGGATGTACCCAAATCCATGGGTCCGATAGCAAAGTCCTCCTGCTTTAAGGACCTCATTAATGAGCAGTCTGTCAACGCGTCGAGGAGCCGATGGCCACCCACCTAAAACATCTGCAATCACCTCTCTTGAAGTCAAAATAGTTCCACCAGCGATTGTCGTCGAGAAATTCTCCGCTCCTACTGAAAAACGCCTCATCGTCAGATCCAGTAATTCGGAATAAATAAATTCAGCGGCTTTACCAACGATTTCGGCATCTGAATAACGCATTGCCAGAACTAAGTCAAGAATATGATCGACGTCATACCAATCATCGTCATCCCATTTTGAGATCAGATCGCCATCTGCATGATCTACTAGTTCGCTGAGAACCTCACCTAAATTTTTTTCGCGACTGCAAGAAAGAATTTTGAGATTGCCCAAGGATTGATGACTTGAAGCAACAAGTGATTTTTCCAACTCAAAACCGTGGCAGCCGACAACAACTTCTAGGTGCGGATACGACTGCTCGGCGATTTGCGCCAAGGCGAATTCAACCAATCGAGGGCGCTGTGTCGCAAGCACAATCGAAACTGTGGGCATGATTGATGAACGTCCTGTCTCACGAACTATCTTTGCCAAATTCGCTTGAATTGAGTGATCTCGATGAGCAAAACGTCGTAGTTGAGATGAATAGATTTCGCGATTCAGCGGATCAACTAGTTTCCCAATTCTTGTGGGAATTAATTCTGACAGATCTTTGCCGATTCTGATGACTACTTCCGAGTTCAATTCAGCACAGACAATCGGTGCTCCAACAGCAGATAAATCAACGATGAGCCGAGCGGTATCCTCGCTTGAGGCCTGAAAATTCGTGAGATCCACTGCGACTCGGTTCCGAGCCTGTGCAAGGAAGCGGTTGAATCGAGACTTTTTCTGCCATTTCGGATTTAAGCGCGATAATCGAAGAACTCCATTGGACCCTACTTGTGACCAACCACCTGGATTCATCCTGCAGGGGTTAAAAGCGGCTGACCAAAAAGTTTGGTTGCCAATCTTAAAATTGTAGGAAGGTAATATTGAACCCACCTTCTCCATCACTAGGTCGTTATCCCCCGAGGCACGGGCCGCTATGTCCAGCGGCGGCAAGTCTTGGCTAGACCATGGACCATGGAGATTTTTTTGATCCTGTTTGTCAATCGAGCCGGCCAAAACTGGCAACTGATCGAGTGATTGCAAATTCTTGCACTGTGAGCGCCTGAAAAATGCGCGCATCTCTCGAGGAAGAAAAAGCGATGAAAGCCCCGATTTCTGTCGCGAACCTAAAAGCGTTACCAGAAAGGACTTGGGTTCGGCCAAAAGATTTTTCCACTTGCGTAGACGGATCTGCCGCCACACCCGACGCACACGCCGACGAGCACCACGCCACACTCGATGAACACCGCGCCACACCCGACGCACACGCCAACGCACGCCACGCCACACC
>JBAWVW010000093.1:0-5958 GCA_037147055.1 Actinomycetes bacterium
TCGATCGCCAGCGCTGATTCAACAAGATCAGGGGGACTGCTGGTGAGATGGATGGCGGCTAGTTCGTAGAGACCCATGGCATGATTCGAAATGACCATCTCGGCGGGTACTTCAGCTAATCGCTGGCGGGCCTCAGCCACGGCCTCAAGGGATTCGGCCATGTCTGGCTCGAGGTTGTCTTCGTTGGGGGCACTATTCATGGGATCGTCCTGTGGGTGTTTCGGGGACTATGACCGTTTTTAGGCCGTAGGCGGGTACGCTATCTCTCACAACTGAGGCGAAGTGGGGTTGTTGCCCCCACCTGACCATCTCCGAGTCATCGGAACGTGCGTTCGGGTCATTGCGAGAAGGCTGCGACAGCGGCTAACCCGTGTCGACTTCGCGTCGCCATGTATCCGTAACTCCGGGAGGTTAGCCCTTTGCACAGAAGTGAACAGCCATAGCACCGCCAATAGCCGAACCTCGCTATAACGAACGCATCCGCGCTCGTGAAGTGAGGGTGATCGGACCCGATGGAGCGCAATTAGGTATCAAGACCGTCCCCGACGCCTTGGCCCTCGCTCGAGAGATTGACCTCGACCTCGTTGAAGTCGCACCTCTTGCCAACCCACCGGTCTGCCGCATCATGGATTATGGCAAGTTTCGGTATGAAGAGTCCCAACGAGCGCGCGAAGCACGCAAGAAGACGGCTCACGTCACCGTTAAAGAAGTCAAATTCCGACCCAAGATTGGGCGCGGTGACTTCGACACCAAGGTGCGTCACGTACAGGGATTCCTCGCCGAAGGTCACAAGGTCAAGGTATCGCTCCAGTTTCGTGGCCGAGAAATGGCTCACCCAGAGTTGGGGAGCAAAATTCTCGATGAGGTCATTGAGAAGATTTTGAGTGTTGGCAAAGTGGAAACACAAGCCCGACTTGAAGGACGCAGCATGACCATGGTTCTCGTTCCAGATAAAAAACCAGTGAAGAAAGAAAAAGCAGCAAACTCCGTTGAGTCGGAAGTGGATGTCAATCCAGCTGTTGAGATCGAAACTGCACTGGAAATAGCATCCCTTGAAGTTACAGAAACTCCAGCAGTCTCCGAAGAATAAATCTCCAAACACCCTTGATTAAAGGACACCAGTCATGCCAAAGATGAAGACCAGCAAAACAGCCGCTAAGCGGTTCAAGAAGACAGGCACCGGCAAAATTCGTCGTCTGCAGCAGAACCGTCAGCACTTGTTCGAAAAGAAGCCGTCCACTCGTACCCGCCGTCTCGACGGCATGGTTGATGTGCACTCCGGTGATATCAAGAAGATCAAGCGTCTACTCGGCCTGCGCTGAGTTTTACCCCCAACCACATACGTCACAAGATAAGAACGAGAGAAGGGACATCCGATGGCCAGAGTTAAGCGTGCAGTCGGTTCGAAGAAGCGTCGTAAGCAGACGCTAGAACGTGCCAAAGGTTATTACGGTAATAAAAGTCGTTCCGTGCGTGCTGCCAATGAGCAGGTCATGCGTTCGGGTCAGTATGCATTCCGCGACCGCCGAGCCAAGAAAGGCGAGTTCCGCCGTTTGTGGATTCAACGCATCAACGCGGCCTGCCGTCTTCATGACATGAGCTATAGCCGTTTCATTGATGGGTTGAATAAGGCTGGTATCGAAGTTGACCGCAAGATCTTGTCTGATCTGGCTGTCACCGACCTTGCTGCATTCGGCCACCTCTGTGAGGCGGCCAAGGCGGCACTCGCCTGAGCGAGATCTCCTGAACCACGAACTGGTTCTCAGCAATCCAAGTGTTCAACGACTGCGGCGCCTTGCGGGGCGTCGCAGTTCGCGTGACGAGGAAGGTGCCTTCGTTGTCGAAGGAGCGATTTTGATTACAGAAGCTGTGCGCGCCGGATGGCATGTTGAAGCACAGTTCTTGACACCTGGAGCAAGTCCGATTGACGGTGCGGGGACGGTCAATTTTTTAGCTGATGGAGTGATGGAGAAGGTCGCCACGACTGAGACTCCGCAACGGATTCTCGCCATTGTCACGCGACAATTTGCCGATGCAGACATATTGACGTCAGCTTCTTTCGTGATCGTTGCCGATGGCATTTCTGATCCTGGGAATTTCGGCACCATATTGCGTTCAGCTGAAGCTGCTGGTGCCGATGCGTGTGTCGTGACATCGGGTTCAGTAGATCCGAGTAACCCAAAAGTGGTGCGCTCGTCTGCTGGCAGCATTTTTCGCCTGCCGATCCTAGAGAGGGTCTCGCTCAAAGATGTGGCGCGGGCGGGGCTGATCTGTGTGGGTACCTCATCACATCTCGGTAGTGAATACACCTCGGTTGACTGGACACGCAGAGTTGCCGTGGTGCTAGGCAACGAGGCACACGGGCTTGCAGATGCCTCGGCAGTTGACGAATGGGTGACCATTCCCCAATCGGGCGCAGGTGAGAGTTTAAATGTGGCTATGGCCGCAACCGTGTTGTGTTTTGAAGTTGCTCGTCAGCGTAGGGCAGCCTCGGGTACGGTGGTCTTGCCATGATTGATGACATCAATGTCGCCCGTGCTGCCGCTGAGCAGAGTATTGCGAATGCCGCAACCATTGATGAGTTGCGCCAACTCGATACTGAACTTTTAGGTAAAAAGGGTCCACTCGCTCTGCTGAAGAATGGCCTCGGCAAATTGGCCACAGTGGATGAGAAAAAAGCGGCAGGGCAAGCCCTCAACGAAGCGTTGTCTGCTGTTGAAGTCACACTTGCGCAACGTCGGGCTTTACTCGGTCGTGCTGAGCGAAATGTGCGGTTATCTGCTGAGGCCCTTGATCTCACAGAGCATTTTGCTGCTCCTGGTCGGGGTAAATCGCATATCGTGACTCAAGCGTGGCAGAGACTGGAAGATGTTTTTGTTGGTCTTGGTTTCCAAGTTGCTGAAGGACCTGAGGTGGAAACCGATTGGTACAACTTTGAGGCTTTAAACATGCCGCCCTCGCATCCAGCGCGCAGTATGCACGACACTTTCTACGTCGATCATGGTCAACCAGGGAGCACGGTTCTTCGTACGCACACCTCGCCAGTACAAATTCGCGTGATGCAAAATGTGGCGCCCCCGATCTACATGATTATGCCGGGTCGTGTGTTTCGTAATGAAACAACTGATGCAACACATCTCGCGGTGTTTCATCAGATCGAAGGTCTTGTGATCGATCGTGGCATTACCCTGGCTGATTTAGCGGGAACGATTGAGGCTTTTACTCAGGCTTTCTTTGGAGCCGGCTTCACGAGTCGTCTGCGCCCAAGTTACTTCCCTTTCACTGAGCCCTCTGCCGAGTTTGATATTCGAACGCCGAAGGGTGATTGGCTTGAACTCGGAGGTTGCGGCATGGTGCACCCCAATGTTTTGCGGGCAGGCGGACTTGACCCCGAAGAATGGAGCGGTTTCGCTTTCGGCTTCGGTATTGATCGCATGGCTAAGGAGCGACATGGTGTGGGCGATGTTCGCGAGATGTATACCAATGACATTCGATTCATTGAGCAGTTCTGAGAGATAGCGATGAAGATTGTCCACTCTTGGTTGCGTGATTTAGCGGCTCTTCCCGATGACACTGAAGCGATTTCATTTGCCTTATCAGATATCGGTCTTGCTGTTGAAGGTGTTGAGAAAGTTGGGGCAACTGTTTCGGGTGTGATCACCGCGCGGGTCATTAAAACGGAGCGTCATCCCGATGCTGCCAAAGTGCATCGCGTCTTTCTTGATAATGGTGATGGCACCGAACATCATGTGTGGTGTGGGGCATTTAACATGCAGGCTGGCGACATCATCCCGTGGGCAACACCTGGCACTCAGATGCCCGACGGGCGACTGATTGAAACTAAACCCATTGTTGGTATCCCGAGCGAAGGTATGTGTTGTTCGGCCCGTGAATTGGGGCTGGGCGATGATCACGAAGGCATCTTGATCATGGATCCAGCCACACCGCTTGGTATTCCGTATGGTCAAGCGCTTGGTCTTGCAGAAGAGATTGTGTACGACATTGATGTGTTGCGCAATCGTCCGGATGCTTATGGGCATATTGGTGTGGCTCGTGACTTGGCTGCGCGTTTCAAAGTGCCGTTTAATCAATCTGTTCCGACTCTGACTGTCTCGGGAGACAGTCGGAGTGCACCAGTAGAAATCGTCGCGGGCGATCGTTGTGCGCGATTCACGACGATCATCATCAGCGGCATTCACATCACGCAATCACCTGACTGGATGGTCAGTCGCCTTGCAGCGGCCGGCATGCGCTCAATCAACAATGTTGTTGATGTCTCCAACTACGTCATGCTTGAAACTAATCAGCCCAATCATGCCTACGATTTCGAAACACTCGGTGGTGGAGGATTCAAGATTCGTTTAGCTGCCGAGGGTGAAGAGATCACCACCCTTGACGGAGTTGAGCGCGTTCTCACTGTTGATGATCTGTTGATTTGCGATGCAACTAATCGACCTATTGGTATCGCTGGAATTATGGGTGGTCAAAACACGGAGATCAGCCCACAGACCACGGTCGTGGCACTGGAAACAGCATGGTTTGAACCCGTAGCGGTGATGCAGTCCGTGGCTCGCATGAATTTACGTAGTGAAGCCTCGGCCCGCAACGAACGCGGCATGGATCCCTTCGGTATTGACACCTCAATTGCGCGCTTTGTCGAACTTCTCCGTGTGACCTGTCCAGACCTCGTGGTTCATCAAGGCATGGTGGACGAACGTAGTGAATCGATTCCACCACCCAAAAGCATTTACGTGCGTCCTGCACGAGTGAGTGCATTGCTCGGGTCATCTTTTACCGCAGAAAAGATTCGTGCTCTCATTGAGCCCATCGGTTTCTCGTGTCAGGAAATGAATGGCGATTTCTGGGTCACGGTTCCATCCTGGCGACCAGATTGCACCCTTGAAATTGACATTGTCGAAGAAGTTGCCCGTCATTTTGGTTACGACAATCTTGGTAAGACAGTTCCGAAGTCAACCCAACCAGGTGGATTGAGCGTGATTCAGCATCGCCGTCGTCGACTTCATGAGATTCTTCTTGGCCTCGGATTTAATGAAGCGATGCCGCATCCATTTTTGACTGACGGCGATCTATCCAACGCAGGCTTGCCTGATGTGGCAGTACGCCTGGTAAATCCGCTCGTCGTTGGTGATGATGTGCTGCGCACATCCTTGCGACCTGGCTTACTAAAAGCGATTGCTTTCAACGAATCGCATCGACGTACCGGAGTGAGTTTCTACGAGATCGGACACGTCTATCCGACGAGTTCGGATATTTTGCCTGATGAGTCCGAAGCACTCGGTGTCGTCATCGCTGGATCTGATGCGCCGCAGGCAGTCGCAGTGTGGCGCGAATTAGCAACGGCCATGAGTTGGGGAGCGCGCTTGGATCAATCGCAGGTGCCATCAGGTTTGCATCCGACACGATCAGCAACTTTGTCTGCTGGAAAAGATGTCGTCGGTGCAGTTGGTGAAATTCATCCTGACGTGTTGGACGCCTACAACATCACCCAACGGGTCGCCGTCCTTGAATTGAATCTTTCGCGCCTCTTGGCTATTGAACCCAAGGTTGCCCAATGGAAACCTACGAGTCGCTATCCATCTAGTGATATTGACTTGGCGTTCACCGTGCCGACTTCGATAACTGCTGAGAAAATTGAGAAGGCTCTGCGTCAGACGGCTGGCGCACTCTTGGTTGATCTGACATTATTTGACGTCTATCGCGTTAAAGATGCAACCGACTCTCGGAGTCTTGCTTTTCGTTTGCGCTTACAGGCTCATGATCGAACGTTGACTGATGCTGATGTGGCTGCAGTGCGCGAGAAGTGCATCGCGGGTGCTACAAAACTTGGCGCCCAACTCCGCTAACCAGCCAACAGTTCCACGAACTAGTTGAGTGTGGGGTCGCTTGGGCAGTCAGCCAACCAACTGGCTTCACCTTTTTGACGGCGCAAAACTGTTT
>JBAWVW010000094.1:0-5920 GCA_037147055.1 Actinomycetes bacterium
AAAACATTAAGAGCGCCAAGCGCATGGTCGAACGTCGTCATCCACGCGTGTGGGATGTCCTCGAAGAAGTCATTCGCGAACACCCAGTTTTGTTGAACCGTGCACCCACGCTTCACCGATTGGGTATTCAGGCATTCGAGCCAGTACTCGTTGAGGGCAAGGCCATTCAGATTCACCCGCTCGTGTGTACAGCATTCAACGCTGACTTCGACGGTGACCAGATGGCCGTGCACGTACCGTTGTCGGCTGAAGCTCAGGCTGAAGCTCGCGTGTTGATGCTCAGCGCCAACAACATTTTGTCACCGGCTTCTGGTCGTCCAATTGTGACCCCAAGCCAGGACCTCATCATTGGTGGGTATTACTTAACTAACGATGGTCCGCGAACATTTGGTGAAGGTCGCGTTTTCCGCCACAACTGGGAAGTCCTGCGGGCGATGGACGAGGGCGCTATTGGCATCCACGCCAAGATCAAAATGCGCAAGGCTGATGGTGAGTTGTTCGAAACAACTCCTGGTCGTCTGCTGTTTGAAGAGGCATTGCCAGAGGGCTATACGGCACGCTTCGGTCATATCGATAAGCCGATCAAGAAGAAGGAAATGGGCGAGATCGTCGAAGTCTTGTCTGACAACTTCATCAATGCCGAAGTTGCCGACTCACTTGATGCCATTAAAGCCATTTGCTATCGCTATGCATCGCAATCTGGATTGACGGTGTCTATTGATGACGTCAAGACCCCAGCTTCAAAGAAGGAAATGCTTGAAGGTTACGAAAAGCAAGCGGAGAATGTAGAGAATCAGTTCAAGCGCGGCATTATCACCGATGGTGAGCGTCGTCAGCAAGAAGTGAGTATCTGGTCCGAAGCAACCGACAAGGTCAAAGATGAGATGGAGAAGGCTTTTAAAGCTCAAGTCACGAACCCCGTCTACATGATGATCGACTCAGGTGCTCGTGGAAACATGACACAGATGCGCCAGATTGCTGGTATGCGTGGTCTCGTGGCCAACCCTCGCGGTGACATGATTCCTCGTCCGATCAAGCGCAACTTCCGTGAAGGTCTCGAGACTCTTGAGTACTTCATTGCTACCCCAGGTGCTCGTAAGGGACTTGTTGACACGGCTCTTCGTACTGCAGACTCCGGTTACTTGACCCGCCGACTTGTTGACGTGGCCCAAGAACTCATCGTTCGTGAAGATGACTGTGGTACGGCGCTTGGCGTGTGGATTGAAAATGTTCAGCCCGACACAGCTAACCGTAAGTCGTATGTTGAAACAAAGTTGTACGGCCGGGCGTTAGCTGTCGACACCACTCTTGGTGACGGCACTGTTATCGCTCGCAATACCATTGTCGGTGACGAATTGATGGAGGCGTTGCGCGATGACACATCGTTTAACCGTGTTCGTGTTCGGTCCGTATTAACTTGTGATGCTGAACTTGGCGTATGTGCGTTGTGCTACGGGCGTTCACTCGCTAGCGGTAAGCCCATTGAACTTGGTGAAGCAGTTGGTGTCATTGCGGCTCAATCAATCGGTGAGCCTGGTACGCAGTTAACGATGCGTACCTTCCACACTGGTGGTGTTGCTGGTAAGGACATCGCTGGTGGTTTGCCACGCGTTGTTGAATTGTTTGAAGCTCGTACTCCTAAGGGTTCGGCTCGTTTGGCTCGTGCCACTGGTGTTATTCGCATCGGCGAAGACGAAGGCAAGGGCATCCCAGTCAATGTTGTTGACGATGCAGGCGAAGAGCACTTGGTGTTGTTGCCAACTGGCAGCCGACCGATTGTCAAAGATGGACAAGAAGTCTCTGCTGGCCAAGCGATCACTGATGGTCCTTTTGATCCCAAAGAAATCATGGAGATTAAGGGCATCCGCGAAACCCAGACATACATCGTCGAAGAGGTACAGAAGGTGTACCGCGATCAAGGTGTGTCGATTCACGACAAGCACATTGAACTCATTGTCCGTCAGATGACTCGTCGCGTCAGTGTTCAAGAAACTGGTGACACCGATTTCTTGCCTGGCGAGCGCACCGACAACAAAACTTTCCGTGACACAAACCGTGCCATGGTTGAAGACGGCAAGCGTCCTGCTGAAGGTCGCACCGAACTGATGGGTATCACGAAAGCTTCGTTGGCAACTGAATCGTGGTTGTCTGCTGCTTCATTCCAGGAGACGACACGTGTTCTCACCGAGGCCGCCATTGACGGTCGGGGTGACTCACTCAATGGTCTCAAGGAAAACATCATCATCGGAAAACTCATCCCAGCTGGTACGGGCATGATGCGTTATCGGGACTTCGGCATCGATGCTCCCGATTATGTGCCGATGGCGACTTATCACAGCGACGACGAAGACACTTCAGATGTGCTGAGTCAGCGTTGGGAGGGTCAGTCCAGAGGTTCCGACTCAGTTCCCGGCTGATTGCCGAGTCTGAATAGGCCAAAGGCGAAATAATTTAGCCTGATATTGAGATGCCCTGGGGCGACGGGTTGCCGTTGTCCACAGGGCGCTCGTAACATCACTAGTTCCCGTATGCGCGTTTGGTACGAGGGCGAGAGTCGTCAAGATATTCCGTAACACGGTGTTACGGACAAGCAAAGAGGTCAAAGAGTGCCCACAATTCAACAGCTGGTCCGCCAAGGACGTAGCACCAAGTTCACGAAATCAAAGACACCGGCCCTGAAGGGCTCGCCGCAACGTCGCGGTGTATGTACACGTGTGTATACCAACACACCGAAGAAGCCGAACTCTGCATTGCGCAAGGTTGCTCGTGTACGTCTTTCGAGTGGTGTTGAAATCACCGCCTACATTCCTGGTGAAGGACACAACCTGCAAGAGCACTCCATTGTTCTTGTGCGTGGTGGTCGTGTTCGTGACCTTCCAGGTGTTCGTTACAAGATCATTCGTGGCGCGCTTGACGCAGCCGGAGTGAAAAACCGCAAACAGTCCCGTAGTAGCTATGGCGCAAAGCGCGTCAAGTGATCGCATTCGAAAACAAAAGGAACAGGTGAATTGATATGCCCCGTAAGGGTCCAGCCCCACGCCGTGAAACGCAACCAGATCCGGTTTACCGATCCTTGCTCGTCACGCAACTCATGAACAAGGTCATGTTGAGCGGTAAAAAGAGCACCGCTGAAAAGATCGTCTACGACGCACTCAAGATGGTTGAAGAAAAGACTGGTGCTGAACCAATCGCCACTTTGAAGCGCGCCATTGACAACACTCGTCCTCCACTTGAAGTGCGTAGCCGCCGTGTTGGTGGAGCCACCTATCAGGTTCCAGTCGAAGTGAAGCCTCGCCGTGCAAATACTTTGGCGATTCGTTGGGTCGTTGATTATTCACGTGCCCGCCGCGAAAAGACAATGTCACAGTGTCTCGCCAACGAGTTGCTTGATGCTGCTAACGGTCTCGGTGCTGCTGTGAAGAAGCGCGATGACATGCAAAAGATGGCAGATTCAAACAAGGCCTACGCCCACTATCGCTGGTAATTCTCAGCGCTGATATGACTACCTCAGCACCCCGGTCTCAACACCGGGGTGCGACTATGTAAGCCCCCCAACAAAAACGTCAAAGAAACGAAAGTGAACGAAGATGGCTAAGCGTGAGTATCCACTAGAGCGCACTCGCAATATCGGCATTATGGCCCACATTGATGCTGGTAAAACGACGACCACTGAACGAATTTTGTTTTACACGGGTAAGAGTTACAAGATCGGTGAAGTTCACGACGGCGCAGCAACTATGGACCACATGGCCCAAGAGCAAGAGCGTGGAATCACGATTACATCGGCTGCCACGACATGCATTTGGAACAACCACCGCATCAACATCATTGACACGCCTGGCCACGTTGACTTCACCATTGAAGTAGAGCGTTCATTACGCGTTCTTGACGGTGCCGTTACCGTGTTCGACTCGGTTGCAGGTGTTGAACCTCAAACTGAAACCGTGTGGCGTCAGGCCAACAAATACAACGTGCCACGTATGTGCTTCGTGAACAAAATGGACCGCATCGGTGCTGACTTCTACCGCACGGTGGCGATGGTCAAGGATCGTCTTGAAGCGACCTGCGCAGTGATTCACCTTCCGATTGGTTCTGGTGGCCCTGAGAGCGCAAAGCCATTCGCTGGTCTGATTGACCTAGTGAAGATGAAGGCTTTGATTTGGCATGACGAAGAACTCGGCGCCAAATGGGACGAATTAGACATTCCCGCCGACATGGTCGATGAGGCCAATCAGTATCGCGAAGAACTTCTTGAAACCATTGCCACATCAGATGATGCGTTGATGGAAAAGTATCTTGCTGGTGAAGATCTTTCGATTGACGAAATTAAGGTTGCGATTCGCAAGGGAACCTTGGCTTTTGACTTCGTGCCGATTCTTTGTGGTTCAGCATTCAAGAACAAGGGCGTTCAGCCGATGCTTGATGCCGTTGTGGATTATCTCCCGAGCCCATTGGATATTCGCCCAGCGCAAGGTGTGCTCCCAGGCGAAGCCGAAGAGCCAGCCGAGCGTAAGGCTGACGAAAACGGACCGTTTGCGGCCTTGGCGTTTAAGATTGTTGCCGACCCCTTCGGCAAACTCACCTACTTCCGGGTGTATTCCGGACAGATCAATAAAGGTGATGAGGTCTACAACTCAACGAAGGAACGCCGTGAGCGCCTCGGTCGTATTTTGTTGATGCACGCGAACCAGCGTGAAGATCTTGATACCGCTTTCGCTGGTGACATTGTGGCGGGCCTTGGTTTCAAAGAGACGACGACAGGTGACACTTTGTGCGATCGTCAGACTCCGATCATTCTTGAGCGCATGATCTTCCCTGAGCCAGTGATCCACGTGGCTATCGAGCCGAAGACAAAAGATGATCAGGACAAGTTAGGTAAGGCTTTGAAGTCGCTGTCCGATGAGGATCCGACCTTCCGTGTTCGCACCGACGAAGAGACCGGCCAGACCGTTATCTCCGGAATGGGTGAACTCCACTTGGAAATCCTTGTTGACCGTATGCAGCGCGAATTTAATGTTGACGCCACCGTCGGTAAGCCGCAGGTTGCATATCGCGAGACCGTCACCAAGTTGGTCGAACAAGTTGAGTACCGTCACATCAAGCAGTCCGGTGGTTCTGGACAGTTCGCTGTTGTCAAGATCAATATGGAACCGAACCCAGGTAAGGGTTACGAGTTTGTTGACAAGATCAGTGGCGGCAAGATTCCTCGTGAGTACATCAACCCCACCAACCAAGGTTTGCAAAGTGCCCTGGATAATGGCGTCTTGGCTGGTTACCCGACCGTTGACGTCAAGGTGACTTTGGTTGACGGCGCATATCACGATGTTGACTCCAGCGAAATGGCTTTCAAGATCGCTGGTCAGGCTGCCTTCCGCAAGGCTGCCGAAATGGCTCGCCCGGTCATCATGGAACCGATCATGGGTGTTGAGGTAGTGACACCCGAGGAGTACATGGGTGACGTGATGGGCGACTTGTCCAGCCGTCGTGGACGAATCGAAGGTATGGAGGCCCGAGGTAATACTCAGGTCGTACGTGCTCAGATCCCATTGTCGGAAATGTTCGGGTACTCCACTGACCTGCGCTCACGCACCCAAGGTCGGGCGACATACACCATGCAGTTCAACTCGTATCAGCAGGTTCCCGAAGCTATTTCTTCGGAAATCATCAAGCGCACTCGCGGCGAGTGACACGAATTTCAAAATTTAGGTGAGGTCATTTCATCGGGGGTAGCGACAGTGCTTCTTTCGCTGATATCGTCTCCACCTTGCGCGTGGGCTCTTTTTGGGTCTCACATTGCATAGTTCCTTGACACCACGTACTAATCACTCAGTGCGGTATCCAAACCAACCAACAAGTAAAGGAAAGTGACAATCATGTCTAAGGCGAAGTTTGAGCGTACGAAGCCTCATGTGAATATTGG
>JBAWVW010000095.1:0-5885 GCA_037147055.1 Actinomycetes bacterium
CGCTTTGCACATTTCCACCATAGGAACGTTGTTGATTGTCTTCCATCTGCATATGAATGAGATTGACGATCTTGTCAGGATGTGGAATATCGGAGAACATCTGCTGACCATCTTGTCCACCCGACTCAATCAACAAGTCTCCGGCAGCAATCATGCGCTCAAACAAACTCTGCTTGAAGTTCACGTTGTTGACACGCTCCAAAGGAATCTCAATGCCGCCACGCCCGAGAACACCATGGCGAAAAATTACACGATCAGAAGTGATAACAAAATACGTCGTCCGCCATTTCAGATAACGCACCACGGTCCAAGCCAATGCGGCGAGAGCTAAAACTCCGATTGGGTATGTCAGCCACGCTTGACGTTTATCCTGACCAAAAACAAATAGCCACAGCACCCCCAGCGCAGCGAAAGAACTCACCGATTGTGCAAAAAACCACCAATGGGGGTGCAAGTCCACGGCAACTGACTCTTGCTCATTTAAAAGACGGCTGGGATAAGGCATGCGCCCAATTGTAGTTCCTCACCCATGCCCTACGATGAAGGTCGTGTTCGATCCCTCCACAACTGATGATCTACTTCGAGGACTCGACCCCACTCAAAGGGCCGCTGTGGCATCCGATGCGCCCTTACTGGCCATTATCGCCGGCGCAGGCTCAGGTAAAACTCGAGTCTTAACTCATCGTGTGGCCCACCGCTGCCTCACAGGAACCGCTGACGCATCACATGTGGCAGTCTTGACCTTCACCCGTCAAGCAGCCAATGAATTGCGTCGGCGCTTGCGCACTCTCGGAATTCGCGATGGGATTATCGCTGGGACCTTCCACTCAGTTGCTCTGGGCTTACTCCGCCAACGTTGGGATGAGCAGCGTCGTAGCCACCCTGTCATAGTCGCCGATCGTCGTCGCCTTATTGGAGAAGTTCTCGGCCCAAAACATTCTGGGAGCACCGCCGACTATGTCGCTGATATTGACTGGGCTCGCGCCCGAAATATCACACCTGAGCGTTACGCCTCAGCGGTCGCAGAAGTTGGCCGCAGTTCATCAGCGCCCGTCGCAGAAGTTGTCAAAGTCATGGCGGCGGTACAGGCCCTAAAAAATAAACGCGGCGTCATTGATCTTGACGACCTTCTGTCACTCACCATTGAGGCGATGCAAACTGATACGAATTTCGCCAATATTGTGCGCTGGAAAATTCGTCACCTCTTCGTTGACGAAGCCCAAGACCTCAACCCATTACAAATAGCAGTACTTGATGAATGGCGCTCAGGACGCGACGACCTCACTCTTGTCGGGGACCCATCGCAGTCGATCTACGGCTTCAATGGCGCCGACCCGTCTGTGCTCTCGATTCTTGAGACTCGCTTTCCCGGTATCGAGGTCATTCGACTGACGGCTAATTATCGATGCACCCCGCAAGTTGTGACCGCTGGCTTGACTGCTCTTTCGCACCTGAACGCAGAATCTCCCAAACTCTTTTCCACCCGATCCGATGGGGCGCCAGTCAAGATTTATTCATTCGGCGATGAGAAAGATGAAGCATCTGGTATTGCTCGACTGATTGAGTCTTGGCGGCATCCAATGATGAGATGGAGCGATGTCGCAATTTTGGCTCGCACGAACGCTCAACTCCCTACCTTACGAGAGGCGCTTTCAGCCATTGATATTCCAGCGCGCATTCTCGGTACGGTCGCCACCGA
This sequence comes from Actinomycetes bacterium, assembly GCA_037147055.1. GTDB lineage: Bacteria > Actinomycetota > Acidimicrobiia > Acidimicrobiales > Ilumatobacteraceae > Casp-actino8. The sequence goes on from JBAWVW010000095.1 coordinate 1,700, forward strand.
TCCCATCCAACGTGCAATTCGAGAAGTCGGCGATCTCCCTAGTTCGACACGCATCTCCGTATGGTCACGCGATATGCGATCACCCCGCGTTGATATCGATAATGAAGACGATGATGTTGAAGATGTCATCGCCCGGCGTCGTGTCGCTGATGCCGTTGATGAGTTTCTCAAAGAGGGTGGCGGCGATGGGCGTACTTTCTTGGCGTGGGTGCGCACCAATCGACCTTTTGAAGATGACCGCCAACAAAATGCTGTTGAGTTGTTGACTTTCCATGGATCCAAAGGGCGTGAATGGGACAATGTTGTGTTGGCTGGCTGTGAACAAGGCCTCATGCCTCACTCATCAGCCAAGTCAACAGCTGAGCAAAACGAAGAAGTCCGTCTTGCCTATGTGGCCATCACTCGCGCCGCCGATCAGCTTGTTCTCACCCATGCGCAATCTCGACGGGGTCGCAAGCGAATTCGTAGCCCATTCATTGAGGGTCTGATCCTTGCTACGCCCCCCTCAACAATGTCCGCGGACTACATCCGTGATCAAGAGATTCGCCGAGATAGTCGTGTTCAAGTTGACCCCGTCTATGAATCTCTATGTGTATGGAGGACTCAAGCCGGTCGGACCGCAGGTGTCAAGCCACAAATATTGTGTACTGACGAAGTTCTTCGCCGCATCGCTTCTGTGCTTCCAACAACGATTGAAGAACTCACAGAAATTCCTGGTGTCGGCAAATCCTTCGCTCTCAAAGTGGGAAAGCGAATTCTTGATGCCATCCAAGATGGCCTCAATCAACTGGGTGTTTGACGCACAGCGTTTAGGTCAGCAAACTTTTCTGCTTTGACCGAAATGAACACCCCAGTTGCTTGGGCACAAAGACGATCACCGGCATAAATCTCACCCGTCGTCATAATTTTACGGCCGTTCACTTCATCAAAGCGTCCAATAATGCGCAGTGGTTGATGGAGCGGGGTCGGAGATCGATACGTCACCTCAAGACGTCCCGTCATACCAGGTGCACCCGACAGAGCCTGAGCAAAACCAAGTACCTCATCAAAAATCGCAGCGATCAAACCACCGTGCAAACAGCCAGGTGGCCCCTCATAAGCATCACCATATGTTGCGGTTGCAATGACCTCTGTTGGGGTTATCTCAATGTCCACGACACCCGCGAGAGCGTTCAGTGGTCCAGTCACGGGACTGTGGCTGGCGAAACCATGAGTCGCTCCACCCACCGCACCTTCGGCACTGGCGTGATACGAACGGCCATGGGGTCCAACAGCCAGAAGGGCCGCCGCCTGCTCAAGTAATTCGACGGCTGCGAGAACATTCTCTCCAGGTGCAGTTGACGTTGCCGAATGTTGCAATACCGCGCGCGTGGCATTCGCTAAACGTAAACGCGGGTTGCTTGCTTCGTAGATAGCCGAGCGCATCAGAGGCCGAATCGATGATGGCTCTGTGTCAGGGAGTTGCTCAGACATCAATATCTACCAGCACTGGCGCATGATCGCTCGGCTTCTCGCCTTTTCGAGCTTGGCGATCAACAATTGTCCAGCGGGTCTTTTCTAGGACCGATTGGGTCGCCAAAATCAGATCAATGCGCATACCTTTATTCTGGTTGAATCCACCAGCGCGATAGTCCCACCACGAATACAACTTGTCATCTTGATGGTGATGACGAAATACATCGCTCATTCCCCATGCTTCAACATCTCGCAATACCTGTCTTTCGGCCTCACTCACATGAGTGGCTCCGACAAATTCGGCCGGGTTATACACATCTTGATCTTCGGGCGCAATGTTGTAATCCCCTGTTACTACAACTCTTTCTGTCGGTGCAGTGTCGGCATCAAGATGGTCAATCAGTCGTTTCATCCAAGCCAATTTGTACTTGTAATGATCATGATCAAGTTCTCGACCATTCGGCACATACACAGAACTGACGCGGATACCCGCACAGGTGGCGGTCACAAGTCGCGCTTCAGGATCTGGCTCTTTGCCATCAGCGAAATTACGTACGGGGTTTTCAAGACCGACTCTGCTCAGAATCGCCACACCATTCCATTGACCTTGACCATGGTGCACCGATTCATATCCCATAGCGGCAAAGGTCTCTGTAGGAAATGCGTCTTGCGCCATCTTGGTTTCTTGCATGCAGACGACATCGGGCTGAACATCAACTAGCCACTCTTCAACCCGAACCATTCGAGCTCTCAATGAGTTGACATTCCAAGTAGCGAGGCGCACAAAATAACCGTAGGCGATAAGTGACCCTCAGGTCACTTACGTCGAGCAGCCTTCTTCGCAGGCGCCACCTTCTTGGCAGGTGCTTTCTTGGCAGGTGCAACCTTCTTCACAGCGACCTTCTTGGCTGGTGCGGCCTTCTTCACAGCAACCTTCTTGACAGCGGCTTTCTTCGCAGGTGCAACCTTCTTCACAGCGACCTTCTTGACAGGCGCTTTCTTGGCAGGTGCAACCTTCTTCACCGGTACTGCTTTTTTCACAGGTGCAACCTTCTTCACAGCAACTTCCTTCACAGACGCAACCTTCTTCGCAGGTGCGGCTTTCTTCACCTTTTGGGAAGAGACCGGCTTTGTCGTTGGGATGAGATCAATGCTTCGTCGCCCAGCGATGATCTCAACAACTTCTAAAGTCACTTCAGTCCCAAGTTGCATGACCTCACGCGCCGAGCGTGGAGGAGGATTTCCAAGAAGTCGCAATGGGACATAGCCACGCACATCGCCAATCGTGATGTAGGCACCATGCGATGAATAACTTTCTACAACACCAACTACGACCGAGCCGACAGCGTTCTTCTCCACAAACTGCAGAAATGGCAGGACGTCATTGACGGTTTTGCCGGTCTCAATTTTCTTTGGTGCCATCCTCGCCCCAGGTGGCAAAGATTGAGGCACTGGCATTGGTTTCATCGCCTCGGGACTGACTTTGACCCTAGGAGTTGTCGAACCTGTTCCACCATCACGGGATTTTGAATCTTGTGGCTGTGCTTCACGAATCGCCCGTCGACTCTTCTCACCGCGCACGGGTGTGCGATTGACGAAAACCCATCCAACATTGGGAACTGGCTTACCGCCAATCAGACGACCTTCATCAAACAGCCAGTCGTACTGCCCATGAAACTCTTGATAACTATCGTTCGAGAGGATTGAGGCACCAACTTTTTTGGCGATACTCAAAACAAATCCGTCACCACGCCCGACAGTGCCTGCCGGTGGGGTAACTAATTCATTGTGCTCAACTGCCTTATCAAATGCAGCGACTTCCTTGGGGTCTATGCGATGACCAAAAGTTGCATCCACGATGACTGTGATGACGGCATCCGGGTTTTCAGCGATGAAGGCCATCACAGCATCATTCAGTTGTCGAAGGCTCGGCTTCGAGCGACCTTCGGTGGCGATATTGGAACCGTCAACGATGACATGTTTGCCGGAGGCAGGTTTGGCCACCGGTTTGGCGACAACCTTGGGTGCAGGCTTGGGTTCGGACTTAGACGCAGCCTTGACAGCAGGTTTGGCGACCTTTTTCACCGCCACTTTGGCGGCTGGAGCTTTGGCAGCAACAGATTTTTTGACAGGGGGTTTAACGGACATAGTGACATCTAGTGAACCACCAATAAGGCCCCGCCGTGGGGATAGCCGTACGATCTTTTCTGTGACTTCCCCGACCAATATCTCCGCTGTTCTCTGGGACTTCGGAGGGGTGATCCTGAGTAGCCCATTTGAGGCTTTCAACCGCTTTGAAGGCCAACAGGGGCTCCCCTTGGACACCATCCGCCGGATTAACTCAACGAATCCCGACGACAACGCCTGGGCCCATTTTGAACGTAGCGACATCTCTGCAAGTCAGTTTGATCAGGCCTTCGCTGATGACGCTGAGGCTTTGGGCTTCCAGATTCGCGGTCAGCAGGTTTTAGCCCTCCTCCAAGGCGAGATCCGCCCCGAGATGGTTCGAGCGCTCGACCTCGTCAAAATGGCGGGCTTCAAGACCGCCTGTCTGACCAACAACATGGTCGGCGGCGATGGGCGCAATGCCCAACCCGAGAACAGCCGTCAAGCCGATATTGAACTGATCCTCAAGCGTTTCGATGCCGTGATTGAGAGCTCCAAGGTCGGCTGTCGTAAACCTGAGCCACGGTTCTATGAAATCGCTTGCGAGGTCCTAGATGTCAGCGCC
>JBAWVW010000096.1:0-5632 GCA_037147055.1 Actinomycetes bacterium
GAGCCGATGACTTCAACAAGTCTTTCTGCCACCGTCGTTTTGCCCGAGCAGGTTCCGCCCGCAACGCCTATGACAAAAGGCTTTGAGACGTTTTCCCTGCTCATACGGTCTTCAGAATAGTCGCCTTGGACTCTGATAGCACTCCCTTGGGCCTCAGCCTGTTTTTGATGGTGCTTGTATTGGGGCACCTCCAACGGGCAGGCTTAGACAATGTCGTTAACAGAACGTGAACAAGCCATCCTCGATTTTGAGCGTTCTTGGTGGACCCAAGACGGGGTCAAGGACCTCATGTTGCGGGAACGGTTTCTCTGTTCCGCAGACGATTATTACAACGAATTGAACAGACTGCTAGATACTGACGAAGCATTGGCGTACGATCCTCTTGTTGTTCGTCGTCTGCAGAGGGCGCGCGAGCGTCGTCGTCGTATGCGTCTAGATGGCGCTGCGGAATCTGGAGGATTACAAGCATGAACATTCAAGACGGATCATCGCAAGAACGAGGTTCCTCAAATGCGGGTAATGGTGTCAGTGTTTCCACCACCGTCAGTGTCGTCGTGGCGGCAATCGCTGTGCTCCTTGGGTTCTTGATACTGCGTGATATCAACAGTGATACATCGGACTCAGCGGGTAATCCAGCAAAAACAACTGTGGCACCGGGAGATTCTTCCGTACCATCATTGCCAGTTGTGACAACGCTTCCCTCACGTACTGGTTTTAAAATCTTGGTGGCTAATGCATCAGGCATTACAGGTTCGGCTGGACAAATGTCAACCGCTCTGCAATCAGAAAATTTCATTGTCACCCAACCGATTAACGCCGACGCAACTATCGGCAAGCAAAGCGTGACGATTGTTTATTATGTCGCTGGCTATGAAGGTGGTGCCACTGCGGTGGCCGACATTTTGGGTGGCGTACAGATTCAACCAGTGGCGACACCTGCACCCGTTGAAGGTGGATCGTTGGGAGAAGCGCAAGTTTTGGTTTTGCTTGGAACTGATCTCGCTGGCAAGTTGTTGCCGGGAGCGTTGCCTGGTTCAACAACCGAGACAACAACAACGACGACAACAATTGCCGGTTGATTAGTTCACTACATAGTGTCGCAGTAGTTCCAACGTTGCATGTTCAATGCACCACAATGGTTCGTTCAGGGCTTTTTCACGACCGTAGATTTCGCTGATTGCGAGCAATGGATTCGGGCGTATTAACGCATCGTCAGTGACCAGTTCAAAATCAATTGAGCCCACGATGGCGGCAACGGGTTTGTTGTAGTGATGAGCGGTATCAATGACTCCACCCACTACCTTGCCGTCATAACTGGTGTGATCAATTTGGCCCTCACCCGTCATCACGAGATCTGCCTGCGCCACTCGATCATGCAGATTTGCTTCATCGGCGACCATCTCAAATCCGGGAATTAATTTTCCGCCAAGAGCAACTAAACCTCCCGCCAGTCCACCTGCTGCTCCGGCTCCTTCGATCTTTGAGACATCAACACCGTAATTTTCGCGGTACATCTGGACCAATCGCTCAAGCCTTCCTGTGAGCAAGCGTACTTGGCTCGCTGTAGCTCCTTTTTGCGGACCAAAAACAACTGCTGCGTCTACAAATTGGGTTGTCACATCACAGGCGATCAAAAAGTCCACTGCTTTCAATCGTGCCGGCGAGCGAATGGCGCGAATCGCTCCCAATCCACCGTCGGTGGTGGCTGAACCGCCGAGACACACGATGATGCGACGAGCACCGAGATCAAGTGCTTTGTCGATGAGTTCTCCCGTTCCAGTTGTGGATGCTGAGACAGCATCATTATGTTGAGCATCGCCAACGATAGAAAGTCCTGAAGCTCGCGCCATTTCGATGACAGCAGTATCTCCCTGGAATCTCCACTGAGCCTTGACAGGTTTGCCAAGTGGTCCCGTGACAACCGATTCACGGTTGGGGCCACCGAGGACATCCAAGGTTCCCTCACCACCATCAGCAAGGGCCACTTCATCGCATTCAATTCCAAGTTCCCAGCAGGCATGGCCGATGGAGCGCGCCACATCTTTGGCACTTGCGGTTCCTTTAAATTTGTCCACAGCCGCCAGAACTCGCACATAAGCAGTCTGTCGCCTCTGTGACAGGGTTGCGGAATTATCAGTGGGGATATTCCTGACTTAATCGGTAGGGTTTGAGACATGTCAGTCACTGTGCGCATTCCAACTACTCTTCGACCACTTTCGGGTGGTGTCTCGACTGTGTCCGTTGAAGGCGCAACCCTTGGCGAGGTGTTGGCCAATCTTGAAGCCGTTCACCCCGGATTCAAAGAGCGTTTGTTCGATGACAACGGTGGCTTGCGTCGCTTTGTCAACTTGTTTGTGGCTGACGATGATGTGCGTTACTTGCAGGGTCTCGAGACTCCGGTGCCCGCGGGCGAAACTGTGAGCATCATTCCTGCTGTCGCTGGCGGCTGAAACGCCGTTTAGGCCGGGAGAAGTTCTAAGAACTCGCGGCGAAGTTTTGGTCCAATAGAAACTTCCGCCGGTCGATTTGCGCGGTCTTGCCAGATCGCCAGAACTCGATTCATGACCTCGGTATCTTTCATCATCGCGTCAGGTGCAGTGAGAAGATTGAAGTTGCGGATGAAGGCACGAAAAACAACTGGGTCGTAACGTAATGCTGGTAACAGTCCTTCGCGCAACACCGAACGCATAAAGGTTTTTGCGTCGTCAGCTTCAACGTCGGGATCTTCACCTTTCAACAAAGATGCTGAGACGCGTCGCGCTTCGGCATCTTGTTCAACGGTGGATCGATACCACGGGATGATTTCGCGTTGCAACAATGCGTCATACTCAACTGCCAAGTCAAAAAGATTGTCGCTGTGTGCGGCGATGGCTTGAGTCATCAGATGTGCACCCCAGTAACCAGTTGAGCAGCCTCGTCCGTAGAGCGGATTAGTGCAAATGACGGCATCTCCCACAGGCAACATCCCCAACACCAGTGGCATGCCGTCAACGACATAATGGCGTTGACGATTCAACAAGCCTGCCATGGTGTACACCTCATCAGATAACGCGGTGGCACGACCATCGAGATATGGAGCGGTGGCTACAAGTTTGCGGGCCGCTTCATCAAAGACTGAAGGATCAGACAATTTCGTGCGCAATTCGTTGTCAGCGGTGGGTGTTGCGAGCGTGATGGAAAAAGTGTTGTTATCTCCGACGAACACTCCGTATTTGATATAGCCGAGATCTCCACCGATCGGGCCATTGCGTGGGGGATACACGGCGCCTGGCAGCAAGCGATAAAAACGCGAGGCATACACGATGCCGGTTTCTTCAACTTCTTCTTGAACGGGTCCGGCACCGATGTCGTTCAGCCAATCGGGTAGAGACGAACGACGACCACCGGCCACGACTACAAGATCGCCAGCGAGAGTGGTGCCGTTTTCCAAAGTGACGCCAGTGATTTGTTTGTGGCCTGAGGCGTCATCAATCGTGTGGGTGAAGCCATTAACCCCGACACCAGTCTTGAAGATGACGCGACCCTCATCAAGCACGACGCGGCGCAGGACCCACTCAAAGGTTGTGCGCCGGCAGGTGAGCATGCTCAATTCGGCATCCTCGGCTTCAGGCACAAAGCCGACCATCGTCGAGGGGAGATCATCGCCAAACCTGATCTCGGTTGCTCCCGCTTCAAACAATTTCTCAAGAACATCTGGTTCGTTCTGTCTGAGCAGACAAACCAAACGGGCTAAAAAGGCGTGGCTATGGCGAACCTGTGGCGCCCCTCGCCTATCCCAATCGAAGGCATCGTCGGCATTTTCGGGCATCGGAGTGTCATCTCGCTCCAAAACCGTGACTTGATGGCCTGCTCGGCTCAATTTCAGGGCTGTGGACAAACCAGCAACCCCACCTCCGACAACGACAACATCCATACCGCAGGATAAACCGAGGAAGCGCTTTATGCCTTACCAGCAACGGATTACCTAAGCGGACCAGCAATTTAAGGGGTCAAAGTCGGGTGTTCGGTTGTCGCATTAGCACTCACCCCCGTAGAGTGCTAGCACTTGTTCGGAGTGAGTGCGAGCGAGTCCAAATTTAATGTCAGTAACCCAAACGCCCCTCAAGGAGATCCACATGGCGAAGTTGATTGCATTCGATGAGCAGGCCCGCAGAGGTCTAGAAGCAGGTATGAACAAGCTTGCTGACGCAGTGCGCGTCACGCTTGGACCAAAAGGTCGCAACGTTGTTTTGGAAAAGAAGTGGGGAGCCCCCACGATCACCAATGACGGCGTGTCCATCGCCAAAGAAATTGATCTTGAGGACCCGTACGAAAAGATTGGCGCCGAACTAGTCAAAGAAGTCGCCAAGAAAACTGATGACGTTGCTGGTGACGGCACGACGACAGCCACGGTGTTGGCTTGGGCAATGGTGCGCGAAGGTTTGCGCAACGTGGCTGCTGGTGCGAACCCAATGAGCCTCAAGAAGGGCATCGAAGCCGCCGTTGTTGCTGCTTTGGCTTCCATCAAAGAACTCTCCAAAGAAGTTGACAATAAAGAGCAGATCGCTCAGGTTGCTTCAATTTCGGCTGCTGATACTGAAATCGGCACGATGATTTCTGACGCCATTGACAAGGTCGGCAAAGACGGAGTGATCACCGTCGAAGAAAGTCAGACCTTCGGTATGGAAATGGATCTTGTTGAAGGAATGCGTTTCGACAAGGGCTATATCTCGCCCTACTTCGTGACTGACCCCGAGCGGATGGAAGTTGTTTTTGAAGACCCATACATCTTGTTGGTGTCTTCAAAGATCTCCACCGTGCGCGACATGTTGCCAATCTTGGAAAAAGTCATGCAGACAGGTCGTCCTTTGGTGATCATCGCTGAAGATGTCGACGGAGAAGGACTTGCCACATTGGTGGTTAACAAGATTCGTGGCACCTTCAAGTCAGTCGCTGTCAAGGCTCCTGGTTTTGGTGAGCGCCGCAAGGCCATGCTGCAGGACATTGCCATCCTCACCGGTGGTCAGGTCATCAGCGAAGAAGTTGGCTTGAAGTTGGAAACTGCAACGCTTGATCTTTTGGGTAAAGCCAAAAAGATGATCATCACCAAAGACGAGACCACATTGGTTGAAGGTGCTGGCGATGATGGCGACATTAAGGGCCGTATCAATCAAATCAAGGCTGAAATTGAAAACACTGATTCTGATTACGACCGTGAAAAACTGCAAGAGCGTCTTGCCAAGTTGTCCGGTGGCGTAGCGGTTCTCAAGGTTGGCGCAGCCACTGAAGTCGAGTTGAAAGAAAAGAAGCACCGCATTGAAGACGCAGTCAGTACCACTAAGGCTGCGATTGAAGAAGGCGTCGTACCTGGCGGCGGAGTTGCTTTGCTTCGTTCACAGGCTGCCGTGCTTGCGTGTGCTGCATCGCTTTCGGGTGATGAAGCCACTGGCGCTCGACTGGTTGCCAAGGCTCTTGAAGCTCCTCTCAAGCAGATCGCCGAGAACGCTGGTATGGAGGGTGGAGTCGTCGTCGAGCGAGTTCGCAACCTGACTGGTTCAAACGGCCTCAATGCTGCGACTGGCGAATATGTTGACCTCGTCGCAATCGGCGTTATTGACGCTGCCAAGGTCACTCGTTCAGCACTGCAGAACGC
>JBAWVW010000097.1:0-5616 GCA_037147055.1 Actinomycetes bacterium
TCCGATCAGAATGCGCTACTCGAACCTTGGGGTTCGAACAAGTATCTGATGGTGGGCGCTGAGGGACTCGAACCCCCGACCTCCTCGGTGTAAACGAGGAGCTCTAACCAACTGAGCTAAGCGCCCTTGCGGGACTGTGAATGCTACCGCCAGCAATCTTATTCAAACCAAATAGTGCGAGTATCCACGATGTACGCGACCCGCGCCGCTACGGTTTTTCTTGTGGCAACCCGCCCTGGCGACTCTGAAAGCGAACTTCTCCGTCAATACCTTGATGACATCGGGACATACCCGTTGCTCACGGCTGATGATGAACGTCGCCTTGCAAGTCTCATTTTAGCGTCTCGGGTAGCTCAAGAACGCCTTGACTTTGACCCCGCACCCAAAGGTCGCGAACGCACCGAGTTGACGCGCACGGTGCAGACAGGCGACGACGCACGGGGCGAGTTCATCCAATGCAACCTACGTTTAGTGGTCAGTGTGGCGCGACGCTACGAAGGCGCCGGACTCGGACTTCTGGATCTGGTTCAAGAAGGAAACCTCGGCTTAATGCGCGCCGTTGAAGGCTTTGACCACGAAAAAGGATTTAAGTTTTCGACCTATGCAACATGGTGGATCCGCCAATCAATCGGACGCGCTTTGGCCGATTCCTCGCGAACGATTCGGGTCCCATCACATGTACGCGAGGTGTATTCGCTGATTGACCAGAGCACCGACAAACTTGCCGCCCAATTAGATCGCCAACCAACCGTTGAAGAGATTGCCGAATTATCGGGGGTCAGCGTTGAACGGGTGGCTTTGGTGCACCAGCACCGCCGCCCTCTCGTCTCGCTCTCAACGCCACTCGATTCTGATGGCGATTCAGAACTTGGCGATTTGATCGCCGATGAGTCAGCGATATCTCCGTATGAATCCGCTGCCGCCGCCCTCGAGAGGCGAGCGTTAGTTGACCAGTTGCGGCGCCTTGAAGAACGCGAAGAGCAGGTTCTGCGATCCCGCTTCGGTATTGACGATCACCCGATGACTTTGGCCGAGATCGGCGAGAAGTTGGGCATTACCCGCGAGCGAGTTCGTCAGATCGAAGCTCGGGCTCTAGGTAAGTTGCGCCACCCGAGCGTGTCGCGTTTATGGCATGAAGGTCAGCGCGCCGCCGACGCAGTCTGAATCGGTTTCTACAACGCCGACAAGTGCCGCGTCGCCAGCGCTTGAGGAAATATCCCTGGCGTCGCCACCACCGGAGTTCGCCTCTGCGCTGCATCCATCACCATCAGTTCTCGACCTTGAGCATCTTCAATGCGAACTCCGACTTCCTGACACACCAAATATGCAGCGGCGTAATCCCACACCCCGTGAGCACTTGGACTCATGTCGATAAACGCATCCACTGTTGCGTCGGCGACGTAACACAGATCAATTGCCGAGGCTCCGAAAGCGCGGAATTGACCCCACCCCGGATTCGGCGGAGGCGGTCCCGAAATCGCCACCATCGCCTGCGACCAATCACTGACGTCGTGGCGTACGAGGCGCACACCATCCCTGAAGGCTCCTTGACCTCTCACAGCCGACCAACGAGTATTCGTCACTTGATCCACCACCAAGGCCACCAGCGCACCGTGAGCGTCCACAGCGCACAAAGATGTGGCGTAATGCGGTATTGCTCGACTGGCATTGGTCGAGCCATCAAGTGGGTCAACGATGACCACAACATCACGTTGAAGATTTTCCGCCCCGCTCTCTTCAGAGATAATCCCCACCCCGGCCTCACGAAGAATGTCTAACGCGATCTGATCGGCCACCAGGTCGGCCTTATATTGGCCGTCACGAAAACCGGACAGTCCCCAATCTGTGATCCCCCGCAAACCAATGCCCACTGCATCTGCCACCCGATTTAGCAACTCGAGTAATCGATCAGGCTCCACCCCAACGAGGGTAGTGTGCGGGACACCCTTTATCCTGAACCTTGTCGCAAAGGATTCGTTATGGCTTTTATTGATGTAGCAGGTTTCGTCTCGGATATGAAAAGTCACGCCGTGGAACACGGATTCCACGTGCACGATGAACGTCATTTCGTAGAGACCTATTCGCTGCGTCAGATGTGGGAAGTGGACCTTCATCCCGAGGAAGCATGCGATGGTCCGATTGATCTCCATCTCTCACTCGAAGTTGACCCGCGGGCGTTACTCGGTTTCGAAGATGAAATGGGAAAACTTGATGATCCAGATCAAGACCCACCCCTCGGTTTTGAGTTCCCCTTGCTCTTCACATGGACCCTGCCCCCACTCTCAAGTCGGCCCGACCTTCTCGTGCTGGCGACCGATCTTGCCGGAGTGGGTGGATCCGAACTTCCGTTAGAAGTCTCAGCCATTGACTCAACTGTTTCGGTGATTGATGCCCCAGAACTTCGCTTGTCGATTGTGGCCAGACTGAGCGTGTCTCTCGCGGATATGTACATCAACGATGATTCTGCTTTTTGCAGCGTGCTGAAACATTGCAGCGATGTCAGTCTCTTCCTTCTGCAACTTGCGCCCACTTGGATCGTCGAATCTTGATTTCACGAATGACACTTAATCAACACTCCACATGAAATACTGAGAGTATGAATGTTGCCGAGCTAATTGACATCTTGAGTGATCTTGATCCAGAGTCCAGCGTTGAGATGGCGATCGTCGCCCCTGTCGGCAAAGGGTCAGATGAGATCACCGTTGATCAGTACGAAGTTGAAGGAATCTTGCCACGTGATCCCGAAGACCACGATGGGGCGATGGTTGTCTGGCTGATTGGTGGTGAGCCTGAAGATGTTGAGGAGTTCATCGACGCTATTGGTGGCGAAGAGGATCCCATGCACACCGCTCATCAGGCAGAGGTCATAGATTTGGGTCGCGCCGCTCAGGCACGCCGTACATAATCTCGGAGGCCGACATGGGATTTTCATATCGCAAACGAGTTCGTACTGGAAAACGTTCGTGGCTGAACATCTCCAAGCGTGACTCACTATGAGCAGGTATGCCCGGCTCTGCCACACCCGTTTGCGAGACTAGGACATGGCTTTTGGTCAATCCCCCGGTCCCCCAGCGTCGCATTCGCAACTAAAGCAACTCGCAGATTTGCTGAGTGCCGCTGGCTACAGCGATTTTCGCGATGCCCGAGGTCCGATGCATTTCAATCAACGTCAAGCGGGTGGCAAATTTACCCGTGAAGAAGCTGACGATTTCATCACCCAGCTTGAACAAGAAGCAGAAACTCAGCCCGATACGCCACCCGACGTCGTGGTCGCACGATCTATCAAACCCAAGGCTTCACCACAACGAATCACGACAACTGAAAAAACCGTACGTGATTTGCCCGACTCGGTACTAGCCGCCGAATTGCAAAGGCGGGGTTGGATCGTGGTCGAGCCGTAGACGCGAACCACTCACGAGGCGAACAACGGTGACGACAAGAGGCAATCCGCAGTCGCCAAGTTGCTTGCCGTGGGAATGTCATAGACCACAGCGATCCGTAACAAAGCACGCACGTCTGGATCATGAGGTTGGGGTTCCAGCGGGTCCCAAAAGAAGATCAACATGTCCACGGCCTGTTCGCAGATCATTGCTCCCAGTTGTTGATCGCCGCCGAGGGGACCACTTTTCAAGCAATGCACCTCGAGACCCACTTGCTCACTCAACAACTTGCCAGTCGTACCCGTAGCTACCAGCGAATGTCGACTGAGCCGATCTTTATTGGCACTAGCCCATTCAATCAATGCTTTTTTCTTGTTGTCATGGGCGACTAGGGCAATGGTGTGCGAACTCATATTCCACTCTGCCACACCGTGACACCATGCGGATATGAATCGACAGACGACGATAAATCTGACGTGGGGCGGGCAGGACTTGAACCCGCGACCAAGGGATTATGAGTCCCCTGCTCTAACCAACTGAGCTACCGCCCCCAAAGGCACAGGGCCCGCCTACTGGCGGACCCTGTGTTCTGTGCTCCGAGAGCAGGGCTCGAACCTGCGACCCGCTGATTAACAGTCAGCTGCTCTGCCAGCTGAGCTATCTCGGAAGGCATTCCAAGGTTATCAGCGAACAGGTCAATGCCCAAGGGCGAAACCTCAGTCGAGTTTGATGGGCTCTTCATCAGCAGGGGTGAACTCAACAGGGGCATCGCCCAAGCCAGCAGCAATACGTACTTTTTCTGCTACTTCCACCATCACTTCAGTATTTTCAGTCAAATAGTTCTTGGCGTTTTCACGACCTTGACCCATTTGTTCACCCTCATATGTAAACCAAGCACCGGACTTTTTGACGATGTTCAGATCAACTGCCATATCCAAGACGGAACCTTCGCGACTGATTCCTTTGCCGTACATGATGTCAAATTCGGCTTGGCGGAATGGGGGCGAGACTTTGTTCTTGACAACCTTGACGCGGGTGCGGTTACCCACGACCTCTGCGCCGTCCTTAATTGACTCGATGCGACGAATGTCGAGACGTACCGATGAGTAGAACTTCAATGCACGGCCGCCAGGTGTTGTTTCTGGGGAACCAAACATGACACCAATCTTTTCGCGCAACTGGTTAATGAAAATTGCGACGGTATTGGACTTATTGAGATTGGCGGTCAGTTTACGAAGCGCTTGGCTCATGAGACGAGCTTGCAGACCCATGTGGCTATCGCCCATTTCGCCTTCAATTTCGGCGCGAGGTGTCAAAGCAGCAACGGAGTCAATAACGATGACGTCAAGCGTGGCCGAACGAACCAACATGTCAACGATTTCAAGAGCCTGCTCACCGGTATCGGGCTGTGAGATGAGCAACTTGTCGATGTCGACACCAATGGCACGGGCATACACAGGGTCCATAGCATGCTCGGCGTCAATGTAGGCGCAGACACCTCCGTTGCGCTGAGCTTCGGCGACTACGTGCATCGCCAAGGTTGACTTACCAGAAGATTCTGGTCCGTAGATTTCGACAACGCGACCACGTGGCAAACCGCCAACGCCGAGAGCAACATCAAGGGCCAAGGCCCCTGTGGAGATTGCTTCGATCGCCATATCGGTTTTATCTCCCATACGCATGATGGCACCTTTGCCATATTGCTTTTCGATTTGGGCTAGGGCGACTTCAAGTGCTTTCTCTCGATCTGTGCTCGCCCCATTTCCTTTCTCGGTGGAGAGGATCTTGGATGATGAATTGGATGCTTTGTTTGTCATGTCTGGGACCTTAGGAACGGGGTGTGGCACAGAAGGTTGTCAACTGCGACCTCACCGTATGGGCGAATAACAAGAGCGTAACTACGAACGAGTGTTCGGTCAAGCATTGTCAGGGCGAACAGATGTTTGACCTGCTCAGAGGGGGTGCCTTACGGCGCCGATGTGTTCAACCAAGCCTCAGCCTCGTCAATTTCGGCAAAACCCATGGGTCGTACCCGGAGATCAATGGCCATCCACACAGTGTGCGTTATCGGCCAGGTGAGGACCGCAACCAACACCTCAGCAGTGGCTAGAACCACAAATAATGTGAGCACAGGAACATCTGGAACGGTGAGGCCAATCGCAATTCCTAAGGCCGCAACCAACCAGCAAATATTGACGACTAGAGCGATTGTCATTGACCCAAGTTCTTGACCCTG
>JBAWVW010000098.1:0-5575 GCA_037147055.1 Actinomycetes bacterium
GCCTTACGGTCGCGGGATCGTTTTAAGAGGTGCTCGGGAATTTCGGTCACGGGCCAGTCCTTTCGGGCGTGGGGTACGACAATTTTTTGACAACGACCGTGCGGTTGCCGTCTCGGATAAGAACACTAGAGCGCGAGTGAGGCTATGACGGAATTCCTAGGCTTTTCTGTGGCAAAAACTCCTAGGAATCTTGTCACTTAGGTACCGTGAACTATCGCACAACCCCCTCAACGGGTGGGCCGTGGCGATAGACCTCAAGTAGTCAGGGATTCCTGATTTTTAGCAATGCCGTCAAAATTTTCTGTGTGCCCCAAATCTTTGTTTGTTCTTGCGAGTGAGTTGGGTCGCGCGAGGCTCTTGACGACTAAGGTTCTTGTCGGTTCTCCTAGAAATTTTTATAAAAGCTAAGTCCACGAAACTCAAACATGTATCGACCTCGTTACAGGGCACGGAAGGGAATACCGGCTAGATGCTGGCGATTGACATCCTGAAATGGCCGGGAATGAATCAGGCTTTCCTGTTCTCCTTGGCTTTGACAACAATTCTTACTGGTCTTATTTTTGTGTACGGCAAGCGCCGTCCTATCGGTACTCCCATGTCTTGGGGCGAGGCGATGATTGGCTCGGTGTACGCATTCTTCGTGATGTTCCTGGCTTACGGAGTCGTGCCTCATCAGTGGTTGGTCCATGTCCAAAACGAACTTGGTTGGCGCTCTGACAAGCCATTCCTCGGACCTGGATCAATTTTTAAATCGCAAGCAGCCGGTGGAAGTTTCCCGTTTGATATCAATTACCTACAGATTGGTGACATCGCCGTCACAGGTATTTATGGTTTGTTTTTAGGTATTCAGATTTACATGTGGACGTGGTGGCAAAAGCGTGGCAGGACAAAGTCCACCGAGGTTGAGCAATCAAGTTACGGTCGTCCTTTGGTGAAGAAGGCATAACCCATGACTCGAACTGACGCCAATCCGCCAATGATGCCGTACTCCGACCAGTACCAACTGGTTGAAGTTGACGCGGACTATCTCACCAAGGCGGTGAAGCCCAAGCAATTCATTCATATCGACCAGTCCGAATGCATCATGTGTGAGGGTTGCGTGGATATCTGTCCGTGGAAGTGCATCCACATGGTGACTCCCGATGCTGTGGCAGAAGCCACCAACACCGAGCTCCCTGGGCTTGACCCTAACGACCATGTTCTGTTCATTATTGATGATGATGTTTGTACGCGTTGTGCACTGTGCGTTGATCGCTGTCCGACCGGCGTCATCATTCTTGGCAAGGCTGGTGCGGCTCTCGCAACTGGCGACACTCACACACGTACCGCTAATCACGGTTACGCATATGGAATGCGTTTCTAGGAGAACAACTCATGGCAAAAGTTATTGACGATCCTCGTCCAACAGCAAAAGAGCGTCTGAATCAGACGGTAGAGAATGTTCAAGGTAGTCAAGCCTGGAGTTCGATCTTCCGTCCTGGTTCTATTTTCCGTAAGGGCTACACCGATAGCCCACGTAACCGCTCGTACGTCATCATGAACTCGGTGCTGTATCACTTGCACCCTGTCAAGGTCAAGCGTCATGCCGTCAAGGTGAGCTACACCTTGTGCCTCGGTGGACTCAGTTTCTTCCTCTTCATTCACTTAACGGTGACCGGCATTTTCTTGATGTTCTTCTACCGCCCTGAAGCCACGGCCGCTTGGAACGACATCAGTAGTTTGCAGACCTCGGTGGCTTTCGGATTACTTGTGCGAAATATGCATAGATGGGGAGCGCACTTAATGGTGCTCTCGACGTTCTTGCACATGGCCCGCGTTTTTTATCATGGTGCGTACAAAGCGCCGCGTGAATTTAACTGGGTGATCGGCGTCGTCTTATTGACCCTGACCTTGCTTCTTTCCTTCACAGGTTATTTGCTTCCATGGGATCAGTTGTCAATGTGGGCAGTCGCCGTGGGTACCAACATGATGGGGTATACCCCGGTCTTTGGTTCTCAAGTGCGTTTCGTATTGCTCGGTGGTGTCGAGATCGGTTCTGAAACGTTGCTGCGATGGTATGTGCTGCACGTTCTCATGTTGCCTTTCGTCATCGTGATTTTCATGGCTATCCACTTCTGGCGTGTCCGCAAGGACGGTGGCATCTCAGGTCCGTTGTGACCAGTGCCTGAAAGGAAATGACTCAACATGACTGAAATTCCAGAACACCTTTTGAAGCGAGCGCAAGCCGCTCGCGATCAGGCCGCTGCGCAAGCTGGTGCGGCCGCGCCTGCTGCTGGTGATACTCCAGCCGCAGATCCACGCATTCCGGCCCATCTTCTTGAGCGCAGCAAAGCGGCTAAAGATAAAACTGGCGGAGGGCAGGTTGCTGTCGCCGAAAAGGTCGGCGCTCTTGTTGGCGCTGCTCCAGTCGCCGCAGGTCTGCCCATTGGAGCGGGCCCTGGTGGTCATACTCAGCGTTTGTTGACAGTCGTTAAGTCGGGCTCGATTCAAGATGTCAAAGCCACGCCAGTGGACAAAGTACATACGTGGCCTCACCTGCTGGCAGTTGAGTTCGTGGCAGCCGTTGCTTGCACTGCGTTCTTGTTCTTCGTAGCGATATTTGTCAACGCTCCCTTGATGCAGTTGGCAAACCCCAACCAAACACCCAATCCTTCAAAGGCACCGTGGTACTTCCTAGGACTTCAAGAATTGTTGACGATGTTCCACCCCATGGTGGCTGGTGTGACAATTCCTGGTGTGGCCTTGTTTGCTTTAATTTTGGCTCCGTTCATTGACAAGAATCCGTCCAACAAACCTGAGGACCGCAAGTTTGCGACTTCGATTATGACTATTCACCTGATGTTTTGGGCCGTGTTAGTCATCATCGGATCGTTCTTCCGTGGCCCTGGTTTCAACTTTGTCTTCCCTTGGCGGGACGGCCTGTTCTTCGAGTTGTGAGGATCACACTTTTATGACACCCCTAGCAACAATTGTTATAGCCTTCGCCGCCCTAGTGGTGTTGGCTGCTGTTGTCCTCGTTACATCAGCGCGTCGCTCCGATGTTCGTGGAGCAGGAGCCCTTGCGCGAGAAACCATCAAGCGTGACAAGTCCATCAAAGCTGAATCGGGAGATGGCCCCGCCGGATCAGCGTATGAATCACAAGCAATCGCTACGCGTACCGCCGTTCTTGAAAAAGCTACTGAAGTTGCCCCTGTGGTCTGGCAGGCTCCAGATCAAGAGGCCGTTGACGTTTCACGTCGCCAGTTTTTTAACCGTGCTGCCATTCTCTTGGTGACTACTGGACTTGCCTCTTTTGGCGCAGCAATTATTGCGTACTTATGGCCGCGGGCTGGCGGCGGATTTGGATCCAAAGTAACCGTCGGTCGACTAGATGACTTAATCGCGCAGATTCGTAGTGAACGCGGTTTTGTCTATAAGCCTGAGGCGCGAACTTGGCTAACTTCTTACCCCGTTGATTCTCTCCCTAAGGCACGTAAGGCTTACGGCAAACAAGGGCCAGTTCTAAATGGCATGGAGAACGGCATTCTTGCGCTCTACCAAAAGTGTCCGCACCTTGGTTGTCGTGTTCCTGAATGTAAGAGTTCGCAGTGGTTTGAATGTCCATGTCATGGGTCGCAATACAACCGTGTTGGTGAAAAGAAGGCTGGTCCCGCTCCTCGCGGTATGGATCGCTTTGGTATCACGGTGACTAATGGCAACGTCATTGTTGACACGGGAACAAGGTTTAACGGTCCCGCAATTGGTACAAACACGACCGGGCAAGAAGCAGAAGGCCCACACTGCGTTTCCGGAGAGGCAAAGCACTAATCATGATTTCACTCGTCACTTCTACATTCGCTTCGCTGATAGCGCTGTTTTTCGTCATTGGTTATGTCGTTTATGCGTTCTTCAACCGTGCAGCAGGGCGCGCTGAAATTGGTTCGGAAATTGAACTAGCGGCCAACCGCAAAGTTTATTTTGATGACGAAATTTTGGAAGGTAAGCGTCTCCAGAAAATGCAGTTGCTCGGGGTCTTGTTGCTGGCGACGGTCACTATTGGACTACCTGCTTACTGGATTTTGGAACCTGGTCGGCAAGCAGATGCGGTGAGCGGTAAGGCAAATCGTTTTATTTCGTGGGGTTCAAAACTCTTCGCCCCAACTGCTGAAGGCGGTTTCAACTGCGCTGGTTGTCATGGTGGAATGAACGGTGTCGGAGGAGCTGCACCGTACACAGTGACTGATTCCAAAACCGGTGAAGTGAAGGCAGTGACATGGAAAGCTCCTGCAATTAACACCGTTTTTTATCGCTTTGATGAAAGTGAAGTTCGTTTCATCCTGCAATACGGTCGACCATTTTCACCGATGTCTCCATGGGGCATTGAAGGTGGTGGACCTATGAATGCTCAGCAGATTGACACGTTATTGGCTTACCTCAAGAGCATCCAGATTCCGCGCGAAGATTGCCTCGTGGCAGATGCCAAGCCGCTGAACTGTGAGGGTGGACATCTCCCTGTGGTTGAGCAGGACAAGATTCAGGCGGCCGCCGAAAAGTCTGTTGCTGATGGCACTTACTCCTCAATCGGGGAAGCACTATTCAAGCTCGAGTTGGGATCGGGTGGTTTCAGTTGCTCTCGCTGCCATACGCCTGGATGGAGTTGGGGTGAGCCCGGTCAAACTGGTTCGGGTGCTTTCGGCTGGAACCTGACAGGTGGAGCGACTAACACCCACTTCGGCACTGAACAAGAAATGATCAACTTCATCAAGGCTGGTTCAAAGTACGGAGCGAAATATGGTGTCCAAGGACAAGGTTCGGGTCGGATGCCTGGCTTTGGTGATTTGTTGACTGCTGAACAGATTCAACAGATTGTGAACTACGTACGGAACGAATTATGAGCACCATGTTAAGCATCGCCTGGGAACCAGAAATTCGCGGGCTTCTCACGGTCATTATCGCCGTTGTTGCCCTATGTGGAAGTGTCTATCTTCTTCTTGCAACCAACGTGGGTGCCCGCTTAGGGCTCTTAGTTGCGCTTGCGGGACTCAGCGGTTGGATGGTCATGATGGGTGTTATTTGGATGACCTATGGCATTGGTCTCAAAGGTAATGAGCCGTCATGGAAGCCGGCACAACCCTTCACGGTTGTACGCGATGCAGCTCTGTTGCCACAGGCCGACGTGCTTGTGAACTCGGTGAAGATTTCTCCGGACGCATCACCAGTTGAGGCTGCTGCTGCTGGAGCCGAAGCTTTGCAAGAAGAAAATTGGAAAGTTCTGCCAACGGACGATAAGGGTCGCGGTCAATCCATCGCAGCAGCGGATGAAATCATTCAAGTTGAAGCCGAGTTGTACGCCGGCGGCGAATACCAAGCAGTCGCGGTGTTTGACCGTGGTGGTGAGCGTTACCCCAAGATCGGCGACAAACTTGACTTCCTTGCCTTCTTGCACAAACCGCATTACGCGATTGTAGAAATCGCTGCCCTGGTGCCGCAGAGAGTCGAACCTGGTCGCGCTCCTGCACGGCCCGTTATTGACGAGAGTAAACCCCACCAATACATCGTCATGATTCGCGACCTTGGCACCAAGCGTCAACCAGC
>JBAWVW010000099.1:0-5409 GCA_037147055.1 Actinomycetes bacterium
ACCCTTGGCACCAGTCTGGTTCACCACTACCTTCGTTTCTGTCTTCGTCACGCATTGACCGTTCTTGGCATAGCGCAACACTTGCGTTTTTTTATTGGCACACACTGTCACAGTTTTTGTTGACGCTGCTGCAATCACACCTACACCACCACCAACTGTGAGACCAGCCAACACACCAACAACGAGCATCATTCCAACTGAACGACGGGAATACGTCCGGGACTTAGGTAGAAGGCTCATTGGGCACAGTACATCACCAAAAGCCCTCCCCGTGACAAAGCGCCAGAAACAGCGTTTCGCGTTCCAAACACTGACTGAAACCCCTGCCATTACCCCATCAACACTGGGGTTTGGAATGATGCACCAGCCTCTACTAGGTGTGACGAATCGTCATTCCACCGTCGACGACGATTGACGCACCAGTCACAAAACCCATAGCAGGCAAGCACAAACTGAGCGTCATATGAGCCACCTCTTCAGGTTCACCATAACGACGTAGTGAAACTTTGCGCTTGGCATAAATCTCTTTCATTTCTTCGGGAATCCCCTGAGTCATACCGGTGTTAATCGGTCCGGGACATATGCAATTCACAGTGATGCCATCTCGCCCAAGTTCAACAGCGAGACTTCTCGTGAGTCCTGTGACCCCTGACTTTGAGGCTGAGTAAGCCGACAAAGTCGGCGTTGCGACTATTGATTCGGTTGATGCAATATTGACAATTCGAGGTGAAGAGGATTTCTTGAGGTGCACTAGGCACGCGCGAATGAGGTAAATGTACGCCGTGAGGTTGACTGCAATCGTACGATCCCAAGCCTCAGCAAAATCATCTTCGTTGAGTAAGGATCCGCTGCCCATGGAGACGCCAGCATTGTTGATCACAATGTCCACACCTCCGTACATCTGAACAACGGATTCAACCATCGCCGTTACTTCTTGAGTTCGACATACGTCGAGAGCAAAACCGACTGCTGCATCTGCCCCATATCGAGCGGTGATCTCACTCACGACTGCGTCAACTGCATCCACATTCAGGTCAACAACAACGACCTTGGCACCCTCATCGGCAAACAACAAGGAAGTTGCCCGACCCATGCCACTAGCGGCACCGGTGATGATTGCGATCTTGCCCTCGATCGACCTACTCAATTTTGAGAGACGAGTCATACCGAGACCAACGGCTGATTGAGGTTATGCACGCGCAAACCGTTCAAATCCGCCGACACCATACATTTTCATGGCGATCGCTCGATTGACGGTCACTTTCATGAATGCCGTGTCGGGACTGTTGTCGGGACCGCCAGGCGCAAATCCAGTGAGGTCATAATCAAACACGCCGTTCCATAACCTCCGCTTCGTCTCGACATCAGATAACACTTCTGCAGTACCCCACACCTCAACTCCATCGCCATTTTCCGTTACCTGCCAGTGCAAGGCAACACGCGGGTTGACCGATACGTTGCGACACTTTGTTGAATTCAGTCCAACCATGATCCACAAAATCTCGCCTTCCCAACAGGGATGTACAGGAACGACGTCCGGCTCGTTATCTGCCCCCACCGTGGCGATGTGTGCCCACACGCTGAGTACCGATGTCGCTTGCTTGATCTCTTCAATATCCATAGTGCTCCCCGATTACATCTTGTTATTACGGACGGACTTCATAAAAAGCATTCAACGAATGTTCAATATCCAATTTACGAAACCTCGTGAAACCCGCATCATGGGCCATCGCCCGCGCCTTGGACTCCGGCAGTCCTAGTGTTCCAAGTCCCGCTCCGCCAGCCACTGACATAGCTGAGGACATGCAACTCAACACACTGATGCCGTACATCAACGAGGCCATCGGATTCTTTGCCATATTTTCAGCGAAGGTATCAAGTGCTTTGATATCAACCAAAAGCCATATCCCGTTGGGTTTCAGTGATCGCCGGATCGCTCCCATCACATCTTGGGGATGGGTCATGTCGTGAATGCAGTCAAAGGCCGTAATGAGATCTAGAGACTCATCTTCGGGAAGCGGAGTGGTACGTGGATCCACAAACGAGACGTTGCTGAGTTGCTGTTCGGCTTTCTTAGCGAGAGCGCGGTCAAGAGCAAATCTGGAAATGTCGTAACCAGTGACAACGCTGCGCGGAAAGGCTGTCGCCATACGGACGGCTGCTCCCCCAGCACCACACCCGATATCGGCAATGTGAGCACCAGCCGTCAGGCCTTCAACGGCTCCATCCAAAGCTGGCAAAACGACTGGCAACAGATAGGAGCGACTCCAAGGCTCGAAACTGCGCTCAATTCCGACTGCTCCCTCTGGTCCGTGACTGTCGTAGTCGTAACCCAAGCCTGTCCTAAAGCTTTCTGGCAGGACTCTGAGGCCTTCCATCGTCTGTGGCAGGCGATGAAACATGCCCATGCCGAATGCAGGATGATTTTCATCTGCCAAAACGACGGCTGCCTCTGGGGTCAGAGAATAGAGCTCATCTCCATTCTCTTCAATTGTCACTTCAATGAGACGCGCCGCCGCCTGATTATGCAACCACTCTTGCACCCACCTCTGATGGAGTGAGGTCTTACCAGCCAACTGCTCACAACTCAGGGCCACAGGCGAGTTAGCCATTGCTCCGTAGAGTCCGAGACGATCTCCCAAATGAATCATTCCAGAAGTCACTGCGCCTTCTAATTTACTGAATACTAAAAATGAATACATCTTGAGAGCATTCAGATCCAAATCTCGTTCAGACATCAGTAAGTCCTTTCGTCTGCGTGTAGGTGTTCGACATCACTTAATTTTGTTAGTCCAAAAGTGTGACCATCACCAATCTCAAATGATGACAGGCGATTGATTGAGGCGTGGGCGATGACAAAACGCTCCCACTCCCAGGGTGTTGGGGTCAAGCCAAGCATGTGATTAATGAAAACACTGTTTGTGCCGGCATGAGCGATGAGGAGAATGCTTCGGTCGGGTTTTTCTATATTCCAAACCGGTAATTGCTGGGCAGAGCGCGTGATTCCTCGCTCCAACAAAAATGAATTTGCCCCAGAATGAATTCGCTGCACAAAGTCCCGAACGGGTTCCCCGTCCTGCAATCCATCCCAACGTTTTTCAGCTGGACGATTTCTCTCCTCCTGATAGGCGGCATCAGCTTTTTCGCGGGGCGTGCCGTGCCATAACGGATTGCGTATTTCTTCAAGCCACGCCTGAGTTGATTCCTCACCCAAAGGCAGATCCAACATCTGTAAGAGCGGGGCTGCTGTCTGTTGCGCCCGCAGAAGAGGCGACACCCAGACCTCATCAAAATGATGATTTTCTAAAGCCCGACCCACCAATTCAGCCTGGCGAAAACCCAGCGTAGTGAGCGGAGGGTTATCGACGTTGAGATCGTCTTTTACCCATCCAGGCTGACCATGACGAACAAGGACAAATTCCACACCCTCATCATCTCATTTCTGGGAACCTTTTCTCGTCTCCAGAAGTGTCCGTTGCGGTAATCCAAGACGAATACATGGATGCATATGTGCCTCCCGCGTCAACAAGATCGAGGTGCGATCCATCTTCAACGAGTCGACCCTGATGCAGAACCAAGATTCTGTCGGCCCGCTTGGCAGTCGACAAGCGATGAGCGATCGAAATCGTTGTACGACCTTGGGAAATCTTCTCCATGGCTCTGCCCAATCGTAATTCGGTCACGGCATCAACCGATGAAGTTGCCTCATCCAGGACAAGAATGGCTGGGTCCACCAGCGACGCTCGAACAAGAGCGATTAACTGGCGCTCACCCGAGGACAGTTGCGCACCGCGCTGACCCACTACGGTCTCTAGGCCATGCTCCAAACCTGTCAGCCAATCTTCAAGTCCAAGGGCGCCAAAAACATCGCATAATTGCTGATCACTGACCGACGGTTTGACGAAACGCAGGTTATTGCCGATTGTGTCATCGAAAAGGAAGGGCTCTTGAGGGACGACAACTACTCGTTTACGTAATTCATCATTGGCCACCATGGTGAGAGCCACGCCTCCCAAAGTAATTGCGCCGAGGGTGGGATCGCTGAAGCGACCGAGCAGACGACCGAGCGTCGTTTTACCTGAGCCGGTCTCACCAACCACGGCCACCCGACTACCGAAAGCGATCAAAGCGTTGATCCCTTCTAAGGCTGGGACCTCTAAAGATCCTCGATCTCCCACCTCACGTGTTTGATACGTAAAGCCAAGATTTCGAATTTCAATGTCCAGTGAACCAACGGGTAGTGGTATCGGAGAATCACTTTGTGGTGGACCAACGGGGATTGCCAAAACGCCCAACACGCGTTTCAGCCCCGAGACCGCTGTTTGCGTTTGGAAAAGAACCTCCGTAATTTCGGCAATCGGTTCAAGAAAGCGATAGGTCAGAAAAACAAATCCGATCAGCGCACCCGTTGTTAAACCTGATGCAGGACCTCGTAAAACACCCACCATGACAACTGCAGACACCGCGAATGCTCCGAAAATCTCTCCGGATGGGAACAAAATAGCTCCGACCATCGTGGCACGCATCTGAGTGTCTGCACGTCTACGAGCACCAAGTTTGCTACGCGTGCCAAAGATGCGACCAGCGTTGTAGGAGCGCAGTGTTTCAGCTCCCGTGACTAGTTCGGCGGTTGACGACAGTAAATCTGCATTAGTCGAGCGAGTGAGATCATATGCCTTGACTAGACGAGTTTGACCCCTCTTCAAAACCAACATCAAAGGAGCGGAAATGGCGATGACCAGAAGTCCCAGAATCCAGTCATACGAGAGCATCACAGAGCCGACCACGAGCATGAGAAGACCATCCAATAAAAATGCCAAAGCGCCCCAAGAAAAGAATTGCGATATGGTCTCAACATCAGACGTCACTCGTGCCACGAGTGAACCGTTCTTCTCATCGTCATGGTCTTCAAGACTTAAACGGTGAATATGTTCAAAGAGATTCACGCGCAACATGAACAGCGCAACTTCCGAACGTACGCCAAGACGGACGACAGCATGTCTCTGCGAAAGACTTGCAAGGGTTAGCCACAAAGCACCAAAGAGCGCTAAGCGCAGAATATAAGCCGTGTCAACGCTCAGAATCTCCGCCGAATTACTGTGTTGAATTCCACGGTCAATTGCTTGCTGGATGATGATTGGAACCACAATTCGTCCGCTTGCTCCGATCGCCGCGAAGAACATGGTTTTGGCAAATCCCTCGCGCAACGTAGGAGCAGCGCGCACACCAAGTCCAACAGTTGCTAAGGCGCCAAGAGATTGGGTGTCATCTGTCATCTCAAGATTCATCCCTATCTTGTTCGTATGCCTGCATCAATTGCCGGTAGGGCGCACTGAGCACCAAAAGCTCTTGATGGGGCCGTTGATCGACTATTCCTCCATCAGCAACAAAAATAACTTCATCCGACAG
>JBAWVW010000100.1:0-5362 GCA_037147055.1 Actinomycetes bacterium
CTCGGCGTCGGGTACGTGGCATCGTCATTGGTGCCAATGAGAAGCGCCCCGCGACGAATTGCCAAAGACGCGCGGCGCATGACCTCATAATCAAACCAGCGATGAAAACCAACTATCACGATGTCAATGCCGTGCAGAATCTCGTCGTTCTCACTTGCCAAACAATCGGCATAACGCACGATGTCCGCTCCCACGCTCTGCAGTGCTTGCTCAATCCCCGGACCACCACAGACCAGAACTCTTTGACCCGCTTGCACCAAACTTGCCCCCGCCATGGCAGAGGTGGCGATATCGCCAGCAGCGCTGATACCAACATCGGCGAGGGCCGCAACTTGTTCTTCTTGAGTTGACCAAGAATTGTTGGTCACGAACAACACTCGATGGCCCGCTTGACGAAACCGCTCAACTGCGTCTGCCGAACCTGCGATGCCCTGATGCGCCAACCAGATCACACCGTCAAGGTCGCAGAGAATCGGAAATTTATGAAAATTACGCATCGCTATGCGATCTTGCCATGTCTCAGTCCCGCCACACATGGCATTGTAGAGGGGTGCCACGTTTTGAACCCTTTCGCGCCCTGCGTTATCCAGTTTTGCCCAGCCAACCAGAGTTGCTGAGCCAGGTTGCCGCTCCGCCATACGACGTGTTGTCGTCGACGGATATCGCTACTCTCAACGCCTCGCACCCGCACAACATTGTGCATATTGATGTTCCTTTAGAAGACGATGGCCCAGGTCGCTATGAGCAGGCGGGACGAGTTTTACAGAGTTGGGTTGAACAAGGTGTCTTGGTTCGCGATGAGACTGCTTCGTTCACTATTTATCGGATGACATTCACCGACGAAGCCGGAGTCAAACGTACAACGGTCGGAGTCATTGGTGCTTTGGAAGTCGTCGATGAAGGTGCAGGTGGAGTTCTCCCTCACGAGCGCACCACCCCTAAAGCGAAAACAGATCGACTTGATTTGACGCGCTCCACGATGGCAAACCTGTCTCCGGTGTGGGGACTTTCACTCACTCCTGGGCTCACCGAATTGTTGCGCATACCTGGACAACTTGTGGGCTCAATGACCACAGAGGGCGTGCTTCATACCGTTGAACGCGTTGATGATCCACAACGGGTGGCTGATATTTCGGCTGCTGTGGGTTCTCATGAAGTCGTTATTGCTGACGGGCATCACCGTTACGCCATTAGTCGTACATTTCGCGATGAACAGCGCGTCACCAATACGGGCAGTCATGATTCGGCCGAACTGACGATGACCTATGTTGGTGAACTTATTGAAGAGCAACTCAGCGTCGAAGCGATCCATCGACTGTATTCAGAGATTTCGTATGAGAACCTTCGGCAAGCTTTTGAAAAGTATTTCGTACTCTCGTCTTCACTGGCGGTCACACCAACTATTACTCATGAGATGCAAGAGCGCTGTGCGCTCGTCCTAGTCAATACGGATGGAACGGGTCAGTTCATGGTGCCACGAGCAGAGATGTTTGTTGGCGTGCGCGATCTTGATGGGGCGCGGCTTGAACATTGCCTCGCTGACGTGTCCCACGAAGTGACCTATCAACACGGGGTGAGTCACATCGTCGACATTGTCGCGGCAAGCCAAGCCAACGCTGGTGTTCTCATTCGACCAGTGACTGTGGCCGAGATTCGACGCACGGCCGACGAAGGTCTGTTGATGCCTCCGAAATCAACTTTCTTTACGCCGAAGTTGCGCACCGGTTTGGTGCTGCGACCGCTCGACTGAACCTGACTTCGTCTCAGGTGTTGGAGGCGTCGCAGATTTCTTGAATCGTGGAATCAAAAACCGCGTTGAACTCAGCGTCACTTTGCTTGGCCGAAAGTCCTTCGGTGAGCGCGCGCGAGAAACTGGCGATGACACCATGGTTATTGCTTAAGCGGCGATTGGATTCTTCACGGCTGTAGCCGCCAGAGAGAGCCACAACGCGCAAAACGCTCGGGTGCCGTACGAGTTCAAGATAGAAATCATCTACTTCGGGCAGAGTCAACTTCAAGAGCACTGGCTGATCTGCGCTTTGTGCATCAAGTTCGCGCAATAAGGCAGCCTTCAACATGATTTCTGCTGCACCTTTGCTAGTGCTGTGGATATCAACTTCGGGTTCGATGATCGGAACCAAACCTGCCGCCAAGATCTGACGGCCAACCGCGAACTGCTGAGCAACAACGGCGTCAATCCCGACCTGGTTAGCGGACTTGATGACCGATCGCATCTTGGTTCCGAAAATTCCCTTGCTGGCACCTTTGGCTAAGAGCGCATCAAGATCAGGCATCGGCTTCATCACCTGCACACCGTCAAGTTCGTCAGCGAGACCTTTATCAATTTTGAGAAAAGGCACAACACCTTTTTTACTCCAAAGATATTCTGCGCTGCCAAGACCGTCGATATCGCGATCCATGGTGCCTTCAAAAAGGATGGCCCCCAAGATACGTCGACCATTAAAGGCTGGACTAGTGACCATGCGAGTGCGCATGGCGTGAATCAGATCAAACATCTCGTCATCACCCGAGTATGCGGATTCGGCGATGCCATACAAACTGAGGGCCTTGGGTGAACTTCCGCCACTTTGATCTAAAGCAGCGATGAAACCTTCACCGTCTCGCATCCGAGCCAACTCTTCTTGGTGCATTTTCGCTTCACCCTTCAATGAGAACTGCGCCACTTGCGGGGCGACCGACCCTAACAGCGTAGTTCACTGCGCTGAGGTCATCCCAACGCGTCAGAGGGCTTTGAGACGCTCCGAAACATCGGCGTATTCTGTGTCATGCAAAGCCACACGTTGAAAAAACTCCCGGGCCTTTTGCACATTGCCGGCACGGTCATACAAGTCTCCCAGCACATACCACTGCTTGAGATGATGCTCGTGAACACGCCGTGGAATCTCAACGACACGCAACATCAGGTCTATGGCATCTTTCAATTCGCCGCGGTCCGCCAATGACCCAGCCACAACCATGCGGCCTTCAGCCATGACTTCTGGCGACGGCGACAACTCTTTGAGTTCAGCCCACACCGCATCACAATCGCTCCAACGGCGTTGAGCGCGATAGCAGTCGGCCAAGACAGGCATATCTTCGGTGCGGATGCGCAACGATCGCGCCAATTCCAAGGCTGCCGTGGCATCGCGCCACTGACCCATGCGATAACTCGCAAGACCGATGACTTCGTGCACTGCTGCCACACCCGAAAGTTCTTTAGTCAACGACTTGGCAATGCGCTTAGCTTCCGAATAACGCTCTCTCTCAAGAGCTACCTGAGCAAGTTTCAAGCGTTCACTCAATCGAACAGCTCGGCGAGGCTCAAGAATCTTGGCCACATCGGCTTTCACCTGCGGATCAAGTTCAATTTCGTCTTTCGCTCGCGCCGACACATTGCGACGTGGAGCTACACCTTTACGGTTGCCAGCGATTTGGGTACCCGTACCTTCAACGGGACCCTCATCAATCCACGATTCGGGCTCACGCGATACTGGAGTTTGCTCTAAGTCCTTACGAACGGCACCAGCACCGCGTGCACGAACTGCTGCACGCCTCCGCTCGGCCTCATTACGCGGCTCGCGGGGAGCAAAATCTTCTTTACGGGGACCGCTTCGTCGCCCACCATCACGGCTGTCATCACGGCGCGGACCAGACGGCCGACCCGCGCCAGCACCGTCCCGACGAGGAGCCCGATCACCAAAATCCCGACGAGGAGCCCGATCACCAGAAGCACCCCGATCATCACGACGCGGAGCACGATCACCAAACTCACGTCGCGGCGCACGATCGTCATCACGAGGACCACTAGGCCGGCTCGGACGAGGACCAGGTGGTCGCCCAGAAGCGCCTGAGCGGGAATCTGTTCAGTAGCGACGTGGCGCACGATCATCTGAGCCGCGGTCATCACGACGCGGGGCACGGTCACCAAAATCTCGACGTGGCGCACGATCATCTGAACTCCGATCATCGCGACGAGGAGCCCTGTCACCAGAAGCGCCCCGATCATCACGCCGAGGAGCCCGGTCGCCAAAATCGCGACGAGGAGCACGATCATCATCCCGAGGACCACTTGGTCGACTCGGACGAGGGCCAGGTGGTCGCCCAGCGCCAGAACCGCCTGATCTAGGAGGCCCTGAACGAGATCCGCCACGGGAATCGCCTCGCGAATCGGGACGGCGATCAAAATTGGGGCGTTCAGGCATCTAGACAAGGCTAGGCGTTGACAACGCATTTCGTCGCTGAAAGTTCAGGAGAATGCAAAAGACCCTCACTGATAAATCAGTGAGGGTCTTTCTTAGAAAAATTCTGGCAGCGACCTACTCTCCCAGGAGGTCTACCTCCAAGTACCATCGGCGCTGGCGGGCTTAACTTCCGTGTTCGAAATGGGAACGGGTGTTTCTCCGCCGCTATGGCCACCAGAAATCTGTTGTCAAACGGGGTGTTCCCCGAGTACTCCAGAGCAAGCGCGAGCTGTTAATTAAGCCCTCGGCCGATTAGTACCGGTCGGCTACGAGTGTTACCACTCTTCCACCTCCGGCCTATCAACGTGATGGTCTCGTCACGGGCCTTACTGCGTTACCGCATGGGAATTCTCATCTTGGAAAGGGCTTCCCGCTTAGATGCTTTCAGCGGTTATCCCGTCCGTAGGTGGCTAATCTGCCGTGCCCTTGGCAGGACAACAGACACACCAGAGCTACGTCCATCCCGGTCCTCTCGTACTAGGGACAGATTTCCTCAAAATTCCTTCGGCTGCGGAGGATAGAGACCGAACTGTCTCACGACGTTCTGAACCCAGCTCGCGTACCGCTTTAATGGGCGAACAGCCCAACCCTTGGGACCTGCTTCAGCCCCAGGATGCGATGAGCCGACATCGAGGTGCCAAACCTTCCCGTCGATATGGACTCTTGGGGAAGATTAGCCTGTTATCCCCGGGGTACCTTTTATCCGTTGAGCGACCACGCTTCCACACGCAATGGCCGGGTCACTATGCCCTACTTTCGTACCTGCTCGACCTGTCAGTCTCGCAGTCAAGCTCCCTTGTGCCATTGCACTCGACGGCTGATTGCCAACCAGCCTGAGGGAACCTTTGGGCGCCTCCGTTACATTTTAGGAGGCGACCGCCCCAGTCAAACTACCCGCCTGACACTGTTCCTGATCCAGTTAATGGACCCAGGTTAGAGCCCCGTCATACACAGGGTGGTATTTCAACAGTGACTCCACGATGACTAGCGCCACCGCTTCCAAGTCTCCCACCTATCCTACACAATGCAGGACAAAGCTCAATATCAAGTTGTAGTAAAGGTCCATGGGGTCTTTTCGTCCTTCCGCAGCTAACGAGCATCTTTACTCGTACTTCAATTTC
>JBAWVW010000101.1:0-5256 GCA_037147055.1 Actinomycetes bacterium
TGCAGCGGTCCCGCGGCGGCAATTCGGAGCAGTGTCACCCCTTCAGTATTGCCGAGAACGATGCCCGGCGAGCCCTTTCATTACCGCCGTGTCATACCGTCGACCTACGGTCAGTTCATCGAGATCGAGGAGATCCAAATGAAGCGACTACCCCTAAATACCTGGCTGCGCGGCACGGCCCTTGGCCTTGGTGCCTTTGCGGCCGGAGGCATTGCGATGATGAGCCTTTCGGCCTTCGCTAGCGACGCGCCGGCTTCGACCACGACCACATCGCTGCCGCGCGAGGTCACTGCACTCCCTACGTCCGCCACGCCTAACTGCTACGCAGCACCGTTTCAGGGCGTTAACTACAACGGCTGTGATTTGCGCGGCATCCACTTTTCAAATGTCGACCTCACTCACGCATCGTTTGAGAGCACCCGGCTCGACGACGCCGTCTTCGATGAAGTGATTCTCAACCACACGTCATTCGTGAACGCATCGCTTCATGGCGCGAGTTTCACCGGAACGACCTTCAATAGCTCGAACTTCACGGGCTCAACGCTGGACGCCACCTTGGTCAGGACCAGTCATGGCGACGGACTCTCCACGGGCCTACCCGCTTGGAATATTCCGGCGAATATCAGCGTCTCGTCGGCCGGGAGCCAGATTGACATCTCTCCTTGGCTTACTGGCAAACAAGATCTCGGCGCCGTCACTCAAGGTAGCCACTGCACCATCCCTATGACCGGTGATGGATTTCCGGCCAACCCCGTGCATGTGATCAACTGCCCATCGACTGGCGTGCAGTGGGGCTGGGGAACTTTCTTTGGTAGCCGCTTTAACGTTGACAGCATCTCGGTGATGAACTTGAGTCACGAAGAGGCCCAGGCCGATCTCCCCTTGCAACTTCGAGATGGCTTCGGCCGGACCCGATTGATCACGGTGTCCGTACACCTTGGCGACATCACGACCTTCACCGAAGGTGAACCGGGCGAATACTGGATCTACTGATGCGCAACTTCGCCGGGCGGTGAAGACAGAAAATATGCCTTCACGCCTGCGGTGCTGACGTTCAAGACACTCAAGTAGTTCCGAATGGTCCCTAAGAGCAATCGCTCGGTTGGCTAGGACAAGTTAGACTTAAGTTAATCAAGCGAACGAAGCGTGAGACCATGGACTTGGCAACAACTACATCGGGAATCCGATCCCGACGCAAAGAACAACTCATGCATCGTTCCGCCCGACGTCACACCCCGGCATACGGGGCTGCTGCAGCGCTAATTCTCGGACTACTAGTCGCGCCTGCGAGCCAAGCCGCATCAACAGATTATGTCTCGGTGGCGAGCATCCAAAAAGACATCACTACCTTTACGGCAACGCTCAAAGCTAAAGGTTCGGTGTCATACGCACAAAATTCGAGTGTCGCCGATCAAATTCTGCACGCGACAACCGAAAGCGGCGCCCCCAAGCCGCTCGCAGGAGGGGCCTGTTTCAGCAATGGCTTTGCTCCCGTGATGAGCCCCGACATGAGTGAGTGCGTCTGGACGAATCCAAAGAGTGGCTTCACAGTTCTACTGCTAGGAGATTCGCACATTCATCAATGGCTGCGAACATTTATCGACATCTCAAATCAACGCGGATTTCGCCTGGTGACACTCATGCATGCTGCATGCGGAGCAGCACAGTTGACATCACATCCCTCCGTCCCTGCTGCTCAACGAGCAGCATGCGCAACATGGCATGACAAAGTCTTTGAGGAGATTCCAAAACTAAATCCGAGCGCCGTTATATTCACAAGTTCAACTCAAGACTTACCAGCGTTGACCGCTTACGACTCGGAAGTCGCGCTTAACGGCATCCTGACCAGAGCTTTGGGATCCGCCCAACGCGTGATTTCTTTTCACGACACTCCGTACCCTGGATTTAAAATCGGTGGAATCAATATCAGTCCGGCTACCTGTTTATCTCGCAATCAATTGATGGCGACTTACAACTCAAAAGCCTTTACCAAAAAGACAGGTTCCTACGACTGCTATCGGCCGTTTAGAAGCGCCTTGTACAAGGCGAACGATGCAGTCCGAGATCAAATTGCAAAAGCGGACATCGATTCTGGTGTGCAGTCGATTGACCCGATGCCGTGGTTTTGCAATACTGCATCAACGGGGCTGTGTCCACCCGTGATTCTCGATACTTTGATCTATCGCGATGAAGGTCACATCCGAAGTGCGTACCTACAACGTTTGACCGCGCTTCTCGATGCCAGTATTAAGACAATCCCTAATACGCCATCCAGCTTCCGAATCGTAAGCCGGACTAAGACCGCTGTTTCACTCGCATGGAAAGTTTCTATCGACGAGCACTCCCCAGTGAGCCTAAATGTTGCGACCTTTTCACCAGGTGGCAAGACATGTTCGGTCGTGGGACTCGGATGCACCGTGGACGGATTGACTCCTGGAACGTCTTACACGGTGTCGCTCAGGGCGCGCAACGCCATAGGGGCGAGTGCAGATACGGTGCTGACGTTCAAGACACTCAAGTAGTTCCGAATGGCTCCTAAGAGCAATTGCTCGGTTGGATAAACTAGAATTAAGTTAATGAAGCGTGAGACCATGAACTTGTCAACAATTACATCGAGAATCCGATCCCGACCAAAAACCAGTCTTGGGTCTTTGCTGGCAGCAATCGTTGTTCTAGCCACACTATTGAACAGCGGCAGCAGTAGTCCCGCTTGGTGGACACAAGCACCCGTGGCCTCTGCCGGTATCGATGGCTCCCGCGCCCTCATCACTCTGGAAAACGACCCAGTCGTCACATCAAGCATGCTGGTAGTGAGGAACAATCTGTCTAAGACAGTCACGAAGGTCCAAATTTTGCCCGCCTACTTCGACCGCATGGCAGTCAGCGACGCCGAGGTACTGATTGCCAAGAGTGGCATCTCGAGAGCTCAATGCGTTAACGCTGCAACGAATGAGGAGGGGGCACCATTGGACCTACCTGCGGGCCTACGTATTACCGGAGTCTCGAATAGGACCGAGAAGCAGTTTTTCATTTGGGGCGACGGGCAAGATGGCCAGACCACGGTGTTCACCACGGACTGCACAACGGTAACTCTCCTTGCCACGGCGAACTCACCCTTGAGCCAAATCTGTCCGATCGAAAAAGAGATCGTCGCTATAGATTCGCGCGGCTCTATTTTCACGACCAATGAATCGATGGAGTTCGAGGCAACGAACCAGAGGTATCGCAACTTGAAGCTGCTGGCATGCGGAGACCACACGCTTGTCGGCCACCTGAAAAATGCATCCGGGGATTTCCTCGTGATAGCCGGTGCCAAGAGTGCGACAATCAAGCCTGTGGCGAAGATGAAAAGTCTCTTTGCCTTGCTGTACGATCGACACAATTCTCAATGGTACGGACTCAAGCACGGTAAAACCACGAGC
Source organism: Actinomycetes bacterium (assembly GCA_037147055.1). GTDB lineage: Bacteria > Actinomycetota > Acidimicrobiia > Acidimicrobiales > Ilumatobacteraceae > Casp-actino8. The sequence goes on from JBAWVW010000101.1 coordinate 3,423, forward strand.
ACCGTAGGTCTGCTCCCAATTGTGCTCTAACGAACATGCGGCTGAGCAAAGAGCTTCGTGCGGTAAATAGCAAGTACCGGATTGCATCAAAGATTGTATTTGGGCAGCTTGTTTTTCTAGTCATCGTGCTGACCTGGCGGGAAGCCAACTGGTCTTCACATGTTGATTACGCCAACCGGGTATTTGCAATGCAGCAGATTACGCACGGCAATTTGGCCCCAAGATACCTAATTTTCAATTGGTCGCATCTGGCCGATCATGCGGATTTCACGATTTACCCGACTGCATTTTTCTATCTCCTTAACCACTCCCTGCCGTGGATTATGTACTTTCAAGCATTACTTCTATGCGTCACCGAATTCTTTCTGATTAGATCAACCGAGGCCTATTTCGAAAGCCACTTCCCGGACAGTAATTCTCAGTGGGTTGGAGCATTTGTTGCGGTGCTCTTTGCAACGAATCCCCTAATTTTATTCGCCGTTACTGATGACCCCCATATGCACATGTTCGGCATGGTTGCCGGACTCGCCATAATCACGTATGGCATGCAGCGTCAACGCGCATCGCTGGTAGCCATCGGCTCGCTCGTAGCCCTGGTCTCCGGTGACCTCACAACCACCTACGTAAGCGCGGCCATCGTCAGCTATCTGTTGATTCGGCAAACAAGATGGTTTCCCGGCATCAAGATCTTGGGCGTGACGGTGTTCGCATCATTGGTACTTCCAAGTTTTTTATCACCCGTTGGATCTAATTTTTCCCTCCACTACGGCCATCTTGGGGCGAAAGCGATAGATAGCGCATTCGGCGTCTTCACCGCAGTTCTGCATGACCCCTATCGAGCAATTACGTATTGGCTAAGGAGTCTCCCCAGTTTCAGCGGCTTGATTGCCACTTTCGGCATAGTGGGGCTGGCCGTCCCAGTAGGGCTCCCCATTGTCATCTTGAACCTCGGCTCCACAGGTATAGCTCTACGAACAAACGTCTCAAGCCCCCCCACCCCAGAATGGCCGGGATCATTTCTCGCCAGTCCCTGGCAGATGTTGCCAACTCTGGCGATAGGAATCGCCGGTTCGGCCGTGATCTGCATTTGGCTGTATCGCCGGTCTTCAGCGAAATGGCGAAGAGGATCAATTGGCCTAGCAATCGGGATTCTTTGTAGCAGCTTGGTTTTCGGATTGTCTAGTTTTCACTACGTCATATCAAGGAATACTTATCCAGATGCGATGGCGCAATCATTAGATCGCGCGGCAATGTTGATTCCCAAGGGCGCTACCGTCTACGCCAGCGTTGGCGTCTCGGGCCATATTTCGTGGAACCATCGAGTGAGGCTGGCGTTGCCAATATCGAATGTGACTCGATACCAGTCTGAAGGAAATTATTTCTTAGTTACACCAACCCGGAACTCTGGCCCTCTTTACAGTACGCAGTTACCACTAGTCGAGGCTCTACTCAGAGATCGTGCCGAGCTTCTCTACGCGAATGACAATGTATGGCTATTCAAGGGCAGATCTCCCCGGCCGATGAACGTCGATTTTCGCAGCCAAGAATTCTCTGGTGTAACTGTCCCGGGAAATCTCGGCTCGTCACTACCGGTGACGTCCGATTCAATGTGCCGCCGCTCGAAGATACTCACAACAAGTACGTACTTCGTCTCAAGGTTGCTCGTGGCACCACGCGCTGGGGAATACCTGTGGAACGTCTCCATTGGATCGTCAAAAACTGCGGTCATGGAAGTCCGCGATGTCACCACCGGCGAAACCATTGCTATGACGCAACTTCGTCCGACTTCTCAAGAGTCACAATCGGTCTACGTGAAGTTGCCAAATCGCAAACC
>JBAWVW010000102.1:0-5206 GCA_037147055.1 Actinomycetes bacterium
GCTTCAATCAGACGCACAGTTCCTGAGAGCGAACGCATCACCAAACTCTGTGTCGTTGCTCCACCAGCATGAAAGCGAACACCCTTCAGCAACTCACCATCAGTCACACCAGTAGCGGCAAAGAAACAGTTATCGCCGCGCACTAAATCATCGGTTGTCAGAACTTGATCAAGGTCGTAGCCAGCCTCAAGAGCAGCGATCCGCTCTTGCTCATTGCGGGGCCACAATCTGCCCTGAATTTCTCCGTTCATGCACTTCAATGCCGCAGCCGACGTGACACCCTCAGGCGTTCCACCGATACCGAACAACACATCCACGCCAGCGTCAGGCCACGCCGTTGCAATCGCACCAAAAATGTCACCGTCACTAATCAATTTGATCCGCGCCCCAGTGGCACGCACTTCTTTGATGAGTTCGTCATGACGCGGTCGGTCGAGAATCATCACCGTTAAGTCACGCACATTTTCGTTCTTTGCCCGTGCAATCCACTTCAGATTGTCGGTGTATGAAGCATTGATGTCAATACAACCCTTGACATCAGGCCCAACAGCAATTTTTTGCATATACATACACGGGCCCGGATCAAACATCGTGCCTTTTTCTGAAACTGCAATCACCGATAAGGCATTGCCACGGCCGTTTGCAGTCAAGGATGTGCCGTCAATCGGATCCACGGCGACATCGGTTTGAGGGTTCGACCCATCGCCGACTGCTTCACCGTTGAATAACATCGGAGCTTCGTCTTTTTCACCCTCGCCGATGACGATCACACCGCTCATCGGCACCGTCGCCAGCACGGTGCGCATCGCGTCCACGGCGGCTCTATCGACACCATTCTTGTCACCACGACCAACCCAACGCGACGCTGCAAGAGCGGCTGACTCAGTAACTCGGACTAATTCCATTGCGAGGTTGCGCGAAGGTTGCACAGGCATGATTCCAACGGTACTCCGTCGGCCACGGTTAAGCCCCTACTCTCGGAGTATGACCCCCAACACGCAACTCTCCGCGGCAGATTGTTTCGCGGGTCGCGAAATCACCGAACCCCGTCTTGGGCCTGACGGCTCAAAGATCGGGGTGATTATCAGCGACCCTGAGGGTGCTTTTTTGCACGTTCTCACGCTCCCTGAGCACCTCGCCAGGCAGGTTTCGACTCTGGCATTACGTTCCGGTCGCAGCCTCGGCGGTGGATGCTTTGATTGGCTCCCAGATTCGTCTGGGGTAGTCGCTGTGGCCAAGTCGGGTGCCTTATGGATCATCCCGCTACAGGGCGAGCCCCGCCTTTTGGTGACCCCCACACCCGAGCAGTCGTTATTCGCTCCGAACGTGTCACCGCTTGGCGAAGTGGTGGCGTATGTGGTCAATCAAGCCGAAATCCACACTGTCGAGATTTCTACTGGTGTGACCAAGCGCATTGATCATGGGGAGCGCGATTTTGTCAATGATCCCGTGTGGTGGAACGGGCAATGCATCTGGCAGGCGTGGAACGTGCCTCATATGCCATGGGATGAAAGTTTGCTCGTGTCCACAGAGGGAGTGATCGCTGCCGCACCAGATGTTCAACATCAACAACCCGCAACTGATTCCTCGGGCACGCATCTTGGTTGGCTTGATGATCGCTCCGGATGGCTGAACGTTGCCACGCATGACGGTAAACAAATCGCTGAAGACTTTGAACATGGTGGACCAACGTGGGGCGAGCGCCAAAGAAGTTGGTGCTTTGACTCAACAGGCGAACGGATCGCCTTCGTACGAAATGAAGGTGGCTTCGGGAGGCTGTGCGTTGTGCACAGAGCGACTGGGGTAGTGAGCGAAAAAGCTAAGGCAATCCACGGTCAGTTGTCGTGGGTCGGCGAAAATCTCGTGGCTATTCGCACGGGCGGGAAAACACCCACGCAAGTTGTTGTCTACGACACTTCTCAAGACATTTGGACGCGAAAAACTTTGTTCATTGGTCCCTCTTTTGATTGGGAGGATCATCCTTCGCTCGTGGAGCCGTCTCTACTTGAAGTGACTGCTCGCGATGGGGTCACCTTGCATGCTCGTCTGTACGCCGCGCCACAACTTACGGGTCGTCTCGTGTGCATGATTCACGGTGGTCCGACAGATCAATGGTCAGTCAGTTTTATGCCGCGTGTGAATTATTGGATTGATCGCGGCTATGACGTCTTAGTGCCCGACCATCGGGGAAGTACGGGGCATGGACGCGCATTCACTCAAGCGTTGAGCGGTCGCTGGGGCGAACTTGATAGCAACGATGTGTGTGACATTCTGCGTTCTTTACAGAGACCCAAAAATATGATTGCCGTACTCGGGTCATCGGCGGGTGGACTGACAGCACTCGCGGTCGCCGCCCGTGAGAGTGATCTTGTCGGCTGTGTCAGAGTTTGTTACCCCGTGTGTGACATCGCCGCTCTTGACGCGTCAACGCATCGTTATGAGGCTCATTACAATCGCAGTCTGGTGGGCGATGAGCTACAAACAGTTCACCTTTCGGCACAACGATCTCCTATTCATCAAGCACACGCGCTCGCCCGGGTCCCGATCTTGATGATTCATGGTGATTGCGACCCGGTTGTTTCCATTGATCAAAGTCGAGCACTGGTCGCGGCAGTGACTGCTGCGGGGGGAGACATCGAACTGGTTGAATTCGTTGGTGAAGGACATGGGTTCCGCAACCCCGAGAACATCCTTGACGAGTATCAACGTACTGAAGCCTTTCTCGAGAAGTATCTGTCGTGATTGAGAGATAGCGTTCACCCTGTGACCGACTGGAATCCTCTTGACCCCGATTATGAAAATGTGTTTTACGATCTTTCTTCGTGGTCAATTGATCATCAATCTGAGATGACAGCGGCATTAGCACAGGCGGATATTCCCCATGCCTGGGTTGAAACCGAACTTGTCGTTCCTGCTGAGTTTGAGGACAAACTTGACTCAATCTTTGATCGCCTTGAAAAAGAACTCGGCATTGGTTCAACCGCTGTCGTAGGTGGCGTGGCCGAAGAGGACGATGTCACCGAATACGAACTTGATGAGTACACAGTTGCTGAACGGCGTGATCTCACTGAGATGTTGATCGCTGCGCGCATCACTCACCGCTGGTTGGATTCAACCTTGATAGTTCCGACCCCCGCCGAAGCACTTGTAGACGGACTGCTTGATGAACTTGAAGGCGACGAAGTGATTTTTGACGATATTGACGTGGGCTCCGAATCAGACGAGTGATAGTTCGTGTTGCTCGCTGAAATTGAAATTTGGCATACTCGTCCACTGACACCGACCCGTCGCGTTTCTCTCGGGCATTTAGTCCTTCCATGTGATCCCACACCTGGTTTCGGTGGTCTACTACTCGGCGCCGTCGTGGCTCGCTTTGTTGTTGACATTGATGAGGAATTGGTCGCGGACACTCATCGTTTGATTACCCAAATTCAGCGCGGTGAACATATCGCTCAACCTCGTTTGCGCCACCGTTACCAAGTCGATCGTCATGGCATGGCGCGCAGTCTGCATCGCCTCGTCGGTGAAGGCGGTGATTTCAACTTTGAGTTTGACTCGCAGGGAAGCCCAATGCATCAGGTTTTGGGGGCGATCTACGCCCTGGAGCGTTTGGATCTCACGACTCGAAAAACTCTCGCTCCGCTTTTGGGCAAGGCGATGAATTGGCGAGGGCCATTGGGAACCGCCTTTGTTGCGCACCTAGTGGGATCCAAAGCCACCTCGTTGATGTCAATCGGTGATCCGCGTGCCTGGGCTCTCGAAATTCTTGGCTTCCCTCCAGGAACAATCGAGCCTTCGTCAAGTGAAGTGAAGACAAAATATCGTGCACGCTTGCGTGAGGCTCACCCTGATCATGGTGGTGATGAGGTTAAGGCCGGCACATCAATTGGTGATCTCGGAGAAGCTCGCAAGATTTTATTGCGTTGAGATCTTTTCAGGACTCAATCTCTGGTTGATCAAACGCAGCATGATCCTCGGGATTGAGTTCTTCAAGTTCGCGGTGAGCAGTTTCTGGGTACGTCAGCAGAACGATCAGCGCCACGATGACGGGGCCGATGACGAGTGCCAACATGATCGGTCCGTAGTGTGTCCCTCCGTCGACAAACCACCCTGTCAACAACAGCGAGAGGCTTCCACCAATCAGCGCACTGGCGAGAATGAGAAATGCGGCGCGACCGCGATTACCCGTGGGAAAAAGTTCGGTTCGATAGACGGCTAACGGTGGATAAGCCGTGGCGGCAATAATCCCACCGAAAATGGCAGCAGCCCACATCCATCCACCTGAGGCCCAAAAAGAAAGAGCAATCAGCAGCCCACCGATTGGAGCACACACGGCTGCCAAGAGTCGTCGCCCGCGTTGATCAGCGATGCGCGCTCCGATAATCAGACCAATGACCGCAGGGGTCGCTGTTGACAAGGAAAAAACAGCCACCATGCCTGCAGAAAATCCGCGTTCATCTTTGAGGAATGAGTTCTGAAAAAATGAAGCAGGGGAGAGCAACATATTGCCAAAGAATGCCACAGCCATCTGAATCACCAGTCGTTTGCGACGCAGCGGAGGTATCGCAACAGCCTCTGTATCGCGTTGATGGAATTCGAAGCGTTGTGTTTCGGGGAGACGACGAGTGAGATCAAAAGCCACCACCAGCCACACCAATGTGATCACGTAAATCAGTCGCCATCCATTATCTGCAAGATCGGCAAGAGGTAATGCCATGACCGCCACGCCTGCACCCATGCCATTAGCCATAGCCAAAATACTGATCGCGTACGCTCGTGAATTGCGCGGCATTTCCTCGGTGGCAATCACCGCTATTAAAAGATCGAGCGCCAATCCCAGCGGTCGCCCCATCGTTTGTGTGGCTACGAGTAATTGAAAGTTGGGTGCGATGGCACCGAGAGAAGCGATGATTGGCGCTGCCCATGCCAGACAAATCACGACACGCCTGCGCCCGATTCGGTCTGCAAGTAAGGCGGCTGGCAACCCCAACACAATGCCGACACGCACGACGGTGCCCGCTATCCCGCGACCCCAATCTCCGACACCAAGATCATCGCCTGCGAAGGCCACAGTCTGCGTGAAGAGAGTATTAACGAATGCGCTGAGAAGGGATGCAGCGGCGAGGAGACCCAAAACATGGATTTGGCGAGGAGTCAGGCGATCAGGTGGAGCCCACTTCGGTTGCTGCTGGGGTTCGGCTCCGAG
>JBAWVW010000103.1:0-5159 GCA_037147055.1 Actinomycetes bacterium
GCGAACAGAGCAGTACGCGCTGTCAAGGATGAATCGTTGACTAAAACTCGTGCGCGTTCTAGGTCACCAGCAGCAACGTGCGCAACTGCTTGTGCCTTGTCGGGAGCGGTACCCTCAGCAATCAATTGCTGAACGATCAATTCATCGGAGATCGGAACGAAATCAATGCGAACACACCGTGAAGCGATGGTGATCATCGTGTCGGGGACATCGTCGCTGAGCATAATCATCACCGTTTGACCGTCAGGCTCCTCAATGGTCTTCAATAATGATGCACGCGCCCCATCGGCGAGCAGATGAAAGTCATGAACGATGATTGCTCGAGTTGAACCTTCAACAGCAGATCTCTCCGCAAGTTTGATGATTTCATCGCGTGCCTGATCCATGCTGATACCCGCACCTTCACGTTCTACTTCGTGAACATCAACGTGAATACTGCGCAACACCAAATCGGCAGTGCGCTGGGTGCTGTCTTCTGAACCCTGCAATTTCACCGCGGCGAAAGCGCGAGCAGCGATTTCTTTTCCGCATCCTGACGGACCAACAAAGAGATAAGCATGCGCTGGCGATTGAGCAAGGGCACGCAACTTGGTCAACGAATATTCCTGACCGATGACTGCGTCATACACCGATGCGGTCACCATCTCAGAGACCTAAGCGCTCTGTGACAGCCAGTCGCACAGTCGCTGAAATAACGTCCGCGTCGCCAGTCGCGTCAATGACGACCCAACGCGATGGGTCATCTGCTGCCATAGCTTGAAAACCCTCAGCAACGCGCGAGAAAAAATCACCATCTTCTTGCTCAAAGCGATCGAGTGCGCGATGCGCTAAGCGACTCATGGCATGTTCATGGGAAACATCAAGTAGAAAAATCAAATCTGGCCAGCGCGATTGCAAAGCCCAATCATTGAGAGAGCGAACAGTGTCAAGCGGAAGTTGGCGCCCGTACCCCTGGTAAGCGATGGATGAATAAACGCTTCGGTCACTCACTACATGATGACCTGCGGACAACGCCGGCTCTAAAACCTCGCTGCGATGTTGAGCGCGATCGCCCGCAATGAGTAATGCTTCGGCGATTGAATCAAGATGGGTATTACCGATGTCATGTAACACCTCACGAATGCGAGCTCCGATTTCTGTGCCACCGGTTTCGCGAGTGAGGACTGTCCCTGGATCAAGCAGGCGCAGCGATTCGGCGAGTCGTAATGCCTGCGTTGTTTTTCCACACCCTTCGATTCCCTCGAATGCAATGTAGAAAGGCTTGGTCATTCTTCTGGCTTCTGAGCTTTCTTTTTCGGCGCGGCTTTCTTTACCGTAGCCTTTTTCGCAGCGGCTTTCTTGGGAGTTGCCTTCTTCACCGCAGCCTTCTTGACCGCAGCGGGTTTCTTAGCAACTGCCTTCTTGACTGCAGTCTTCTTTTTCGGCGCGGCACCCCGTTTGGCAGGACTTTTTTGTCCCGGCACAAGTCCTTTTTCGATCATCACTTCACGGCGCACTTGCAACAACTCATAAGCCCGCTCGGGCAACATATCTTCGAGATGATCACCCTTACCGAGTGAGGCATTGACCTCGCCATCGGTGACATACACACCGAACTTGCCGTCTTTGGCAACGACTGGGCGGTTGTTTGAAGGGTCGGTACCGAAGTCACGCAGTGGGCCACTATTTGGTGATGCGGCGCGACCTCGGCGAAATACTTTTGGGAGTGCATAGATCGCTAACGCCTCATCGAGAGTGATTGTCAGCAAGCGTTCTTCATTATCAATCGTGCGGTAATCCTTGACCTTTTGTAGATATGGTCCGAACTTTCCGTTCTGGGCAGTGATTGTTTCACCATCACCCGGATCAACGCCGAGGGTGCGGGGCAAGGTCAAGAGTTGCTCAGCATCATGCATCGTAATGCGATCGAGAACCATGGTCTTAAACAGGCTGACCATCTTGGGTTTTTCCAAACCGAGTGGCGGGTCTTCCATCGTTCCCCATTGAACATATGGTCCAAAGCGGCCACTCTTGGCAAAGACCGGTCGACCATCAAATTCACCAATCGGCTCATCGCTCTTGGGCATTGCAAGAAGACGTAACGCCATATCAAGAGTCAACTCATCGGGTGCGAGGGAATCGGGTACCGAAGCATTTTCGTCGCCACGCTTAACATACGGGCCGTATTTTCCGGGCTTAACGACAATGATCTCGCCCGTAGTGGGGTCAGCACCGATAGTGAATGAGTTAATGACGACTGGATCAATGCCGGCGATGTTCTGTTCGATCAGTCGCTTGAGACCTAGTTCGACGGCGTCACCCTCGCGGCCTTCTTCAATCAGACCAAAGTAGAAATCCTGTAACCATTTATCTTTAGCGAGCCTTTTTTGTGAGATCTCGTCAAGAGACTCCTCAACGCCAGCGGTGAACTGATAGTCAACCAATCCAGCGAAATGTTGTGCGAGCAGGTTCACTACTGCGAAGGCAGTCCAGGTCGGTACGAGGGCCTGTGCTTTTTTCCAGACATATCCACGATCTTGAACAGTCTGAATGATTGATGCCCACGTGCTTGGACGACCAATACCGAGCTCTTCAAGTTTTTTGACGATGGATGCTTCGGTGTAACGCGCTGGTGGTGTGGTTTCGTGACCACTTGGATCAAGTGATGAAACCGCTACTACATCGCCAACTTTCAAGATTGGCAATAGTGCTTCACTCTCGACCTCGGCCGTATCTTCATCACGCGATTCTTCGTAGGCACGACGGTGACCAGGAAATGTAATTGTCGTGCCACTGGCGGCGAATTCACAATCGTTGGCCATCACCGAAGCGGATGCGGCAGCGATACCACCGAGACGAATCGACACTGTGACACCAGCAGCATCAGGCATTTGCGATGCCAAGGTACGTTGCCAAATCAGACGATACAAAACCATCGCTGGTCCGTTGATTTGCGATGAAAGACTTTCTGGTGAACGCATCGGCAGAGTTGGTCGAATGGCTTCGTGGGCCTCTTGAGCATTCTTGACTTTGTTCGCATAGCGACGCGGGGAATCAGGCACATAATCAGCGCCGTAGTCCTTGCGAATCTGAGCACGTACTTCAGTGAGTGCTTCATCGGCGAGGGTGACCGAGTCGGTACGCATATAAGTAATGAATCCACCCTCGTACAAACCTTGAGCGGTGCGCATGACTTGCTGTGCCGAGAGGCGCAACTTGCGACCTGCCTCTTGCTGCAATGTGCTGGTGATGAAAGGTGGCTTAGGTGAAGAGCGATACGGCTTATCTTCAACCGAGCGGACATTGATCGTGGCACTGTGCAGGCGGTCAACGAGTGACGTGACCACCGATTCACTGAGGACGACAACACCAGCTTTGACTTTGCCGAAACTGTCGAAGTCTTTTCCGGTAGCGATTCGCTGGCCGTCAACTTCAAGCAAGGCCGCTTTAAATGATGGGCTAGTTGCCGATAAGAGGTCGAGGCCCCAATACCCAGCAGACACGAAGGCGATGCGATCACGTTCACGCTCGACGATGAGTCGCACGGTGGGACTCTGCACGCGACCTGCGGATAACCCACGATTCACTTTGCGCCATAACACAGGGGACACCTCATATCCGAATAAGCGGTCGAGGATACGGCGAGTCTCGGCGGCGTCGACCAAGCCGTAATCAAGATCTCGTGGATGAGCAAAGGCGTGGTCGATGGCGGTCTTAGTGATTTCGTGAAACACCACACGGTGCACGGGGACGCCGGGCTTGATCGCCGACTTGAGATTTTCCAGAAGGTGCCAGCTGATGGCCTCACCCTCACGGTCCTCGTCGGTTGCTAGATAGATGGCACTGGCCTTCTTGGCAAGGGCTCGCAGGTCCTTGACGATTTTTGTTCCGCGCTCGGTCAGTTCGTATGTCGGCTTGAAATGGTTATTGACGTCAACGGCCAAACCTTTGGATGGCAAGTCAGCCACGTGCCCCACTGAAGCAAGGACATCAAATCCGGCGCCAAGCAAAGAACCGATGGTTTTGGCCTTTGCTGGGGACTCAACGATGACGAGGGGTTTGGATGAAGTGGTTGCCATGGCTGATGATTAAAGCACCTGTTTTTCAGATTGCGCGGCTCTTCCCTCAACATTGATGCGTGGAAGGACCCGATCAAGCCACTTTGGGATCCACCAATTGCGGTCTCCTAAAAGTTCCATCGTCGCAGGTACAAGCACCATTCTGACCAATGTGGCGTCGATCAGGACGGCCACGGCGAGACCCAGTCCAAAAAGTTTTATGGTTCGGTCGTCTCCAGCCACGAAACTGCCGAAAACGGCGACCATGATCAAGGCGGCGGCCGTAATCACTCGGGCGGTGGCCGCCAGACCGTCGGCAACTGCACTGGCATTGTCGCCAGTTCGGTCAAATTCCTCTTTCATGCGTGAAAGTAAGAACACTTCGTAGTCCATTGAGAGGCCGAAAACGATGGCAAAAAGCATCATCGGGATGAATGGATCGATCGGACCTGCCTGTCCAGCGCCAATCAAGCCGGATCCCCAACCCCATTGAAAAATCGCCACGACGATGCCGTAGGCGGCACCAATGGAGAGCAGGTTCATAATGACTGCCTTGAGAGGTACGAGCAAACTGCGAAAGACAATCATCAGTAGTAAAAATGAAAGCAAGAGCACTGCGCCGACGAAGAGAAAGATTCTTTGGGCGAAATAATCGCTGAGGTCAACGCCGATCGCTGTGAAGCCACCGACATTGATCACTAGGCCAGAGTCGCCGATTGCCGTCGGTAGGACATCGTCACGTAGTCGATGTACGAGCAGCGATGTGCCTTCGGCTTGTGGCGATTCACGTTGAATGACCTTCCAAATCACCAAGTTATTTGGAGCGCTAAATGGTGGTGACGCAAAAACGACATCGGGGTCAGCTTGTACCGCTTGGGTAATCGCTTGTAGATCATCTTGGGTGATTGTCTCGTCAACTTGCGCGACGAGTTGCAGTGGTCCGTTGAAGCCAGGCCCAAAACCATCGGCTAAGAGATCATACGCCCGTCGCGCTGTTTGCCATTCGGCGCGGTTGCCATTATCACTCAATGCCAAACGCATGCTTAACAGTGGAATGGTCAGAGTGAGAAGTATGACAAGACCACCAATGAAAGAAGTCCACGGACGCCTCTGCACAAAGCG
>JBAWVW010000104.1:0-5084 GCA_037147055.1 Actinomycetes bacterium
TGGCACTATCCAGCACCAGAACCACAACTGGCGAAAGTTGAAACATCTAGGGTGGTTGGGTGCTCGAGAACCCCACCAGCGTGACTGCGCTGAAGTCCTTTTGGTTTCGAGCAGGCGCTCTTTTATTTGCTATCGCGGCAGTCGGCACGGCGATTTCACTGATGGTTCATGCTCACCTCGGAGTTGCACCAGCCGATGTTTTTACAACTGGCGGAGCGAAGCAACTTGGTATCGCTGTCGGAACAATGGGTTGGCTGAGTGGAGCCTTCTTCACTGTGTTAGCGATCGCCGTCAAGAGATTTCCTAGTTGGGGGACCTTGATTGGTGGTGTTCTCGTTGGTCAAGTGGTCAATATTGTTCTGCCACTTGTCGCCGAACCACAGCAATTAGCGTGGCGCATTCCGATGATGTTGGGCGGTATGGCACTTTTATACTTCGGAATTACCGTGGGTGTGGCCACCACATTGGGAACCGGTCCCATGGAATTATTAATGCTCGGATTGCACGACAAAGGTTTGAGCATGCAAGTTGCACGCTGGGGTATTGAAGTTGTGGTTGTTACTGGTGGGATTTTGCTTGGTGGCGAAATTGGGGCTGGAACTATTCTTTTTGTGCTCCTGACTGGACCCGTGTTGGCTCGCACTCTTCCACCTATGGTGCGCTTTATGGGGACTGAAGTGATGACTTCATCAGCAGCGTTAGATGCCTAAGAAGTTTTAGGAATCCGGCTTGAGATCACACCTTCATTTTCGAGAGAAAATATTTCCTCATCGCTCAATGACAATACATCGCGCAAAACTTGGCGATTATCTTCACCGCGATACCGCGGCTCGCCATGAGTCCCGACGGTGCCATGAGTGAAATGCCATGGTGCATTAGGAACTCGTATTTCTCCACCAATGCGGTCAGGCACTGTCGTAATTGCCCCTCGCTCTCGGGCCCATTCGTTCTCGGCAAGTTCGCGCGCGGTGCGCATCACTCCTACCGCTAAACCGAACTCATCACATCGATCTTCAAAATCTTGAGCGGTGGCGAGAGAAGATGCCCAGGTACGCATTTCATGAAGCAGAGCCTCAAAATTGGACATCCGAGTTTGCACATCAACAAAGCGCGAGTCATTGAGTAGATCTGGCTTATCCATCACCGCCACGATGATCTCAAACGTTCCGCGCTCGGCGGGATGAGCACTGATGACTACATGAGATCCATCGGCAACCTGCATGATTGGATAATCACCAGGTTGAAATGAACGAATCCAGTTCGGGTCAGTGGGCCCGTCGTATAACTCATCATGCATATGTTCGTTGACATAGAGCATGGTTCCCGCCATGGAAACATCGATACGTTCGCCGGCACCAGTTCGCTCACGCTGATACAACGCAGCCAAAATCGCAGTCGTTGTTTCGAGAGCGGTATATGTGTCTGCGTGTGACCATGGGTCGTTGGCATAATTGCCACTTCGCGCATCACCTTGTGCACGGGTGAGTCCACTTTCGGCACCGATCACACTGGCGTAAGCACGCCGATGCACCCATGGACCATCGGCTCCGTAGCCACTGATTGAGGCATACACGAGACGTGGGTTAGTGGACGACAACGTTTCATATCCAAGACCCAGTCGATCCATCACACCGGGGCGATAGTTCTCCAAAATGACATCGCTGGCGTTAGCAAGACCACGGAAAATCTCCGCACCGCGCACTGTTGACAAATCAATGCTGATGCATTTTTTTCCTGCATTTTGCTGAATGAAATACGTTGATAGTGATCCAACACGAGGACTAGTGAAACGTGTGAGGTCACCTTCGGGAGGTTCAACCTTGATGACTTCGGCGCCATAATCACACAGCATCCGTCCACAGTGCGGACCAGCAAGAACGCGTGTCAGGTCAAGGACTCGGATGCCAGATAAAGGAGAAGCGGATTGAGTCACCTTCATATCTTGCCCGATGTGCATTGCTTTCGTTTACTCAGTCGCACAGACTTTGTGCGAGTATCAGATCATGTCTTCTCAACATGATCCCCATCCTCTCATCGGCCAGGTTGCATTCATTACAGGAGGGGGATCGGGAATCGGTCTCGGTTGCGCCCGTGAACTTGTTCAGGATGCGGCGACAGTCATCTTGGCTGCCCGCAATGTTGAACGACTTGAGGCGGCAGCTGAAGAACTGCGATCTATCGCCGAAGGTGGCGCCCAAGTTTTGACTGTGGCTTGTGATGTCACAAGTGAAGAAAGTGTGGCGAATGCGTGTGCAGTGGCGAATGCGGCTGGCAAGTTGACCATGGTTGTGGCCAACGCTGGTTACGGTGGCGGTGGCCCAATCCACTTGACCTCCTTGGAAGATTGGAACGGAATTCTTGGGACCAACCTCACTGGTGCGTTCCTCACCATCAAACATTCAGTGAGTTATTTGGCAGCCAATGGCGGAGGGTCAATCGTCGCCATGTCATCAATTGCCGGGCCTGTGACTCACCGTTTTATGACTCCGTACGATGTCTCCAAAGCTGGACTTGAAATGTTGGTGCGCCAGACTGCTGACGAACTTGGCTGTCGTAACATTCGTGCCAACGCGGTGCGACCTGGCCTAGTGCCAACTGATGCCACGCAAGGAATTATGACGCTTGAGTCAATTTTGCAGGATTACCTAGATCAGATGCCATTAGGCCGCGTCGGTAGTACTCAAGACATCGGCAAGTTGGTGCGCTTCTTATTGGGCGATGAAAGTTCGTGGATCACGGGAACCTGTATCAGCGCTGACGGTGGACATCATCTTCGTCGTGGCCCGAATATTGAACCTGCGATGGAGATGGTGCTTGGTGATGCGCGCTATCCCGCAGGGCCAATTTCAGGCAGCTGACAGATGGCGCAGTGCGACTGCGCTGTAGAGCGAAATGCCAGTGCTCATGCAGGCTTCGTCGTAGAAGACGCGGTTTGAGTGATTGGGTGCCGCGCTTGCCAAGTTGCGCTCGTGCGGAGTTGCACCCAAGAAGACCATTGCTCCGGGAACATGATTGAGTACGTAACCAAAGTCTTCTGCGCCCATCACTGGATTTGGTAATTCAATGAATCGTTCAGCGCCAATGATCTCTTGCGCGATATTTCCAGCAGTTTGTGCGTACGTCTTGCTATTCACCGTGACGTCGTAGCCATCAACGAGTTCGACGCTGACTTCAAGACCATGAGCGGCCGCAATTCCCTCAGCGACACGTGTGACACCGTCATGAATCATGCGTCGGGTGACTTCACTGATGGCTCTAATCGTGCCTTTGATTTCTGCAAATTCTGGAATCACATTGGTTGTCGTGCCAGCGTTGAGTTGAGTGACGGTGAGGACGCCGGGGTTAAAGACATTGATGCGACGAGTGATCATTGACTGCAGGGCTTGAACAATTTCACATGCCGCGGGAATTGGGTCCAAGGTACGGAACGGTTCACTGGCGTGTCCGCCTTTACCGATCACGCGGATCGCCAAGGTGTCGCTTGAAGCCATGATCGGTCCACCGCGGGTGCTGATGAACCCCGTCGGTAGTGATGATGTTGTGTGAATTGCAAAAGCGCCAGTGACTTCAGATGTTGAGCCATCAGATAATGGACCAACATCAAGCAGTCCTTCATCAAGCATGAATCGCGCTCCAGCATGTCCTTCTTCGCCAGGTTGAAACATAAAGACAACGCGCCCATGAATCTGGTCACGATGTGCAGTGAGCAATCGGGCAGCACCGACCAACATTGCAGTGTGTGTGTCGTGACCACAGGCGTGCATCACATTGGGAACACGTGAACTAAATTCAACACCCGTATCTTCGGGCATCGGAAGCGCATCCATATCGCCTCGTAAGAGCATTGTTGGTCCTGGTTTATTGCCCTCAAGTGAGGCAACAATTCCTGACGTCGTTTCGTGCAATGTGATACCGAGGGGAAGTCCCTCAAGTGCGGCGAGAACTTCTTCGCGAGTCTTGGGCAAATGATTGCCAAGTTCTGGCCATTCATGAAGACGACGTCGCAAGGCGATCGTGTCATCAAGTAAATCAAGTGATTCCTCGGCGAGAGTAGAAATATCTGCTGGATTGGCCATGCCCATATCGTAGACCCACCCGAAGATCCCATCGCGCGTGCTAAGAAATAACGGTGATGGAAAACGAAGTCATTGAAATGGTGGACATCGTTGATGAACATGATGTCGTGATCTCCACGGTTTCACGACATGAGATGCGCCAAAATCGGTTACGGCATCGGGCAGTTTTTATTGCTGTCATGGATGGCGCCGGTCGTTTGTTGGTACATCGACGTTCACCTCACAAGGATGTGTGGCCAGGGTGGTGCGATATCGCCGTGGGCGGTGTTGTCAGCGCTGGCGAGAGTTACGTTGCCGCTGCCATTCGTGAACTGAATGAAGAGGTCGGGATTCAAGATGTGTCGGTAGAGCCGCTTGATGGTGGCATGTGTCAAACCTACGAAGATGACCAAGTAGCCCTGATCGGACGGTGTTTTATTGTTCAAGCGCAGAGCCCGTTGACCTTCAATGATGGTGAAGTGGCAGAGGCTTGGTGGGTTCATCGTGATGGCTTAGATGAGTTAATCCGCCGTGAGAAAGTCCTGCCTGACAGTTTGGCAATGCTCTTGCCATTGCTTGATTTTTAGTCGCCCGAGTGATTTGGCTCATGCCCACATTGTGAGGTCCGTGAGAGTCGCGGCAGTCGAGAAAGGAACGAGATGTCGCAGTATGCATTTGGTGGGATGATTGGCGCCGACCCCGAGCAGTTAACCCATTTGGGTACCACTCTGAGTCGCCAGCGCACCGATATTGAGGCCTTGATGGCTACCGTGACTTCGGCTCTGGCGACAACAACGTGGAGTGGTCCAGCACGGCAGGCTTTTGAGCAGGATTGGCAGGCATCCTTTCGTATGGCACTCACCCGCCTCGGTGAAGCCTTTGACCTAGCTGGTCGAGATTGCTTGATGAGGGCTAATGAGCTCAGGCGTGTCATGGGGGCCTAATCACCCAATACGATAGAGGCGTGTTACACGTTGAATTCACCGTTGAGCCCTTTGTTGAAGGTCATCCTGGCCCTCACGTTTTAGC
>JBAWVW010000105.1:0-5029 GCA_037147055.1 Actinomycetes bacterium
GAGCATCTGACTTCGGATCAGAGGGTTGGCGGTTCGAGTCCGTCCGAGCGCGCCAAGCTGTAGGATGCAGATCATAAAATTACTTGACCGAATGCTTCAGCAACAGCGAATAAAACGTGTTCGCCACCACGTTCGCAGTGAGGATACTGTTCTGGACTTTGGTTGTTTTGATGGACAATTGTTTAAGAAACTCGGACATCTAATGGCGGGTGGAATCGGAATTGATAGTGACCCGAGCATCGAAGGTTGCTTCGACGGGCTAGGCGAGAATTTTCAATTCTTATCGGGTGGACTTGAGTTATTAACTCGCGAGAATCTTCCCAAAATCGATCTCGTTGTTGCTCTCGCTGTTATTGAACATTTACATGAAACCCAAATTCGCGAATTCGCACTAAGACTTGGCTCACTAGTTGAGCCAGGTGGTCGCATGCTACTTACCATCCCGCATCCATTCGTTGACAAGATTGTTGCCGCAGGTATTTCCCTCCATCTCCTTGCTGGTGCAGACTTTGATTCGCATCATGGACTGAAACCCCTTGCGGCATCAAACATAATTCAGTCGTCAGGATGGGTTTTGAAGTCTTGGAAGAAATTTCAATTGAGATTGAATAATGAATTTCTCTTAATTCGCTCATAGCTGACATTGTCTAAACAAGGCCAGTGGGGTTTGCTCATGCAGTTTGTAAAAGACTGTTAAGATAGACTCGGTAAGTGCCTCTGAACACCACTAATTTCTTTGCAGGTCGCCGTTTTGTCGCACTTTGCGGTGGTGCCATGGTTTTCTATGTGTATGGGTGGCTCACTAAATGGTCCTTTGATCCATCGGTTGCAGCGACCATCCGAGCAGATTATTTTTTCACAGCTCAAGCAGATGCTCTGCTTCGCGGTCGCCTTTGGGTTGACCCGAAGTCAATGCCATTTTTTGCTGACGAGTGCTTTTACGTCGCAGGTAAGTGCTACGGATATTTTGGTTTGACACCAAGCATCCTTCGCATCCCTATCTTGCTTGTGATCGGGCAAACCACCCAAAGTTTCGCAATTTTGATGATCCCGATTGCATCAGGTTTAGCATTTGGTGCATCACTTGACTTGTGTCGACAGTTCGCAAAACCGATGGCGCACCAACTTCGTGGTGTTGTATTCATGTGTGTTGCAGCATTGGCGCTTGGTCCAGGCAGCGTACTTGTCCTCCTGGCTGACCCGTGGCTGTATCAGGAAGCAATTGTTTGGTCAATCGCTGGGGTGATGCTGGCAGTCAATTGTTATTGGCGTTGGCTACACAGCAGCAACAATCGCTATCTTGCGTCTTCTGTCTTTTTCTGCATCTTTGCAGCCGGCGCACGACCAACCACTGTTTTGGTTGGAGTGGTGATCGGATTTTCTCTGTTCATTGCACACCGAAAACGTGTGAGTTTCCGTTCCAACATTGCTGTGGCATCTTTAGGCTTCATCGTCTTGCCAACACTTTTTTCTTTCGGCATAATTTTTGCAAAGTTTGGTCAACCTTCGCCACCAACCAACGCCTACAGAAACCCAACCGGCGTTGAAATTGAACGAGTTAATTCATGCGATCTCGCATTTGAAAACCACCCGAAGTTTGTGCCAACGAATTTGTTTGCATACTTTCGCCCTGACGCTGTTCGCCTCTATCAAGAATGGCCAAATGTTCGCTTCAGGACAGGTTCTTGCATTGGGCCGAATCGCCCGACCTACCTTTGGCCACTGAAGGTTGGCGATATGTACGTGGAAAAAACCACAAGCCTCCCAAATACCATGCCAATCCCCTTTTTGGCTGCGGGGATTGCTTCATACGCGGCGATGCGCCAACGGCGAACCACAGAACTAGCGCTCCTTGTCGCCGTAGCAACCAGTGGCATGCTTGTGAGTACGACGATGGCAATGACTTCGCGATATTTAGGGGACTTTTATCCACTACTAGCCACTGGACTGGCAATGTCGGCATCAAT
Organism: Actinomycetes bacterium; assembly: GCA_037147055.1. GTDB lineage: Bacteria > Actinomycetota > Acidimicrobiia > Acidimicrobiales > Ilumatobacteraceae > Casp-actino8. Next base: position 1,968 of record JBAWVW010000105.1, read on the forward strand.
GCTTGGGGTAGCCAAACGAAGGTCAACCCTGGTCGCCTTGACCTGTGTCGTCCTTGTGCTCATCCCCTGGTCGCTACTTGCAAACGCAAGTCTCCTCACACTATATCGATGGCTATAGAAATAGTGAGCAAGACACTGATCTTCCATGACCCAAAACCTCAAGATCGCCTGAAAAAACGTGTCATCTGAAATAGAACTCACAATCCTGATGCCATGTTTGAATGAGGCAGAAACGATAGAGGTTTGTATCACTAAAGCCATTCAGTATCTTCGTGATGGTTCAATTGATGGCGAGGTTTTGGTATCAGATAATGGCAGTTCGGACGGCTCAAGGGAAATAGCCGAACGAGCAGGCGCCCGTGTTGTCTCTACATTCGCGAAAGGTTACGGATCTGCCTTACTCAATGGTATTGATAATGCCCGGGGGACTTACATCATCATGGGGGACGCCGATGACAGTTATGACTTTTCAAAATTAGACGAGTTCGTGAAATGTCTGCGGAATGGAGCAGACCTTGTCATGGGGAATCGCTTTGCAGGCGGGATTATTCCAGGTGCAATGCCCCCCTTGCATCGTTACGTTGGTAACCCTGTACTGAGCAAAATTGGGCGGGTGTTCTTTAAGTCAACCATTGGAGACTTCCATTGCGGCCTCAGGGGTATTCGAAAGAGCTCTATTAAACAGTTGAACTTGATCTCTTCCGGAATGGAATTTGCGAGTGAGATGGTCGTTAAAGCGACCACAATGGGCTTGCGCGTTGAAGAGGTTCCAACTGTTTTACACCCCGACGGTCGGAGTAGACATCCGCACTTGCGCACATGGCGAGATGGGTGGCGTCATCTGCGCTTTATGCTGCTGTATAGCCCGCGGTGGCTTTTTCTCTATCCAGGTTTTCTCTTATTCGGGACCGGTCTCGCCATGTCTGCTCGTTTGTCCACAGGGAGCATGACTGTTGGGGCAGTTGTTTTCGATATCAACACGCTGCTGGTCAGTGTTGCTGCAGGAGTAATTGGATACCAGTCTCTATGGTTTGCGATCTTATCTAGGGCATTCGCGAGTAGGGAGGGACTGCTACTGCCCGAAAATCGCGTTCAGCGTTTCCGAAATTCATTTTCTCTAGAGAAACTGATTGTCTTGTCATTTGGATTATTTCTTATTGGGCTCGCTAGCCTTATCTTTACGACTAGCCAATGGCGCAACAGTGATTGGGGCCCACTTGATCCAGTATCAAGTTTGCGCTCAGTGATTCCTTCGGTTGGCATGATGGTCATCGCAGCACAGACCGCCTTGGGATCAGCCTTGCTATCAGTCTTTTCCTTAGGAAAACCAACCATCTACGAAATAGAGATTTAAGCCAAGTCCCAATTTGCGATAAATAGAAGCGATTACAAACTTTTACCGACCAGAAAAGAAAGCACCAAATATGCAACCATCCGATGATTGGGATTCGCATTGGCAAAGCCTCAAGCCCGTAACAAAGCAAATCCCATCCCAAGCATTTCGCCATCGGCTGGTAATTAGATACGTCATCAATGCAAAACCCAAAAAGATTGTCGACATTGGATGTGGTCAGGGTGATTTGCTTTACGAATTGTCGCGTCACTTTAATGCTGATGCACTCGCCGGTTTAGAACTGAGTACAACTGGAGTGAAAGAAGCGCTCGGAAAAGTTCCACAGGCAGCCATTGATCAATTTGATCTTCTTTCCGCTCACCCTTCTCCACTTCCTCGTGATTTTGATTGTTTAACATGTGTAGAGGTTCTTGAGCATGTAGACGACCCAATCAGATTCCTCCGTGCTGCTCTCTTACAGCTAGCGCCAGGTGGCAAGGTGGTCATTACCGTGCCGAGTGGACCACGAACTGCCTTTGATAAATCAATCGGTCACCGCAGGCATTTCAATAAGAAAGAACTGTTAACAATCCTAAATTCCGCCGGTCTTGTTAACGCTCAAATCCGAAGAGTTGGTTTCCCATTCTTCGATGTCTATCGCTTCGTTGTTCTCTTGAGAGGAAAGAGACTCGCGTCAACTGTTGCGGATTCATCACTGGATAAGTCAAAAACTGCTCGCATTGCAATGTTCACGTTTTCAATTTTATTGCGAGTCAACCCAAATTTCATTCCGCTGGGTCTTCAGTTGATTGCGACTGCAGATTTTGTACCGCAAGTTAAATCCGACTCGGTTGATATTCCATAAAGACCTATTGGTTCAATCCTGATTTTCGCTTCACTGTCTGGCGGAATCTACGCAGTGTTCCTTCTCTTACGTGGAACAAAACAAGGCGACTTCTTTGCCTATGGTCCGTTCCTTTTTTAGGAACTGCCCTCGCAATCATCTCGCCACTGTGATTTACGAACGCGCCTTATGAGATTTACAGCTGCAGACTCTTTATTTGCAAGAACTCTTCGAAGCCGTATTCACCCAACTCGCGACCAATTCCCGACTGCTTGTATCCACCAAATGGAGCATTCGGGTTAAACGCCCCGCCGTTCACTTATACCTGGCCGGTGCGTGTGCGCTTGGCAATACCAATGGCCTTGTCTTTGTCGGCAGAAAGCACCGTTGATGCAATTATTGCTCCTGCTTTTTGGGGTCTGATTGGCGGAGCGAGCGGAGCACTTGTTCATCGCGACGTAAACACACTTGATTCGATGGTTGGCCACCACTCCGAACGGTATGAACATTTTGGCTGGGCCAGTGCACGACTTGATGATGTCCTGGCATATGTCCCCGCACGCATAGGCGTGTTACTGGTTTGTGTACATTTTCCTGATCGCGCGGAAGAGATTTGGCGGATCACACGAATCGGGTGGACTTGAGTTGTTAACTCGAAAATCCATTGACGTACAAACCATTCTCGAACTACTTGGAATGGTTTATTCTGATGAAGAAGAGGTCACAACGGGGTCACAGAACACGCAGACTGAGTGACACTAGGTAGCACTACTACCGACACAAACCCATACACCAACTACTCATGCAGACCTGACAGACACCAGCATTCCCTCTTTACTTGTCTTCGGATCAGAGGGTTGGCGGTTCGAGTCCGTCCGAGCGCAC
>JBAWVW010000106.1:0-4972 GCA_037147055.1 Actinomycetes bacterium
ACACATCGCAGGTCATAGCCCTTTTCTTTGACACGCCAAAAACGATGCTCAACAAAAGTCCATGCGCCCATGTTGAGTGGCTCTTCTTGAAGCCAAACCACTTCGTGCGCATTGGGGTAGTGCTGTAGAACTTCCATCATCTGCTCAATAGGGAATGGATACAACTGCTCAACACGCACAACCGCCACTGGTGCTTGTCGCTTGTTGCGCTCGTTGAAGGCGTCCCATGCAACCTTGCCGGAGCAGAACACAACACGCTTGACACTTGATGGGTCACTCACGAATGGATCATCAAGTACTTCTTGGAAGGATGTGCCAGATTCAAGATCAGAAATACTGGACCGCACTTCTTTCATCCGCAAAGGACCCTTTGGTGTAAAAATCACCAGCGGCTTCCGTATTTCACGAAGCATTTGACGACGCAAGACGTGGAAATACTGAGCGGCCGTTGTGGCATTGACGACTTGAATATTGTCCTCGGCACATGATGTCAAGAAGCGTTCAATACGCGCCGAACTGTGCTCTGGGCCTTGACCTTCATAGCCGTGCGGCAACAACATGACGAGAGCATTGTGCTGTCCCCATTTGTCTTCTGCGGCTACCAAATACTGATCGATAATAATCTGTGCACCATTAACGAAGTCACCGAATTGGGCTTCCCATAACACCAACGCTTCAGGATTGGCATGGGCATAGCCATACTCAAAACCAAGGGCTGCATATTCGCTCAGAAGTGAGTCATAGACCCAAAATTTTTCTGCATTTGGTAATTCTGCTAAAGGAATCCAGACTTTTTCCGTGTTGTTGTCAACCAAAGCAGAATGGCGTTGGCTAAATGTTCCACGACGCGAGTCTTCGCCAGCGAGACGAACGGCCACACCTTCACTCACCAAAGTTCCGTAAGCCAGTAATTCAGCCGTGGCCCATTCGACTTGACCCTCGTCGCTATACAGTTTGGAACGCAACTCAAATTGGCGACCCAACTTCGGATGCACGGTGAAGTCAGCTGGGTAATTCGTTAATTGCGCAAAGACCGCATCTAGTAATGAACGTGGCGCACCGGTGTCGACATGAGCCAAAACCCCTTCAGGCTTCGGCGGCTTGGCTACCTTGACGACAACTGGCGCATGAGCACGCGTGTCATCAAGAGCAACCTGCAACTTCAACTGGAAATCCTTGAGTGCTTGTTCGGCCTCGTCAAGAGACATGTCTCCACGTCCGACCAACGTCTCTACATACAACTTGCGGACACTTCGTTTTTCAGCGATCGCTTTGTACATCAGCGGTTGCGTGTAACTAGGGTCATCTCCCTCGTTGTGACCGTGGCGTCGGTAGCACACCATGTCGATGATGACGTCCTTGTGAAAGCGTTGTCGATATTCCCATGCCAAACGCGCAACTCGTACACATGCCTCTGGGTCATCGCCATTCACATGGAAAATTGGGGCCTGCACTGTTTTGGCGACATCACTGCAATACAGCGACGAACGAGCGAACTGTGGCGAGGTGGTAAAGCCAATCTGGTTATTGATAATCAGGTGAATGGTTCCACCAACCCGATAACCATTGATGTCGCTCATGCCAAGACATTCGGCAACAATTCCTTGACCAGCAAAAGCAGCGTCACCGTGAATCAAAATGGGCAACGCTGGGAACGAACCAGGCGGATCAATTTGATCTTGGCGCGCACGAACCATTCCTAGAACCAATGGATCTACCGTTTCCAGGTGGCTCGGATTCGCCGCCAGTTCAATCTTGATTGAGGCTCCCGTTGGACTGACATGATGGCCCGACGAACCAAGGTGATATTTCACGTCACCAGAGCCTTGTACTGCTTCTGGATCTACGTAACCTTCAAACTCTCCAAAAATACTGTCCAGGCTCTTGCCCATGACGTTGGCCAAAATGTTGAGGCGTCCGCGATGCGCCATTCCGACAACTGCCGAGTCCAATCCGGCGTTGGCCGCATGCGATAAAATTTCATCGAGTATCGGCACCGCGCTTTCAGCACCTTCAATGCCGAATCTCTTGGTGCCCACGTATTTTGTGGCTAAAAACTTCTCAAATGCTTCTGCCGCGTTAAGTCGTTCAAGGAGTCGCTGTTTTTCATCCTTGGACAAATCGAACTGCACGCCCTCGAAATGCGATTGCATCCAGCGCTGTTCTTCGGTGTTCTGAATGTGCATATATTCAACACCGATAGTGCGGCAATAGGCATCACGCAAAACATGCAGCAATTCACCCAAAGCCATTCGGTGCGTGCCCGCCACGCCACCAGTGAGAAATGCGCGATCCAAGTCCCAAATTGTTAATCCGTAAGTCGCTGGATCAAGTTCAACGGGCAGTTTGGGCTCTTTCCAATGCAAAGGATCAATATCTGCGATGAGATGACCACGCACACGATGAACACGGATCAAGGTGGCGATCTGCATCTGCTTATCAAGCATTGCCTCTTCACGATCCAACGGGTTGACGTCAGTACGCCATTTCACGGCCTCATAAGGAACTGCCATGCTCTTAAACACAGCCTCATAAAAACCATGCTCGCCCAACAGCAATTCGTGCACCCTTTTCAGGAAAAGTCCACTCTCGGCGCCCTGAATAATTCTGTGGTCATAGGTGCTGGTGACCGTCACAACCTTAGAAATACCGAGAGTTCCCAACGCTCGCTCGTCTGCTCCCTGGAACTCGGCAGGATAATCAATTGATCCAACACCGACGATGACGCCTTGACCAGGCATCAAACGCGGCACGCTTTGTACCGTTCCGATGGTGCCAGGGTTAGTCAAACTAATTGTTGCTCCCTGAAAATCCGCTACGGCCAATTTGTTTTGCTTGACCTTGCGAACCATATCTTCGTAAGCCACGACGAACTCGCTGAAAGACATCGCATTAACTTCACGCAGCACTGGCACGACCAATGTCCGACTGCCATCGGATTTGGCGACGTCAACGGCTAAACCAAGATTGATGTGTTTGTGATGTAGTACTCGTGGCTTACCGTCAGACCCTTCGACGAATCCACTACTCATCACCGGTACCGCGTCAGCGATAGCGCGCACTATGGCAAATGCTATGAGGTGCGTGAAACTGACTTTGCTTTGACCAGTTCGGTTGCGATAACCGTTGATCACGCTGCGATTGACCTCCAGCAATTTGGCTGGAACGTTACGAAAACTTGTGGCGGTAGGAACGCTCAAACTGCGTTCCATATTCGCGACAATGGCCAAACCAGCGCCCCTGATTGGCTCGCTGAGATCTTCCGCTGGAACCGTCGCAACGCCGGCACCTGCTGGGGCCGGTGTTGCGACAACCGCTTGGGCCGATGTTGCGACAACCGCTGAGGGCAATGCCGCAACCGGAACTGAAGCCGTTTGTACCGACTGCACGACTGAAGCCGTCATTGACTTGTAGTCCGAGAAGAACTCCTGCCAGGGTTCACCGACCGATGCAGGATCCAAGCGAAACTGCTCAAACATCTCTTCCACAAGCCACGAGTTGGCACCAAAGTCAGGATTTGTATCAGGAAAGGGGGAGGGCGCTTCAGTCATCAGTGACAACATTACCCGTACGAGGTCCGTGACCTGTGTTGCTAATGGTCACGAGGAGAACAGACTTGACCCCTGTCACCTGATTTATCCTCACCCTGGCTCATAATGAGTCTCAAAGTGGTCATAATCTAAGTTCTATGACTTTTCCCAACCGTTCCCGTTTTGCCGTCGTCGCTATGTCCCTCGCACTGATGAGTTCTTGTGGCGGAGGCAATAAGTCTGCGGACGGCAATTCCCCAGATACAACGGCATCAAAGTGCGCAGCTCCGAGTGACGTCACTTTGATGGTCATGGCTGTTCCCACGATTCGTTGGGATGCAACTAGCTATAGCGCACCTGCAGGCGAGATTAAAATTGCATTGGAAAATAAAGATAGTGTCAAACACGTCCTCGTTGTCTTACAAGATGACAAGGTTGTGGGCGATCTTGAACTAGTCGTTAACAAGAGTGGCGACTGCACCGAAGGAACAATCAATCTCGTTGCTGGCGAGTACAAGATTTACTGCACAATCCCCGGTCATGGTGGGATGAACAGCACGCTCACCGTCGCCTGAACCATTTGTAAAGAATTAAAAAGGGCCGCTCCTTTGGGGCGGCCCTTTTTAATTTAAGTGCTATCTGACTCAGACCTTGAGAAGGATTTCGGTCAACACATAGAGCACAACGAGCAGCGCTGAGGCGCTGATGATTGCATTCTTGTGATTCTCATATGGCCACAACAATTTGTTGGTCGCAGCGGTGCCACCAAATTTGCCGAGGGCGTTGAGTTGAAGAATTGCCCCAACGACTGCGGCAACAATCACGAATGTCCACGCGTTACCAGATGAACCGTTTGCACCAAATCCTCCACCATTGTAGAAGTGTGCAGGTCCCACCATGAAGAACAGCATCGAGAAAGAAAAGATCATATTTTGTCGACTTGCTAACATAGCTCGGCGACCCGCCGCAGGCGCTCCAGCATCTGCTTCGCCACCAGCCAAAACGTTGGCAGCATTGGCCAAAACGACCTTTTGGTTTTTCCAAATGACCATCCACACATTGGCGGCCATTGTGATACCGAAAATCATTCCAACGAAGATCGTGGCGTCATGAGCAAGATCGTTGCTGTTTAGGTCACTCATGTAGTCCTGCATGTAATTCTTGGTCACGCCGATAATCAAGATACCGAGGACCAATGTGGTCACAGAGGCCCAACGAAACCACCACAAGGCACGACGGGCAAGTTTGTCAATTGAGATGTTGCGGGCTTTGCCCTCATCTCCGTAGGCCGCAAAAGCTGGCACCTGCACGACGTTGAAGTAGTACAGCAGACCGATCCAGGTGATGCCGGCGAGCACATGCAACCAACGTACTAGGAACGTTAGACCATATTGAGTGAAAATTTCCATGGTGATTTCCTCCATTTAAAACACATGACTGAC
>JBAWVW010000107.1:0-4904 GCA_037147055.1 Actinomycetes bacterium
CTCTGATCTCTTCGTTCTGCGAGGTATCGAACGCCTCTGATTAACTATCGAAACCGAGCCCAAGTCGGTCTAAGGACTTCAACCACAGGTTGCGCTTGCCGGTTTTATCTTCGTGGTTCAGACTCCAACGCGTGGCCTGAATGCCAACGAACTTGAATGGTTCGGGTGGAAATGGTAAAGGCTTGCTACGAACAAACTTCGTTTGAGTGGCTTGTGTCTTTTGACCATCAATGAGATCAAGCATGACCTGCGCACCGAAGCGTGAAGAGGCGACACCTAGTCCCGTGTAACCCAAGGCATATCCGACGCGACCCTTCATGGCTTGTCCCCAGAACACGCAATAGCGCGAACAGGTATCAATGGCACCGCCCCACATATGGGAAAACTTGACACCTTCAAGTTGGGGAAATGTTTGGAAAAAGTGACGGCTCAATTTAGCCCAACTTTCGGGGCGACTCTCCAACTCGGTGGAGACCTTGCCACCGAAATAATAAATCGCGTCGTAGCCACCCCACAAAATACGGTTGTCGGCGGTGAGGCGGTAATAGTGAAATTGATTAGGAATATCGGAGAGTCCTTGACGACGCAGCCAGCCAATACTTTGTAACTGCTCTGGGGTCAAGGGTTCAGTGACCATGCAGTAGTCATAGACCGGAGCGATGTAGTTATTGAGTCGCTTCAATAGTGGCTTGAAAGCATTCGTTGCAAGTGCAACCTTGCGCGCTTGAATTTTTCCCAAGGGGGTCGTGACTAAAACACCAGCCCCTTCATTCTCAATAGATGTGGCTTTCGTGTCCTCGTAGATGCGCACACCTAACGAAAGTGCGGCTGCTTTAAGACCCCAGGCGAGGCGGGCCGGATCGACAATCGCCGCTCTGTCATGGACCCACAATCCACCGGTGTATGTTGGCGAATTGACTTCTGAGCGCATCTGTTCTTGATCCAGCCACGTCACCTTTTGTCCCAGTGAGGAGATCTGCAGATACTCATCATGCATTTCATCTAGATAACTCTGGGGATGCGCTGTCGTCCCGATTTCAATGACTCCGTTGCGCTCAAAGGCACAATCAATCTTGTAGTGCTTGATGGCGGCTTCAATCGCATTGAGATTGGCAATACCAAGTTCCTCAAGGAGTTTAAGTTCTTTTGGAAAGCGCTCCTGGCCATTAGTAATTCCGTGAGTCAGTGAGGCGTCCATGAAGCCACCGTTGCGCCCGCTCGCAGCAGCGCCGACTTGTTGAGCGTCAATCAGAAGTACATCACGGGCAGGGTCGCGTTCTTTGGCGATAATGGCGGTCCACAAACCCGTGTAGCCACCGCCGACGATGCACAAATCGCATGTTTCATTGCGGACCAGAGTGGGATGCGGTACGGGCTGATCGGCATCTTCAAGCCAATAGGGGTATTGGTCAGCATCTGCAATGGCCTCAAGACTGAGAGATTCAAACTCTGCTTGATGATTGGCGGAACTCACTTGGACACCTCGGTTACTCCGAGGCTAGCGGAGCAAGGGCCACTCTCTTGGACTCCCATCGATCCCAAAACCAGAATGAACCAGCGACATATGCCCAGCCAGCGAAAATATCGGTGACATAGTGTTCGCCGAAGTACACCAAGGTGACTGCCATGGCAAAGGGAAACAAAAGCGCAGTCCAACGCATCCAGACTCGTGGAAATTTTTTCCAAAAGAAGACCACCACAAACAAGGCGAAGGCGGCGTGCAAAGACGGTAAAGCGGCAGTGGGATTGGACCATTGTTGACCGCGTAATAACACGCTGCTAACAGTTTCAAGTCCGAGCCAACTCCAGCCGCGTCCAGTCGTACGTTGCAAGGGCTCAAGAATCTGATAGTGAAATTGGCTACTAGCGGCCATCCAAGGTGGCGCAGTCGGAGCGACAATATAAGTCAACACACCAGCGAATAACACAGTCGCAAATCGCCGCATGTAGCGCACCCATTCATGGCGATAGCGAATCCACAGATAGACCGAGGTCGCGACGGGAACAAAGAAATGGGTGAAATACACCAAGGATCCGACAACGTCATACCAACGAATTTGCTGATGCCAGAAATGTTCTTGAAGCCACACATTCGGGTCATGGCCGACGAATAGAAATTTGTCAATGTTCCGAGGCAGTTCAACCTGCATCGGAAAACCCAACGAGTCAGCTGTGCCGCGGCTGTAATCGTAGGACAACCACATCGCTGCATAAAGGGCAAGATCGCCAGCCATTTGGATCTGTTTACGTTTCGGCTGACCGACATTGCCGACCACGAAAGCTGCTGCAACCCAACTCAGTACTGCCATCCGAGCGACGGGTAAACCATGTGTCTGAAAGGACCAAAGAAATATCGCCCCATAAGCGAGTAACAGCAATGATCGAGTTCTCTTGATGATCAGATTGTTCATAGATGAACGACCAGAAATCGCCGACCGTCGAGGGCCGACATGTTGGGGACTAAACGCTGGCTTGTTCGAGAGCTCTGCGCACCAAAACTTTGGCAAGATGCGTGCGGTACTCAACGCTGGCGTTGTTGTCCGGTGAAGGTTCAGCATCATCTGCAGCGAGGGCTGCCGCATCGGCAATAGAGGCTCCACCAGCAAGGGCCTGACTGACAGCGCTAGCCAAGATAGGAGTCTGACCCATGTTCACTAAGCCCACACCCGAACCATGACTGCCACGCCATGCGGCCACGCCGACGATTGCCCAATCTTGGGCACGACGGTTGAACTTTTGGAAACTCCATCCCGCACCATTCATTTTTGGTACACGGATTTCTGTGAGCATTTCATCTTCAGCAAGGTCGGATTGCAAGAAACCGTGAAAGAAACTTGAGGCTGCGATTTCACGAGTGCCTTTGGGACCCTGCACAACATATGTCGCCCCCAACGCGAGGGTAGTAGCAGGAAGATCAGATGCAGGATCGGCATGGACGATTGACCCACCGATTGTGCCACGATGGCGAACCTGTGGATCGCCGACATGTCCGGCAGCGTGGGCCAAGAGTGGAACATGCTGAGCTAACACGGAAGACTTCTCAACATCCATGTGGCGCGTCATCGCTCCGATAGCGATGTGATCTCCAGCATCTTTGATGTATGAGAGATCTGTGATACGACCGATATCAACAAGTACTGATGGTGCTACTAAGCGCAACTTCATCAATGGCAACAAACTGTGCCCACCGGCGAGGAACTTAGCGTCCGAACCGTGCTGGCCGATGAGGGAAATAGCTTCGGCGGCCGAACTGGCGCGAACGTAATCAAATGCTGCGGGGATCATTTCGTTTTCCTCACTTGCCTGCTGCGGCCAAAACGGCCTTGACAATGTTGTGGTATCCGGTGCAACGACAGAGGTTTCCCTCGAGACCGATGCGCACTTCTTCCTCGGTTGGATTGGGGATTTCTTTGAGCAAACTCGTGGCTGCCATAACCATCCCTGGGGTGCAATATCCGCACTGCAGACCATGGTTCTCCATGAAAGCTTGTTGCATCGGGTGCAGAGTTCCGTCAGCAGCGGCCATACCTTCAATAGTGGTGATATGTGCGCCGTCGGCTTGAACTGCAAGGACCGTGCAACTCTTGACTGCTTCACCGTCAATGTGCAAACTGCAGGCTCCACAGGATGAAGTATCGCAACCTATGTTGGTGCCAGTGAGTTCAAGAACTTCGCGCACATACTGCACAAGCAGCGTGCGTGGTTCAACCTCGCTGGTGTGCTTTTTTCCATTCACGGTGACTTGAATTTGCACGGTTTTATCCCCTTCAACAGCCGGTGTCTAATCTGCATCGATGCAGACGAAATACCGGACGACCTATTCTGCCCGACTAGAGGAGAGCCTCAAGCACCGGACTTCTTTATCGTAGACGCTCGATGACCTCGGCGGGAAGTGCTGGCAGTCCTGCCACCTCAAAACCAAACAAAGCGGCCGCTATGGCCTCCGCTCCATCGACCAAGCGAGGTCCAGGGCGAACAACGACGGCATCAGCATCAATGGCCCAAATCGCGGCGCGCTGAGGCATCTGAGCGAGCACGGCCTGTGCTTGGGCGATGGCTCCAGGTAGTCCGTATCCACAAGGTGAGACGATGATGTGATCAGGGTCGGCGAGGCGAATCTGATCCCAATCCGTGGGCACAGAGCGTTCTCCAGGAAGGGACAAAATCGGCTCACCGCCGGCGGCCAGCACAATGTCGGGCACCCAATGACCGCCAACAAAAGGCGGGTCGACCCACTCAAGGATAAAAACTGTCGGTCGTTTGCACCCGTTGAGATGGCGTTCGGTGCGCTCGGAAAGGTTCTTCAATCGTTGATGGAGCGATTCCACGAGAGTCCGCCCGCGGTCGGGGACGCCAGCGGCATCTGCCACAGTTTGAACTGACCCGATCACCTCATTCAAAGTGTGGGGATCAATTTGAAGAACCGTGGCCTGGCAGTTCAGTCGGGCAACGGCTTTGTCCACCTCTCCGCTGGGAACTGCACACACGCGGCAGAGATCTTGGCTCAAAATGAGGTCTGGGTTGCAGCGTGCCAAGGCAGCGTCATCAAGGGAGTACAACTCATCACCTGCCGCCAGGCGAGTGCGCACGAGTTCGTCTATCTCCAGTGGCGTGAGATGTTTAGTGTCCATGCCACCCACCACAATTTCTCGACCGTGACGAGCCTCGGCGGGGAAATTGCATTCAAAGGTGACTCCGAGAAGTTGCTCTCCTAAGCCAAGGTCAAAAACAATCTCTGTTGTTGAGGGAAGCAAACTGACAATGCGCACGATGTCAGAGTATTCGCTGCAAGGGAAAAAGCGAGAGTTCGTCTAGACGAATTATGCGGCTTATTGGTCGAATTTTTTAATGCCCGTCATCGCATACCAGCAGGAGAGCAGGACTAGGACGGCGATGGCTAATAA
>JBAWVW010000108.1:0-4900 GCA_037147055.1 Actinomycetes bacterium
CTTACTCATATGGAACATCACGCCAACATTGTTCCTTGGCACATGCTGGCCGCAGAACGCAACCTAGAAATCCGCTGGATTCCACTGACTAGTGATGGTCAACTTGACCTCACCAATTTGTCATCATTGCTCACTGGCGCAAAAGTACTTTCCTTTACTGCGATGAGTAATGTGCTCGGCACTCTCACGCCTGTCGCGCAACTCTGCCAAGCCGCTCATGACGCTGGAGCATTAGCCATCGTGGACGCATGTCAATATGTCCCGCACAATGTCACCGATGTCCAAGCCTGGGGTGCCGACCTTGTTTGGTTCAGCAGCCACAAGATGGTTGGTCCATCGGGAGTCGGCGTGTTGTGGGGTCGACGTGAACTGTTACACGCCATGCCACCATTTTTGGGTGGTGGCAACATGATCGGTGATGTCAGACTCGACGGTTTTACTTGCGCCGAACTTCCATCAAAGTTTGAGGCTGGTACGCCGGCGATCGTTGAAGTCATTGGTCTTGGGGCAGCGGTCGACTATCTCAGCAAAATTGGAATGGCACATGTTCGCCAGCATGAAATGAATCTCACGGACTACGCGTTACGCACTCTTGACGATCGCTACGGTACCGATATTTGCATCCATGGCCCACGCGATATTGCAGTGCGTGGAGCGGTTCTCAGTTTTGCCTTCCGCGGCATCCACCCACATGATCTGAGCCAAGTTCTAGACCAAAAGAATGTGTGTATTAGGGCCGGTCACCACTGCGCCAAGCCCCTCATGAAGCTACTCGGGGCAAATGCGACAGCTCGTGCGAGCTTTTATTTGTATAACGATGAGTCAGATGCCGACGCTCTTGCCGACGCTCTTGACAGTGCTAGCGATATCTTTGGTCTGTAGCCACGAGAGGAAATGACATGCCCGGCTTAGAAGATTTGTACCGTGAAATTATTCTTGATCACTATCGCACCCCACGTAATCGGGGTGAACTAGAAACCCCACCCGCACATATGGCAGAAGGTCATAATCCTTTGTGTGGAGACGAAATCACGATTTATGCCCAAGTTGAAAATGGAATTCTGACTGACATCAAAGTCTCTGGGCAAGGTTGCAGTATTTCGCAGAGTTCGGCTTCAATGATGAGTCAGGCAGTTAAGGGTAAATCGCTTGCAGAAGTGCAGGCGCTAGTGCACCGCTTCAAAGTCATGATGTCGATTGCCGAAGACCCCGAAGATGACCCATTGGTTGAGGTCAAACTGGGCGATCTTGAAGCGCTGCAAGGCGTCGTCAAGTTTCCGGTACGCATCAAGTGCGCTGTTTTGTCGTGGAATACCTTACTTCAAGCTTTGCAAGAGGCTGTGTGATCACTGCGGACACATTTGTTCATCAAATCGCAAGAGATACAGCAAGTTCGCTCATAGAGATTGTGTCATTTTCAACCGGCGCAGATTTTTCAATTCGATTGCCAGTTCGTGGATTTGCTCATCACTCTCGATTTGTGTACGCATCCGAATTTCAAAAGCAACAAAACAATCAATGCTCAAAATTTTCAGACTTGGCCGAACTTGCTCTTCAAATAAAGGCAGTTAGAGCGAAGTTTGATATCGCTTTTGTAGATCCTTGGCACGACGTTAAAGATTCGTTCCATCTCATCGAAATAGCCCTCACTCGCTTACGGCTAGGCGCAACATTGGTCATGCATGATTGTCATCCTCGCAATGCTGAACTCCGAAGCACATCGGTTCCAGAAATTTTCTCGCAACCCTGGTGCGGTTCAACATGGGCCGGCTGGTCACTACTGACTCAGTCACTTTCGCAGGGATTTTCTTGGATGACGATTGATGCTGATTATGGAATTGGGGTACTCAAAATTCCCGAGACATGGGTTCAACGTCGACGTCTCCTACGCCACGTGCGTTCGTTATCCCAAAGATGGAGCTCGGGCGATTTACCCATGCCCGATTGGTCCTCTGACCCATTGCACCTTCACCTCGTCACTCCAACCGACCCTCTAGTTGGCACGTGGACCTGATCTAGTGTCATTAAGGGTGTCAGTTGCGTGACATACTGAATGTATGAAAGTCACCCTTCTAGGAACCGGTAGCCCGATCCCCGACGCCAACCGTGCTGGACCGTGTTCATTAGTGCAAGCGGCAGGTCAAAACATCATGATCGACTGCGGACGTGCAGCCATCATGCGTCTCCTCGCCGCTGGAGTTTTGCCTGGCATGGTCAGCACCATCTTGATCACTCACCTACATAGCGATCACATCACCGACCTCAACGATCTCGTGACAACGCGTTGGGTGATGATGCCAGTCAATATTCCACTCAAAGTTGTTGGCCCAGTTGGTACGCGCCAGGTCGTTGACGCCATGTTGCAGATGCTCACGCTTGATCAGGGCTACCGCCACGCTCACCACGATGACCTGCGTGCAAATGGACCACTCACCGTTGATGTCGTTGAAGTCGGCGCGGGTGAAACATTGACGGTCGGTGAGGTTTCGGTAACGACACACGCAACCGATCACCGCCCTGTTGATCCAAGTATCGGCTTTCGTATCGAACACGATGGAAAAGTAGCCGCACTCGCCGGCGACACGATTCCATGTGCTGGCCTTGATGACTTGTGCCATAACGCAGACATCTATGTGCAGACGGTGATTCGCGATGACCAGGTCAAGCAAATCGCCACGCTGTTACCTAATAGCCAACGTTTCCTTGACATTTTGGATTACCACAGCACCGTAGCTCAAGCCGGAGAAACCGCCCAACGCAACAATGTCAAAACTTTGATGCTCACGCATTGCGTGCCAGCAGTGCAACCTGGCCAAGAGGACGAATGGATCGGACTGGCTGCCGCACACTTTTCTGGCTCCATTATTATTGGTCCCGATCTCACCTCATGTGAAGCCTAGAAATAAGATTAAAAAATGACTCCTGCCGAAGAACGAGAAATCGCCAGTAAATATATTGGTGGGTTTGCTTGGCCAACAGTGTTGCTTTTTATCTTTAACTGCGCCGTCTATACGGGCACGATCCTGCTGTGTGTCAAAGGCTCACTTCCAATGCCCGTCGGATTCGTGATCAACTCGATCATCACTTACTTTTTCTACACGATTCATCATGAAGCGAACCATGGAAATATCAGCGCCCAGAATAAGTCACTTCGTTGGGTAGATAAATTTATGGGGTCAGTCGCTTCGTTACCTCTGCAACTCAACTTTCAGGCATACGCCCCATCTCATCTTCTGCACCACGCACATACCAATATTCCTGGACGCGATCCAGATCATTTCATGGCAGGACCAGCCAAAGCTGTTTTCCCGCGCTGGCTCATCACGACGGTGATTAAGACTCTTGCCTGCATCCCATTCGTTGCGCAGATATTATTCAAAGTTCTCCCAGCACAGATCAGCGCTGGGATTAGATACTTCAAATCCGATCGACCCGGTCTATATCGCCACCTCCAGCTGAGCTTGTTGCTTTTAGTCGGTTCATTTTTCTTTGGTCAAGGATTGAATTTCTTGATGTTGTGGTGGCTACCAACTCAAGTTGCTCAATTGATTTTGCAGACTTGGTTTGTCTGGCTCCCCCACTCGCCATTTACCGAAACAAGTCGGTATCACAACACGCGGATTCGTGGCTGGATTGGTAGTCACGTCATGTTGCTCGGTCAAGACCATCACCTCATACATCACATGTACCCGCGTGTGCCTTTCTACCGTTACCGCCGATTGTTCCGTGCGATTCGTCCCTCCCTCGAGGCAAACAAATCAAGCATTCAAATACCTGCTTATTCCTGAAAGTCCCGGCCGATCAAAATTATTTCGTCGATGTCCACTGGCACTTCAGACAGGAACCACCATTGACTCTGGCGGTTGAGTAACCATCGGGAATTGCTGGCGAATTGCGGGGCCAGGGTCTGCGCACATACGAGCCTAATATTTTTTGCGCGCGAGGTGTAGAAATACTCCAGGCCGCCAAAGTTGGATCCTCGATTTGCAATTTGTGGGTCACAACCAGGAGCGCAGACTCACTATCAACATAGAGATCGCCCCCAATCCACACCCCAACGTGGCCCCGAAGCATATTGCGATTCCACCAAACATAGAGCGGCTTTGATTGATCTTTTGGGCGCCCATTGGCTAGGGGTTTGGTGGTTTTGCCCGAAGAATCCAACCTCGCAAAATATGTACCTGCCGTATCACCGCCGCTGAAAAGTCTTTGTCCTGGCTCGCGCAACTTGTCCATCAACAAGTACGCAAACGCAACGCACTGAACCTTGCCGCGATTTCCGTAATCGACGCGTTGCACATAAGAAGCACAATCGATGATCCGAGACTGCACGACCGCCAACTCCTCGGGTTTGTCCACCGGAAGTTCGATTCCGCGCAAGCCTGAACAAGGATTCGTAACCTGTGATGCCTTCACCGCTCCTGGCCCACAAAGTGACAAGGTGGTGAGAAGCAACCCCATCGCCCATTGAGTTTGCTTACGTGCCCTCACACTTTCAGGCTAATACCTGAGTGACCGTATAAGTTCACCCTCACTTCAGTGGAGACGAACTCAAGAAGTCCAATCCCCTGTCAAACCCAATTGATCAAGGAATCGCAGTGACAGCAGCGACCAAAAGACCGTCGGCTCCCCGGCTTAAAAGGTCGTTGAAGTACTCCGTCGTCTCTTGAGATGATTCGGACATCCAGACCCAAACCTCATAGCCTTCGGCGTGCGCACGGTCGAAAGTCTCCTTGCCCAACACTTCAAGACCTTCGTAGATCGGTGGAGCCTGAAGGATGACATCGCGTGGGTCAAGTGCAGCACCCGCAAGATACCAATTCACAAGACTGGTCTGCCCAGGGCTCGCTGCTACATCAGAACCAATCACGATGAGTCACGTTGCAGAGACACTGAGAAA
>JBAWVW010000109.1:0-4878 GCA_037147055.1 Actinomycetes bacterium
CTACAAAGTTGAAGGTGCCAAGCGCACTCTGGTTTCAGTGATGTTCATCGCCAAAACTGGAGTCACCGTTGATGACCCAAGCCTGACCGATTACGCAGGTGGACTCATCCAGTGGCATTCACACGACAACTTGTGCTGGCGAAATAATGCTCAAGGCATCCCCGTGATTTCAGGCTTGACCGATGGCGCAGGAAACTGCCCCGCTGGCTCGGTGCGCGCCGGAGGCAACAACGCCATGGTGCACGTGTGGATTACCCCACACCTCTGTGGACCATTCGCAGCCCTTGAAGGCGCCGGTGCTGGTCGCTCTAACGTCAGCGATTCTGAGCGAGTTGACCTCTGCGGTGCGGCACATCAACATTCAACTTCGGCGCCGACCACGATTGTGACGACCGATCCAACAGCAACAACTAATCCAACAATAACGACCTTCGCCCCAACACCGACAAATCCAACAGCAACGACCGTCGCCCCAACACCGACAACGACGGCTGCCCCGAGTTTCAATGACACTGGTGCTTCACGAATTTCTCTCGGAGGATTCCCTGGTGTGACCGCCGATCAGCAAGCTCGTGCTGAGGACTTGCTATATCGCACACGTGAGATTCTGCCGAAGTTTGCTTTGACAAAAACTGCTTTGGAAAATGGTTTCACGTCAATCCAAGATGCAGGCACTGGTGTTGAGCATTACATCAACTGGAGTTACATCAACGACGATCACGAGCTTGACCCAAATTATCCTGAAAGTTTGGTGTACCTAGTTGGGGTGGGTGGCAAGCGAACATTGGTCTCAGCGATGTATATGGTCGGCGACGAATACGATCTGGCAACTGTCCCCGCTGTGGGTGGACCATTAACCCAATGGCACATTCACAACAACTTATGTTTTGATCAAGACCCTTCTGTCACTGGCGTCACTCGCGTGGTGGGTGTTACCAGCGCAGACGGTCCGTGTTCTTTCGGCATCAGGTTGCATCCCAATCCAATGTTGCATGTCTGGCTAATCCCGCAAAAGTGTGGACCATTTGCCGCACTTGAAGGTGTCGGTGCCGGCCAAATTAATGCTGGTGAATCACGTCTGTGTGATGCAGTCCACTCGCATGGTTGATTGATCTCTGCACAACTACAACCCACAACAGCGACAGCGCACAGACGATCAGCACTACCACTGGCATTGAATCAGATCCCTGAGAATCAATCAGTGGTCCGATCGAAGTCGGTACGATCAATCCCCCCACAGCGGCTGCGCCGACGATCCATGAAGTTGCCGAAGCAGATAGAGCCAATTTGTCATCCACCATGGCCAACATCGTTGGATATTGGGGGCCGGCAGCAAAACCAAATAGCGCTGCACCCAACCAAACCGACCACAGGTTACCCGTCCCCAAAATCATCACCACTAAGGCCACGACAGAGAGTGCACATGCACTGAATACGACGAGCAATGGTCGCACTCGCCCACTCACAGGAATGGCAACCAAGCGGCCCAAACAAAAGGCCCCCCAAAATGCGGCGGTCACTAACGCTGGCAACGAACCCACCATGCCAATCTCCTCGGCGTAGGTAAATATCCATCCACCGAAGCCCACCTCTCCGCCGATGTACAGCATAAAAAAGACAGACACCACGAGCACTGTGCGGCGCGGCAACTGTGGTCGAATGACATCAGCAGAGTGAACGGGGTGATGAGGTGCTTCACGACGACCAACAATGCACGCCGCAGTGATCGCTAGCGCAGTGACGACGACAACTGCCAACCACAACGAGTCAGTCCACGCCAAAGATCGGTCAACGATTAGTGGAGCGAAGAGTGCACCCACACCGAACATCAAATGCAGGGCATTCAAAGCAGGACCAGATCGACCCGATCGAGCCCACACCACCATGGTGTTCATTGCCGTGTCGGCCATGCCCGTAGCCGCTCCGATCAAAGCCACTGCCAAACAAGCAACGATGAACTTCTCGCTGATGGCCAACAGCACCGTGCCAACAGCGAACGACACAATGCCGACATGCAAAACCTGATGTCCCGTCCAACGGGTGATCCATCGCCCACCGAGTAAAGCCCCAACAAAGTTTCCAATGGCGACCAGAGCAAAGAGAATGCCGATCACCCCCGTACTGACATTGAGGCGATCTTCTAAATAGGAAACCGACGGTCCTAATAGCGAGAGAGCCACCCCCATCACGAGAGCGACGGAAAAATATGGGAAAACTGGTTTCAGGGCATGCTCACGATGGTGACCGTACCGTTGGCTCCATCGACAGTGATGAGAGCGCCGTTGGGGATTTTCTTTGTGGCATCGGTAGCGCTAACGACACAGGCGAGACCCAATTCGCGACTCACGATAATGGCGTGACTGACAACGGCTCCAACATCAACGACGACCGCTCCGGCTGCCACGAATAATGGTGTCCATGCTGGGTCGGTAAACGGGGCAACCAATACTTCGCCTGGTTCAAGGGCCGACGGATCAGCGGCATCAAGAATGATGCGAGCCTTGCCCGTGTACAAGCCAGGTGCGCCGGGAGCCCCAGTGAGTACATCACCGGCGACAACGGCCGTCGTCACCGTTTCACCCCGCCGTGCCCACTGTGATAGCGGCGGCACAACACCGTTGACAATAAAGGGTGGCTCAAGATCAAACAGGTCAAGGTATTGACGCTCTCGTTGCGCCAGGCGAGCGCGAAACTCATCAGGTTGGGAAGCAAAAGCGTCTAACTCATCAGCCAGCAACATGCAGATTTGTGATCGTGTGTAGCCAGTTCGATCAGCTAAGGCGAAGGCCGCCATCCGAACCTCGTGCACGACTTTGATGATGTTGGTCTTGGCGCGTTCGCGACCTGCCAAATATAAGTGAGCAGAATGCAGAGCCATATCAAACTGAACTAGGACATCTGCTTGCGACGTCAAAGCCGTGCGCACTCGCTTCTCGGCTGCGCGACGGAGTTCAGCATTTTTCTCGTTGCGGATGATCGGACTTTGATCATCAAGCGCTCCGCGCATGGTGTCAATTAGTGATGTTGCTAAAGCGGGTTTGGTTTCCCACGTGTCCGAACGGATATCCCACTCGTTTGGACCGCGGCTTCCGTACTCACTTAAAAATGCATCGAACCCTTGGCGATACTCTGTTGAATCTTTTGGCAGACGCGACAATTCCCACATCGCTCGACTCGGCAAGGCCGAATCCACATCACCGATAGCGGTGATTAATGTCAACACCAGTGATGGGTCGCCGACAGCGGCGGCGATCGCCCCAAGCGCTCCTGGTCCGATTGAGGTTCCTGCGGTCATGTCCAAATGATGTTCAAAATCCCGTCGCAAAATCGCCGTAAACGACGTCATACGTGCCACTAACTCGGATTCATCGAGACTGCTGAGATCGGGACGCGAAGCACGAACCGCGCGTGATACTTCTCGATCTTCAAGAAGATGAGGCAAAGACTGCGCCGTCATCACCGCTGTCATCCATGCACCTAATTTTTCGGTGTTGCTTGGACTCTCGTGCCACGGTTCAGCGACATAGGCAGGCACATCGGGATGAGTGCCGAAATAGGTGGCATCAATCATTTCGGGAGCCAACCCCGGTCCGCGAACGCCGAATAAACGCGCCATCGAGGCATTGATAAACAGGTATCCCCCAAAAGAGCCGACAACTTCTGGTTCGATGAGACCTACTTCGTGCTCATCGCAGGTTCCTACTGAAATCTGACAATCCCGCCAACCCATATTGACCCCTGGCTCCCACACAACTGTCCAACCCAATGGACTGCACGGGTCGGGCAAAACTTCTCCCGCATTGGCGCGGGTGTAGAGGGGAAATTTTCGGCTCGGCGACCAGTCGGTCAACCAGCGATCGGGTAAGGCATTATCTGATGTCATCTCGAATCCCCATTTCTTACATACTCGTTGCGCTGCACTGTCACTGCCAACAATACTCCCCTCTTCATCACCTCACCGCAGCCTGAGTTGTCACTGTCACACCCAACAGTGGGCCTCCGACAAGAAATTTTCTGATGGCGCAGGCAGACTCTCAAGGTGAGTGATTCAACGTCTGCCAATGATCGTTCCCGTGACTTGCAGTGGGGCTCATTTACTGAGCGGGGTCCCTGGGATTTAGACCCTCAGAACATTCGTTGGCTGGGATTTACGCAAGCCCTGCGCTCTCAGGCCAATGCGGAAGTTCCCGTCCTGACAACGCCGCGCCGTCTACCACCAGGGGGACGAGTCATCACAGTAACGTTCAACATTGTCAAAGCACTTGCTCCTTGGTTCATAAAGAAGAAGCGCAACAAATATGTCGATCGCTCCGCAAGCCAAGCTGACGTGTCTTTGCGTCTGAGAAAAGCAGTCGAAACTCTTGGTCCGACCTACATCAAGCTGGGTCAAATCATTTCCTCGGGCGAAGGTCTGTTTCCCCCTGAACTCGTTGAGCAATTCAAAAAATGTCGTGACCAGGTTCCGCCCGAGCCTTTCTCCACTGTGCGCCAAACCGTTGAACAAGATTTAGGAGCGCGTCTTGAAGATGTCTTTGAATGGTTTGATGAAAAAGAATTAGCCGCAGCATCCATTGCCCAAGTACACGCGGCTCGTTTGCTCACAGGTGAAGATGTCGTCGTCAAAGTTCAACGACCGCGAGTTGCGAGCCTGGTGCGCAAGGACCTTACAGTCATGGCATGGATCGCCCCATACCTTGTCGGTCGTATCCCTATTTCTGCGTTGGCGAATCCCCCAGCTCTTGTTGAACTTTTTGCCGAAACCATTGTTGAAGAACTCGACTTTCGTTTGGAAGCATCCAACATGCTTGATGTCGCTGCAATGTTGCACGACTTGGGACAAGAGGGCTACATCGTTCCACGTCCCCACCCCACTCTTGT
>JBAWVW010000110.1:0-4878 GCA_037147055.1 Actinomycetes bacterium
ATTTGCGCACCAAGCGCAGAAAAAATCCATTCGGCACTGTTCGGCGCCCAAATTGCAACGCGATCACCATGTTGCAAACCCAAAGAAATGAACGACTTTGCCGCGCCTTCAACAGCGCTGACTACTTCAGAAAATGACCACCGACGATCAGCGTCAACGAGGGCTTCACGATCTTCAAATCGCGATGTTGCCCGTACAACTTGGGCGATAGTCAGCACGTGTTATTTGAGATGACTAATGCTGTACAACTTGATGGCATTGCCGCGCATCAGTTTGTACACCACTTCATCGCTGAGATTCATCGTCTGCTCAAGTGCAATCTTGGCTGTGTGTGGCCAAGTGGAGTCGGAGTGTGGATAGTCGCATTCGAAGGTGACGTTATCCACGCCGATCTCATCAAGCGATCGCAGACCGTGTGGATCGTCAAAGTAGCAACCGTAAATATGCTTCTTGAACAATTCACTTGGTCGCTCAAGAACCTTGTCAGCAATTCCACCCCAACCACGGTTTTCTTCCCAGACCACATTGGCGCGCTCAAGAATGTACGGAATCCAGCCAATTTGACCTTCGCTGTAGGCAATCTTGAGATCTTTAAACTGAGTGAACAATCCGCTCATCAACCAGTCGACCATGCTGAAACAGCAATTGGCGAAAGTCAATGTTGAACCAACGGCAGCTGGGGCGTCGGGCGAAGTGCTGGGCATTTTTGAGCCCGAACCGATATGCATGTTGATCGTGGTGTGAGTCTCATTGCACGCATCAAAGAATGGCAACCAGAAACCGTCTTTGTCGTGGATACTTGGTAACCCAAGATTGGTCGGAATCTCGCTAAAGCAAACTGCGTGTACTCCGCGTGCGGCGTTGCGCCGCACTTCAGCAGCAGCGGCGACGGGATCCCATAGCGGGACGATGCACAACGGCAACATCCGACCACCCGATTCACCGCACCATTCCTCAACCATCCAGTCGTTATAGGCGCGCACGCAGAGCATGGCTAATTCTTTGTCTTGTGCCTCGTAAAAAGTTTGTCCACAAAAACGCGGGAAAGTCGGGAAGCAAAACGATGCTTCGATACCGGCAGTGTCCATATCTTCAAGACGTTCTTTGAGTTTGTAACTTCCTTGGCGCATCTCGTCGTAGGTAATGCCAGCCAAGATGACTTCATCGCGGCTAAAGCCCACAGCGGTATCAAGGCGCGTCAGAGGACGGCGGAGGTTTTCATAGAACCACCAGTCGGCGAGAGGGCCATCATCACCCTTCTCTCCAGGAATCGCAGTAAAGGTGCCACCGACGAACGTCATTTCCTTGACGGGTAGGCGGTGTATCCGGGGACCAATGTCGGCGTATTTCTTCGGGAGACGGTCCGACCACACGGTCGCAGGTTCAGTGACGTGATCGTCAACGGAGATGATTTTGGGCAGTTCGCGCATGGCTTTGAGGGTAGCACCACTTTCTGACGGTGTGTCAGATTGAGCGTGGAATGGGCGAAATGGTAGTTTGGGACATACGCTTCGTCCTATGGGTGCGACGACAAAACAAACGATGACAGTTGGTGTGGCTTTGCCACAAATGGCACCCGGACTTGACCGAGATCGGCTCATCGCCTGGTGTCGGGGGATCGATCAAGGTCCGTTTTCCAGTGTTTCTGCTGGTGAACGAATCACTTTTCACAATCTCGATGGTTTTACGCTGTGCTCGGCGGCCAGTGTTTTGACCGAAAGGGTGCGAGTTTTGGTCAATGTGGCGGTGCTTCCTTGGCACGCTCCAGCCCTAGTAGCCAAAGAGTTGGCATCTATGGACGTCGTTTCTGGTGGTCGGGTTGAGGTAGCCGTTGGAGTTGGTGGTCGTCAACAGGACTATGCCGCTTTAGATTCGCCGTTTGCGGGTCGACATCGGCGACTTGATGAATCGGTACATGAGTTGAAGCGTTTGTGGTCTGGCGGTTCGGCTGCCGACGGGGAACAGGTTGGTCCACTTCCTCTGCAGGTTGGAGGGCCGCCGATTTTGGCTTCGGCGATGGGCCCAAAGTCTTTGGCCCGTGCGGCTCAATGGGCGATTGGGGTGAGTGGCTTCACCCTTTTGGGCGATGCGCAAGAAGCGGGCCGACTCTTTAGGGCAACTCAAGACGCATGGACGACGGCAGGTCGCTCCGATAAGCCACGATTGGTAACCGGCTCGTTCGTATCACTAGGACCCAACGCCGCAGAGAATTTGCGTGACTTCGCCGCGGCATATTTACAAGTCTTCTCGCCAGACTTCGCCCGTTCTTTGTCAGAGTCGATGAACCTCTACGAACCTTCGCGTCTCATTGATTTACTTGACAAGGTTGAAGCTGAAGGGGCCGATGAATTTATTATCGTTCCTGCCACAAGCGATCCAGCGATGCTTGACCGTTTGGCAGATGTGGTTGCCTCGCGTCGATAATTTAGTTGCTTGGATTTTTTTGTAGGTCCCAAATCATGCGTAGGGCCACAACGAGTACCAGCGAAGCAAACAAGATGTTTGACAAATCCTGCGACATGTGATCAGCAATGATTCCACCGGCGATTGCCGCTGGAACGCCCGAAAAGCCAACGAGAGTTGCAACTTTGAGATCAACATTGTTGCTTTTCCAATTGCGCCAAGTGCCCATGATTGATGTTGGAATGATGACAGCAGCGGAGGTTCCCTTGGCGACGACGCTGAGTTCACTAAAGAAAACAGCCATAGCAGGGACCATCACCACGCCACCTCCAATGCCCAGTAGCCCGGCCAATGTTCCAGTGACGAGGCCAATGAAAATTAAAGCAAGAGCAGAAAATATGGTGAGCGTTGAACGTCCATCGGCGTTGAGCGGAATGAAAAGACGCACTGCGGTGATGAAGAGCATCACTGCGAATAAATAGCCAAGAGTTTTCTTGGGCAAGATATGGATCCATCTTGTCCCGAGTACTGCCCCAGCCAATGCTCCGACTGCCAGCCACAAGGCCATGTGCCAGTCAACATTGTCATGACTCCAATAAGTCAGCAAACTGGAAATGGAGATCGGCAGAACTGCTCCAAGAGATGTGCCATTGGCGAGTCGTTGATCAAACTTGAGTAATAGAACCAGGACCGGAACTACCAGAATGCCCCCGCCGACTCCAAACAGTCCAGACAACAGACCAGCACCGAGTCCAAGCCCGATCACCAGGGTCGTCCGAACGGGCGGACGAGGTGTTGTCATATGAACTGTCACATAATAGTTCTACTCGCTCGGGTGAACAGTTACAGACTTGCTTCGAGAGCTTTTGGAAAAGGTGTAGGTTTTGTTCAGTTAATACGAGGAGAAATCATGAAACGTTTGATGTGCGCACTCGGAGTTATTCTCCTCGGGCAGTTGGGTCTCGTGGCCTGTTCAAGTGATAGCGATACTGCCACCTCGGTCGCTCCAGTGACTGAAGCGCCGACAACTGAAGTTCCAGTAACTGAAGCCCCGACGACAACGAGTGCTCCGGAACCTTTGCGCATCTTGGTCACCAATGACGACGGAGTGGGAGCTGATGGAATTGATGTGATGGTGCAATCTTTGTTGGCAATGAACAATGTGACCGTGACGGTTGTTGCCCCATTGGAGAACCAAAGTGGAACTGGCGGCAAGACAACTGTAGGAGACCTGGCCGTCACAGATGCCACGACCAAGAGCGGTTATCCAGCGAAAGCTGTGGCTGGATTTCCGGCAGACACGATTATTTGGGCAATTGATCAGGGTGGCATTGACTTTGTCCCAGATCTTGTTGTCTCTGGTATCAATAATGGTCAGAATTATGGTTTAGAAATAGTGCCACTGTCAGGAACGGTTGGTGCTGCCCGAGCAGCAGCGGTGCACGATATTCCGTCCGTTGCAGTCAGTCAAGGGCTCGCCGCGGCGCCTGATTTTCCAACGTCGGCTGCTGCTGTAGTCAAATGGATTGAAGATCATCGTGACGAATTGTTGGCTCGCGCTGATGGCGAAACTGTCACCGAATTTGCCAATGTCAATGCACCGTCATGCGCCGCTGGTTTAGTTGTGCGTGGTGTTATTGAAACGCCAATCGAATCAATGGGAACATCGGATTACAACGCCAATGATTGTGCCTCAACGGTTGTGCCAACGGGTGATGTCAGCGGATTCCAAAATGGTTACATCACAATCAGTATGTTGCCAATTAGTGGCTCACCATTTACTGATTGACATTACCCGTGAAGTACTGAGGCGCCGACACGGCGGCGATGGTATGTGGCATCGCCATAGGCGCGCATCAAGGCCCAAGATTTTTTCATCCACAGTTGCAGGTCGGCTTCCCAGGTGTAGCCAATTCCACCGTGTACCTGCATCGTGCTGCGACTGGCGCGATAGGCCGCTTCGCTCGCAAGGGCCTTAGCCATACTGATGTCGCGTAGCACTGTTGATGACCCCGTGCTTGCACTCCATGCGGCGCGGTATGTGGGAGCCTTGGCGAATTCAACTTTGAGAAGAGCATCTGACATCAGGTGCTTGACTGCTTGAAAAGACCCGATCGGTTTGCCGAACTGTTCACGCTGGCGAGCGTATTCTGCGGCGACCTCAATCATCGCTTCACTGACACCGATCAAATATGCCGCGCTCGCAAGGGCCATCACATCGCTGGCGGGTATCCCAAACACTTCACTTGAGGCCATGGTTGCGGATTGAGCATGGACGGTAAATAATCGGCGACCCCCATCTATCCCGTGGACATCGTCCATGGAGAAATCGGTGATGACTGAGTCATGTGTCAAAATGATGTTGGCAACTTGGGCGTGAGCAACATAAGGATTTGCGTCAACCCACACGGTGGCAATAGTGGTGCCGTCATTGAGTGCGTGTGCCCATTGCGTGTGAGCAAGAGCCGGTGCAGC
>JBAWVW010000111.1:0-4525 GCA_037147055.1 Actinomycetes bacterium
TATTCCTTTACCCGGAGGTGATCTGCCACTAGATGGCTCCGCCAATGATGACATGGTGCTTGACTACGCATTCGCCAAAAGTCGCTTGGCTATGAGTGAAATCCGCGCCAAACGCAGCACTATTCACGAAGAACTTGCAGTCAAAGTCGTGGCCGCCGACCACGATGCATCGGCACGTTTCGCAGTTGCTCCACCCGATGTAGTGGAAGAACTCGCAGTCGTACTCATCGAGAAAACTGGTGCAGAAGTGATTGATGGTTTTGATGCCACAAAGTTTCCGTTCCGTCTGATTAGTCGTCGTCTCAAGCATGTATTGAATTCTCTCGGACGAGAAATCCCGGGTCTCGCGCGAGTCGGCACCACAAACGCGGCCTATATGAACCCACTTGATATGCGAAACCTCTCATTAAGTGACGGCGAATTAGTACGCATTACTTCACCGTCTGGCGAAGTCGTTGGCGTGGCCGAAGGTAGCGACACAATTAAACGTGGAGTCATCTCGATGTCCCATTCATGGGGCGGTTCAATCACCGATGAAGATGTCCGCCTCCACGGCACACCTACGAATCGTTTGTGCACTGTTGATAGTGGTCGCGATCCCATTAACGGTATGGCTATTCAAAGCGCAATACCTATCGCAGTCACCAAGGTTTGACTATCCGATTGTGCGTCCCTGAAAATCGCCGATCAACGACACCTGAACATTGTTACCCACAGTGCTTGTAGCCATCTGCTGAAGTTTCGCTGCGTAGTACGCCTCACGCAGATCGCCTTCTGATAAAGCGTTGTACGTCGGGTAGATGGCACGCCGATCACGCTGCGAGTTATTTTCTCCACTGCGATGCGGCGTCCTTGAATGAAACCACAAAGTCTGGCCAGCCCTCAGCGGAGCCATCGTCCACTCCAGCGATTGCACGATGTCATCGGCGATACAACCCACATCATTCTTCGGCAATACTTCGTCGAAGCAATGACTGACTACTTCTAAACATCCGTTCAGTTCGTCAGCGTCATCAATGCCGAGCATGCACGAAATATGACTATTAATAAATGGATACGCCGGTGCATCTTGATGAGGCGCATACCCCGCTCCGCCGACCAACTTATAATTGATCTTTTCTTTATATAGAACTGCTTGCTCACCGATTAAAAAACTCGCGCATTGCAACATTGAACCGCTCGTGAGCAGCGCACGAATACCTTCGTGAAATGGTGTGAAGTTTTCTGTGCGACACAACTTGGGACCAAAGTCAGTCATCTCGCGATAATGCAGCCATGGCCCATCTTCGTCAGACCATGACGAGATGTCATCTATCCACCCACGCAACTGTTTTACGCCATCATCATCAAGTGTGTCGATCAAAACCCAACCATGATCGTCAAAGAAAACCTTCGCTGCAGAGTCACCAGTCGCGAAGGATTGCATCGTCACACCCGACTCAATGAATGAATGGCATCAACCCAATGATCAAGATCAGGTACGACTGCTCCTGCAACTTTTGCTGAATCATCGGCGATACGTAGCGACACCATCGCCGACCACCACGGGTTGGTTTGGAAATGAGCAACTTCGTCAGCACTCAGGTCGCCACCCTGAGCCGCCAAAGTCATGACGCTGTCTGGCGATAATAATGCCTGATATTCAGGTCTGGTCGTCACGAGAAAACGCTTCGCTGGCACATGACCTGCGATCAACGCCGCCACGCGTTCACCCAACACTGGTCGCACGGCATCAGCGCCCATGGTTGCGTGACGGGGCTGACCTGGTCCATCCCAGGGATGCGCGAGATCATGAATCAAGCCAGCCACCTGAAGTTCAAGATCGTCGGGATCACTCACCTCAAGTAACGCTGCGCACTGCAGACCATGGTCCAACTCAAAGAACTTGTCACTCTCAGCAGAAATCGTGGTCTGCAAAGTAACCAGATGATCAATGATTTCTTGGGTTCGTGAAAATATCTTCATATTGCGATCTCCGCCTGCGCACAATGATTACAGTTGTGAGGGTACGCCGTTGAAATGACCGAAGGGTGACCTCATGAAAAAGTCCGTATTGATTCTTGGATTAGCAATAACCAGTGTCGCACTTTTTGGTTGCGGTAGCGACTCCTCGCCAGTGACCACTCAGCCAGACGACACTCAGGCCCCATCAACTGAGCCAGCAATGGGAGGCACTCAGATAGCCAATCCAGCCTCCGAATACTGCATCTCCCAAGGTGGCACCTTGGAGATCGTCGAGGAATCCACTGGACAAGTCGGTTATTGCAATCTTGCTGATGGGACACGCGTTGAAGAATGGAAATACTTCAACGCTGGTTGAGCGCAAGGCAGGGCTATGCGTTGTACTCTACAAATGTCATGACCACGGCTCATTCCGCCAAATTTGATCCATCTGATCCTGCGCAGCGTGAGCTCGCTATCCGCGTGGGACGCTCATGGCGCGAAATGCGTCGCGGTGCTGCCATGGGCAAATTGCTTGAACACTTTTTTGGTGTTGGCGAGGATGCACTTGAGTTCGGACAGATGGATACCCTCGACCTCTTGGTGCAGCAACCAGGTTGGCGCATGAGCGACTTGGCTGAGGCATTGCGGGTTGATCCATCAACGGCCACTAGGGCGATTCAACGACTCGAGAAATTTAATTTGGCAACGCGGTGCAGCAGCACCGATGACAAACGCGTCGTGGTCGTCTCTGCCACTCAATCCGGACGCCAACGCCATGCCCAAGCCGCTGCCCGTCGACAAGAGCTTTTGGTGCATATCACCACCGCTTTCAATCAACGCGAGATGGCCGAATTGGCTACCTATCTTGAGCGTTTCGTCGGATCGCTTGATGACTTTGTTGACAATCTCCATCCCGAGTAACTAGCCGGGCGGGCGTCTCAGTCGCTACGATAGGATTCATGCTTGCAGCAATCATTTGGCACTGGTGGGTCGGCTTAGTTTTGACAGTTGTGGGTATCGGCTCAGTTGCCGCCGTCGGCGCTGGCTATATCAAGCAAGTCTCCGCCAGCCGTTTTCCCGGCAAACGCCAACGCCGCGGTCACGACGAGGGCTGAGTTATCTCCCAGTCGGGAACCCAAGAGGCGTGGACACGTTCGCCTCTGATCATTGATCTTCTCGCCCGTTCAACTTTTCCGCCACCTAGTACTTTCGTGTCCTGCGCAGTCTCGGGTGGGGCCGATTCACTCGCTCTTTTGGCCCTCGCCGTCGCCGCCGATCTACAGGTCACCGCCATCCATGTCGACCATGGCATTCGCTCGGGATCGGCAACTGAGGCCAGCATCGTAGAACACGCTGCGAAAGCTGTAGGAGCCGATTTCAAAGCTCTCACAGTGCAAGTGAGCACAGGACCAAACTTGGAGGCTCGGGCCCGAGACACTCGCTACAGCGTCCTTCCCGACGATGTTTTGACAGGTCATACGGCAGATGATCAAGCTGAAACAGTGCTCCTGAATATCTTGCGTGGAGCCGGCATCGACGGTCTCGCTGGCATGCGCCCAAGTGGTGGCCCGAGTGGTCAGGTGCGTCACCCAATCTTGGGAATCAGGCGCTTTGAAACCGAAGCGGTCTGTGCTTTGCTCGGCTGGGAACCCGTTCGCGATCCCTCAAATGAAGACCAGTCACTGTTACGTAATCGTGTGCGTCACCAGATCTTGCCCTTGCTCAATGAGGCATCTAGTCGCGATTTGGTGCCCATTTTTTCCCGTCAAGCCAGTCTGATGGCCGACGATTCGGACGTCCTTGATGCCCTCGCCAAAGAAATCGACCCCACCGACGCCAAGGCTCTTGCGAGTGCACCTGTGGCTTTAGCGAGACGGGCGATTCGGCTCTGGTTGAGCACGACCCATCCACCCGATGCAGCCTCCGTGGAGCGGGTTTTGGCGGTGGCTCGAGGTGAGGTCACAGCTTGCGAATTACCAGGCGGATTGAGAATTAGTAGAACAAATCAGCGCATCTTTATCACTCCCGCCCCTGCTCAGGGCTAGCCTGACCGTCGTGCCGCCAAAGTTACGAGGAAAATGGGCTCTGGGAATTACCCCCCGGAACTTCACATGGATTGTTAAAGACCGTCTCGCTGTGTGCGAACGCCCTGGTGGCTATGGCGACAATCATCGCCGAGTGCGCCGCCAAGAGGAAATCATCTGGATTCGGGAGAACCATTTTGGTTGTCTGATCAGCATCATCACTGCTCCCCACAACCTCCACAATTACGACGAACTAAGCGTCAATTACCAGCACCGTCCGTTCAACAATGAAAACAACGAAAAAATTGACGAGTGGGCTCGCGGATTGTTTAAAGAACTCAAGAAGTTGCTGACTAATAATGTCAAAGTCATCGTGCATGGCGAAGAAGTCGGCGACATCATTATGGGCGCTATGGCTGCCTTCGTACGTTGGCAAGGCATGGTTGAAGATCCCATCGAGGCCATTGCAATCGGTGAGAAGTTAGCGGGTCATCAACTTGATCCTTCGGCACGCGAACTCATCATGCGCGCCCATCTCTTGCGCTGACTGACAACAC
>JBAWVW010000112.1:0-4407 GCA_037147055.1 Actinomycetes bacterium
TCCATTCACCGAAGTAGCGAGACACGTCTCCCCCGGTTCGGTAATGCCACGCCAACAGTGCGGTGATGCCCTGATGTATTTGGTAACCGCGTAGTTGTAGTTCGCGTCGCTCTAAACCCACTGCCCGCACTCGCCTACCAAACCACTTTTCTTTCATGTGGTTATGCATCGACTCGGTATCTTCACGGCCACCAAACAAACGACGCCAGTCCGTATCCGTCGGTGGAATGGTTCGCAAGGCTCGAGTGCGTCGTTTGTTGTTCGCGCGCTCATCATCGGTACTCGATTGGCGAATCCATGTTGACAGTCCGTGCAGGTGTGCACTCACAGCGTCAAGTTCGGGGATACGCCAATGCCCGTACATGGCGCACTTGGTTCGTTTCGTTCGCACACGCTCGAGTGGTTGAAACATGCGCTGGCCATCAAGCACGCTTTGGAAATGGGGCGTTCCATCAACGGCAGTAACCCTCTAGTCCTATTTCAGAGGTGTGGCTTTTGTAATCGTGACATTAATTGGTTTAGAGGCGATCCCATTTGCAACCACATACATCTTTGAAGGGCCGTCTTCAAAATCTTTTCCGATTGTGAAATTAAAATTGGATGGGGCCATCGGGGCAATTGAGGTGCTGCTGAAATGAGAGGTGATTGCATAAAAGACGTGACGAGAAGAGTTATTCACGATTCTTACAAGTGGATAGTTGGTGGCGTTTTCAAATTCATCACCAAATTGAGAACCTTGAGTAAGTCCAGAGAGTTGCTTACCAGAAACACTAAAACTCTTCTTCGGAGTTAGAGCGGTGGATGAAATAAAATCCACCATTGGGGCCCATGACGACTTTGGCACTCCCTTAGATGTAAAAAACGCTATCCCACCACTACCAGGGTTCGCCCTACTGTTAATCACCATTATTTGTCCATTGGGCAAGGGAAGCATTTGTATTTGAGTGGAAATACTGCTTGATGGTGGAAGCATTAAGTCTTGAATGACCGGCAGCCATGCATTTGAAGCCACGTCATACTCAAAATATCTAGCGGGTCCCATGATGGCCAGATTGTTCGTATCCCGCGTATTGGAACTGGTTACCGTGAGCAAATTCCCATTAGGCAAAATAGCGGTGGGATTATCTGGGGCACTCAACTGCAGTCCGTTCTTCAATTTTGGAAAACTAGGCCCAGCCATCCAACTATTTGTCATGGGATCATAAAGTGCGTTTGCACCAGTAGCACCCTGCGCCAATGTTTTTCCACTTGGTAAAGCGAGTGCTGGACCAATCTCACCATTGGATAGAGCTGCAGGAATAGGCCCTGTTTTACTCCATTGACCTGTAGCCGGATCATAGATTTCAGCAGTATCACCCGCGCCATCGGTATTCACTGTTAGCACCTTGTCGTTGGGTAACAAAGTAAATCCGGCCTCAGAATTCATCCCGGACTTATTTGTTCCTGTAACGGTCCAATTCATCGTGGTTTCATCGAAGAGCATGGACTCATGACTTGAACTCGGATCTCTATCCGAGAAATTACCAATCATTATCTGCCCATTCGCTAACTCGACAAAAGGTGGGGCTGAAATGTGGGCCCACAATCCTTCTCCGCTGTTAGGTGGCGATACTTTGCTCCATGTATTTCTCAAAACGTTGTAGATATAGCTCTTATTTGTATCAGCTTCAAAAAAACCGGCATCAGTGTAATTTCCTTCGCCACCTGTGATGAAAAAATTTCCACTATGGAGAATTGCGCCATTGCCCATGGAGTTGTAATTCGGAATTCGCGCAATCTGTTTCCAAGTTCCATCGTAATAATTTCCATATATATCTGGAGTGATCGTCCACCAGTTAACACGATGATCATTCTGAGACGTTTGAACCAAAATCTTTCCATTGGTTAAGAGCCATGCGTTTGTTGCGACGTTATTTGGCATTGGTTTTGTAGTCATTAATTTCCAAGGATCATTTTTAGATACCTTGCGTACTGCTTTAGTCGTGATCATCCAATTACCATTGGCATCCTTGGTTACTGGCTCTCCATCGGCCGCTAAAACCCTTACCCTTCCGTCACTTTGTGCGATGACCAAATAGCTAGTGATGAATTGCGCTTGCCCGTCGGCATAGCAAATTCCACACGCTCCATTAAGGGTGTACTGCTGCGGTTTGATTGTAAAAGATACGACGCCATTATTATTGGTCTGAGCGTTTGGCGGCTCACCATTGCGATTTACCGAGCTGATGCCAATTCCAGTTCCAGCCCCAACGTTCTTACCGGTGATTGGATTTATCAATACAAAGCTGACCTTGAACGTCGAGGCAGCCCAAGATACCGGAGATGTGAAAGTAAAAACCAAAGCAAAAGACACAATGATGAAGAGGGTTTTTCTCAAGTGTCTATTTTACCACTTTGTAGATAGTGGGTATACGAATGTGAAGTCCCGCAAACTCATAGTTTTCGTTGACGATGCAGCAATCACACCAACATCTCCACCAACTGTGACACTAGCGAAGACTCCAACAAGAAGCAGTACCCCCTGCTGATCGACGCGAATAGGGCCCGGACTTAGGATGAGTAGTCAATGTGGCACCTTAGGTAACTATGCCCCCTGATCACGCGTTCCAAAAAACGGCATTTCGCGTTCCAAACGTTTACTGAAACCCCAACCACTACCCCATCAATACAGCGGTTTGGAATTACGCACCAGCCTCACGAAGGCGGGGATGGTGCGAAATGTGGTGCGAAATTCGCCGACACAGTTCACGTCATCTTTATAGAGGTTACTGGAGTGCGCTCAGAGTAGAAAGAATGCTCTGAGCGTGACGATTCCTTGTCAGGCTATTTGCTATCGCAGTGCAGAACTTTGAGTCCACAGTCGATCAATCGGAAGTACATGAATCCGGTCCTCGGGCGTGTATGAGCGTTCCCCGGTATTCAGCACAATCCCTCCAGTGAATTTGTCCCCTAAGGCTCCACGTAATTTACGTAACCCGCTGAGGTCATTGCCAGATATTCTGCTGCCAGATTTCACTTCAAAAGCGACGATGCATCCATCATCGCGTTCAAGAATTAGGTCGACCTCGTCACCATCGTGGGTTCGCCAATGGCCGTACCCAGCGACATTGTCTGACCACGACACTTGTTTCAGAATTTCGCCAACAACAAATGTCTCAAGTAGATGTCCAAACTCGGTGAGCGCGGTCGCTTGAAGCGATGACAGTCGTGCTGGGCTCAGTCGCAACAGTCGAGCGGCAACTCCAGAATCAACGATGTGAATTTTAGGTGCTGATCCGGCCCGAGATCGCAAGGTGGAACCCCAGGCGGGGAGTCGCTGAATAAGAAAAACTGCTTCCAAAAGTTTGGTGTAATTGTCAGCTGTTTTTTGCTCGAGATCAATGTCTCTGGCTGCGTTACTTACATTGAGTAATTGCCCCGTCTGTCCGGCAAGACGCGACAGCAGCAGCGGTAGTTTCGCTCGTTGACGCACTTGTGATAATTCAAGCAAGTCACGTTCAATGGTCTGTCCGACGTAATCGTCAAACCAGCGATTCCGCGAAGCCCCAACTGGTCGTTGCAGCGCCATTGGAAATCCGCCGGCGACAACACGATGAATATATTCCTCGCGCGTCGTTGATGATGGTGTAGGCACCACCAGCACGCCAGGGTCAACGAGACAACGCTCAACAAAGTTTTCTTCCACACCACCAATCTCTCCTTGCGAGAGCGGGCGAACAGTCAGCATATGAAGGCGTCCAGTGAGGGCCTGTGCGGCCAGTGGTAACGCTTCATGTCGCGTTGAACCAGTAATGATGAAGCGTCCAGGTCGCTGCTCTTTGTTCAACTCTGCCTTTATCGCGTCAAGAATGATTGGGGCATGTTGGTACTCATCGATACAGACTGGCGACACGCCACGCACGAAAATTCCTGGGTCTGCCGCAACCGCATCACGTATGGCAGGGTCGTCAAGGTCTATGACGTCAACACCCGCTTCTGTTGCAATCTGACGCAACAGGGTTGACTTGCCTACCGATCGCGGTCCCTGAAGACCGACAACGATCTCTTCCTCAAGACGCGCACGAATAATCTCGACCAGTCGACGCTGTACCTTGATGCTGGACAATGCAGACATAACCCCACTCTAACCTTTAATTTCTAAATACGAGTCACTTTTTTTTCTAAATTCGAGCATTAAATCGTTCT
Organism: Actinomycetes bacterium; assembly: GCA_037147055.1. Classification (GTDB taxonomy): domain Bacteria; phylum Actinomycetota; class Acidimicrobiia; order Acidimicrobiales; family Ilumatobacteraceae; genus Casp-actino8. The sequence goes on from JBAWVW010000112.1 coordinate 4,186, forward strand.
AGCTTCGTGGCCCCAACGGCCTCAGGGTTCACGCACCAGGCTCACGAAGGCGAGGGTTGTGCGAAATTCGCCGCCACACCTTTTCGACTTCCCCACCTGCCCTTGAGGGTTAGAATAGAGATGTGATGAATAAGACGATCCAAATTTCGGGATCTCACATTGAGACCGCCCAGCAAGACAGGGCATTCTGGTCAACCCAGACCGTTCAGGCTCGTCTTCAAC
>JBAWVW010000113.1:0-4405 GCA_037147055.1 Actinomycetes bacterium
GTATTTCGAAGAGCTAGGAATGTGGGATGCTCCAGCGCAGCCCATACAACCGTCGTGAGAGTGCCTATATGCGACTCCTGTGGATAAATTCTCGCCCAACTAAGGAAATACTCAGTCCGATACGCAAGTGTTATCTAAATAACAAAGTAAAAATGGCGAGCAAAAAATAAATTGTCTGATAGTGTTGACAAAGTAAATTTGTTGGATTAAGATATTTGTTGTCAGTTAGTCAAAACCCACGAACCGAACGGAGGTAACCAGTGCCCGCATCAGATGCCCAGAAAGCTCAATACTTTTTAATTGACCAGCTGGTTGCCCGCGCCAATGCGGTCCTCAACCCCGATCGCCAAATAACAGAGCGCAACGTTCGCTATTACATGACTCTCGGATTGATTGGTAAGGGACAGCGAGTGAGTGAATTACCCGAGTCCTTTACGGCCACTTTGGGTCACAAAGGTAACCAGCGGTTTTTCACCGACGTCGACCGTGATTTGGTCGTCACGATCAAAAACGGACTCGCCAACGGTCAAAGTGTTGAGGCTCTTGGTGGCAAGCCCTTGACATCAAAATCCATGTTCTTGTCCGAAAGCTTCAGGGCCGCGCCAACGAGCATGTATCTGAGATCTTTCGAAGTGAATTCAATCATTAGTCCAGACGTGACGCGTCTTCCTGAGATCCAGGACACTTGGTCATTGCAAATACGCAACGATTTGACGCTGACAGGCAGTGGCACTCGCCCTTCAATCGAAGCAATACGTGCCCTGAAGTCGTTCACCGAAGAGAATTTCCCACCGGTTCGATCCCATGACTACCAATTGAGCGAAGAGACCTACGACTTTGAAGACGATGAGTACCAAACAGGTTCTTTGAAAATTGAGATTGAATATGCCGATATTGCTTCGCCATTTGATGGCCTGTTGATCAACGCCTCAAATGCCGAGGCCACTCCTGGTGGTGGGGCTTCGGGTCGTATTTGGGAAGTGTGCGGCGCCGACCTACTGATGCATCAACGTCCGACAGACCTCCTGCCAATGAAACCAGGGCAAGCTGTCTTCACGGGTGCCGGCCGTGGAGAAGACCTCGGTTTTTCTGGTGTTATTCATGCTTTTGGGCCACGCTGGACCAGTCCAGTCAACAAGGATGCAATGAATAGCGGTATCAAACAACGGTCGTTACATGGCGAAGAAGACACGCTCGTTCGAACCTGGCAAACGATTCTGGCAATGGCCGACGAGCGGAGTGAAAATCGCTTGGTCGCACCGCTGATCTCCAGCGGATTATTTGGTTTCCCCTTTCAAGATTGCGCAGAAATCACATTCCAAACACTTTTGGAGACACCGACTCGGGTCCGCCATGTCCAAATTCGAACGGTGAGTAGACGTTTATTCCAGCAACTTGTCGAAACGCGATATCGCGTCATGCGCAAGTTGGACATCATCTAAATCTTGTTTTGGGGATCTATCTCACAGCCCCCTGACATGATTAAAACCCCCAGCAAACCCTCGAGGTTTGCCCAACCCACAGTGAAAGTAGAGCCACCACCCTGAAAGATCAACAGCACCCCATGCGGAACAAATCGACACCCAACCACCAGCCCGAGGAGGCACCAGCGATGAATAATGATCAGATGAACACACCAATGGAAAATCCAGTGAACATGGAAGATTACTTCCGAGAGTTTCTTCTGGAGTTGGACCGAAAAATCACCCGCATGTCAAGTTTCCGCATTCAAGAAGCGGATGACTTCAAAAGCTACTGTTGCCTTTTCTTAATGGAACGCACTCACTTGATGTCCAAATACGCCCCGCGTGCACTGGTATCGGCGTGCGCTTCTCAGCGAGCAGTCGATTTCTACCGAGCCATGCATCGACAATTGCCCCAGGCAAAATTTCGCAACGGTGAAAACGCCAGCGATTTCGGGATCATCTTCATTGACCAACCCATTGATCGTTCAGAGAATTCAGCCAGTTACGGCGACCGCATTGAATCGAATGATCATGTTGAAGATCAAGTCATCAACAAGGTCATGTTGGGTTCCATGTTGCAGAGTCTGAGCGAGCGTCAACGACAGGTATACCTCGTCGTGGATATTGAAGGAGACACTGTCGTCAAGGCAGCCAAAGATATGGGAATACGGCGCGATGTCGCGCAGCGCGAGTTAGGCAAGGCCCGCAAAATCGTTGCGGAACTTCGCGAGGGGTTTGCTGACTAATCGCCCAGTACAGACCGGCGTGAAACTTCACGTTGTCATTCCAGTCCCTTGTTCATCCGACACCCACTAATCACTCAGGAGTGATCTTTTTATGGACCGCAAAAACCCCATCAACTCGTACATCATTGAATTTGAAACGGCCGTTCAACGTAAGTTGATGCGCCTGAACATCGTCGCCCTGCAAGACCAGATGGACGCCGTTAGATATTGCACGCAGTGGCTCCTCAATCACCTCGACAAAATGGATGCTTACTCACCGGTACAACTAGCAAGTGCCACGACGAAACACAGAGTCATTGAGTTCATCCGCCAACAGAAACAACAAGCTACCGAACGCGCCCGCGGCGCCGATGGTGAATATGTCTCCAACGCCCGACTTGCGAACCTCTCACGAGGTGACCAGCAAGAGGTAGATGAGGCAACTTTTGTACCCAGTGCTGAGGATCAGTACTTCAGCAATCCCGACCCAGAGACCTTAGAAGCAATCGCCAATGCCCTCACCGAAAAACAAAATGAGGTATTCGTTGGTCGTGTTTTCTCAGGGAAAACAGTCACTGAAGTCGCCCATGATCTCAAGGCAAAGCCCTACAACATCACCAAATGCTATAAAAGTGCTCAACAACGCCTGCAACTGGCCGTGATCAACAACCCTGAGGGCTTTGGCATCGAGGCTTGGCAAATCGACAAGCACATCAGGGCGATGTGACCGATAAAGCTCCGAAATTTGGTATGCAGCGCGGTTGGGGTATATAAGCCGTAGGCTGGTCAACCTTACAGAGCAGGAGAAACGCTCATGGACACAATACCCAGCGTGGACACCGGCTTTGCCGATTTAGGACTACGACCAGAACTACTCAAGGCCTTGGCGGGTCTTGGTTATGAGGAACCGACGCCTATTCAACGCGAGGCCATTCCCCACATGATCAACGGCAAAGACCTTTTGGGTCAAGCCGCAACTGGTACCGGCAAGACGGCAGCATTTGCTCTGCCTATCTTGCAGTTACTCGACATGAATAACGATCGACCGGCTCCAGTGGCTTTGGTCCTCGTGCCAACCCGTGAACTTGCCATGCAGGTTTCTGAAGCCATCTACAAATACGGCCACGATCTTCGTGCCCGTTGCGTTCCGATCTACGGTGGCCAGCCGATCGGTCGTCAGATTGACGCGTTGAGCCGTGGCACACATGTCGTGGTGGCAACACCCGGACGCGCCCTCGACCATATCCGCAAGAAGACTCTCAAGCTTGACAACATCAAGATGGTTGTCCTCGACGAGGCCGATGAAATGCTTGACATGGGCTTTGCCGAAGACCTCGAAGCCATTCTCGAGTCCACGCCGAAAGAACGCCAGACAGTTTTGTTCTCGGCGACCATGCCACCGCGCATTGACTCAATCGCCCGCCGTCACCAGCGTGAACCGATTCGAATCACCATCCAACGCTCATCAACTGAGGCCGGAACTTTGCCTTTGGTGAAGCAGTCGGCATACATGATCCCACGGCACCATAAGGCAGCAGCCCTGGGTCGTATTTTGGATATTGAAGCACCAGAGGCGGCGATTGTTTTCTGTCGTACTCGCGGTGAAGTTGACCAACTCACAGAAACGCTAAATGGGCGCGGTTATCGTGCCGAAGCGCTGCACGGAGGAATGGATCAAGAACAGCGTGACCGAGTCATGGGTCGAGTTCGTTCGGGTGTCGCAGAGTTACTGATTGCAACCGACGTGGCAGCTCGCGGATTAGACATTGAACACCTCACTCACGTTGTGAACTACGACGTTCCTTCTGCCCCAGAGTCATATGTGCACCGCATCGGTCGCGTCGGACGCGCAGGCCGCGAAGGTGTCGCTATTACTTTGGCTGAACCGCGCGAACAGCGCCAACTTCAAAACATTGAGCGCTTGACGAAGCAGAAGATTCCTTTTGAAAAAGTGCCTTCTGTAGAAGCGCTACGCGCTCGTCAGATGGAACTGACCACAGAGACTTTGCGCGAAGCTCTAGCCTCCGGTCCGCAAGAACGATTCGAATCAGTGCTCACCGAACTTTTGCAAGAGTTCAACATTGAACAGATCGCTCTTGCTGCGATCAAACTCACGCACGACGCTGATCAGTCATCGCTTGATGAGGTTCATATTCCAGATTTGTCACAGGGTGATACCCGCGATCGTCGGGATCGTGGCGACAGTCGCGAACG
>JBAWVW010000114.1:0-4324 GCA_037147055.1 Actinomycetes bacterium
TTGGAATACCAGCCACAAAGCCAATCACTAAATACTGACCGTCGTCAGTGAGGGCACGCAGACAGGTTTCGCCAAGTTCTCCTCCGACTGGATCGTAGAGATAATCAACGCCTCCGCCAGAGAGTCGCTTTGCTTCTTCTTTCACTTCGTTGGCGGGCAAAGTTGAATCAATAGTCGCGAAGGCACCGCGCTGTTGAGCAAGGTCACGTTTTTCTTGTGTTGAGGCGGCAGCGATGACGCGAACCCCTAATGCTTGAGCAACATCAACAGCGCCCAGACCGACGCCGCTACCGGCACCAAGGACCAAAAGGCAAGTGTCGGCTTGAACCTGCGCACGTTCAACGAGAGCAAACCAGCCAGTGAGATAACTCTGCATGAAGGTGGCCGCTTGGCCATCAGTAAGTATGTCGGGCAGTCTCATCAGGCGCCGCGCCGGAACCACGGCCTGCGAACTGAATCCGCCGAAGAGGCTGGCAAAGACTCGGTCACCAATGTTGAGACCTGCGACGTCGGGGGCGATCTCGATGATTCGGCCAACAGCTTCTGATCCGGGGACAAACGGCGTTTGTGGCTTGATTTGATACTTTCCTTGAACCATGAGTGCGTCAACAAAGTTTACCCCGCAGGCCGTGACGGCGATCCTGACGCAACCTGCAGGTAATTCTGGATCCGGCAATTCTTGGAGTTGTAATTGGTTCAACGGTGCGAATTGTTGACAGACAATCGATTTCATAGTGTGACCGTAACGGGCTTTGTGTGACCGATGCAATCTGACAGAATGTGATCAGAGTTTTTTGGGGGATGAACATGGGAACTATTTGCGTCACAGGTACGGCTTCAGGTATTGGTGCGGCAACAAAAGCCAAGTTGGAATCCTTGGGTCACAAAGTGATTGGAGTTGATTTGCGCAATGCCGATGTCTGCGGTGATATCTCCAAAGTGGCAGAACGACAGCGAATTGTGGATGAGGTCATTGCTTTGTGTGGAGGTGTTCTCGACGGTTTAGTTCCTTGCGCCGGAGTCAGTAACCCAGCATCAAATGAACTGAAAGTGCGTGTGAATTTCTATGGCACCATGGCGCTTGTCAATGGTCTGCGGTCGGCGCTTGAGAAGGGAGCCGATCCAGCGATAGTCATGATCTCGTCAAACTCGACGACAATGACTCCAGGGCTCTCGATTGAAGATGCTCTGGGCTTTCTCAACAATGACGAAGAGACGACAGTGGCTAAGTACGGAGTCGGTGACACATACATTCCATACCCTGCCGGTAAATTAGCGATCGCTTTTTGGGTGCGGATGAAATCTAATGAGTGGATGCAATCGGGTATTCGCCTCAATGCGGTTGCTCCAGGGGTCATTGATACTGCAATGACCCGACCTCTACTAGATGTTCCTTTGATGGCGGAACGTTTGAAAATGATTCCGATTCCACGGGGCCGTTGGGGTCGGGCCGATGAGATTGCCTCGGCAATCGCGTTTTTGCTGTCCTCGGAGGCTTCATTTATCGTGGGGCAAGTTTTATTTGTGGACGGTGGTACCGATGCTTTATTGCAACCGACAGTTCATCCACATCCTTTGCCGTCAGGTAGATGATCATGAGTAATACAGAGTCTTTTAAACAGTCTCATCCTGTTGATTGGTTGATCGCCTGTGAGGATATTCGCCAGATCGCTAGTCGTTATGCGATTTATTATGGTGCGCGAGACACACAAAAACTAGCCGCTTTATTTATTCCTGATATCAAGATCACTCGAGAGTCATCGGGCACTCAAGCTCTGAAAGAAAACTTTGATTCGCAAATGCATTCCTTAGGTCGAGTGATCTTGCAGGTCAATAACCATCTCATTGATATCCAAGACGGGGACAATGCCACAGGAATTGTTTCCTGCCGCGGGGAAATTGAAGATTCGCAAGGTGCTTGGATTATTCACCAGATTCAGTATCACGACACCTATCAACGAGTCAACGGTGATTGGCTATTTGCGCGTCGCCGACATCTGTTGTGGTACGGCCATGAGATGCCTAATCCGCCTGCAGGTTTAGATGAAGCCCAGTGGCCATTACATCAAACGGGCAAAGGTGAACTTCCTGAGTGTCTCGAATCTTGGCAGACCTGGACGGCGCACAACCCTGCGTTATAGGCCGAGTAAAATGTGACTGCGACCGTTGTCGGCGAAACGTTGTTCAAGCGCCACCTTGTCGGGTTCAGTCATCAGAGTCAAAGGTTGATTGCGTTCGGTGCGCCAGAAAACCGTATCGGTAGTTCGCCACTTGTCGCTGCGTAATGGTGGCTTATGTACTTTGTTGTTGGCTGTCAGTGGCATGTTTTTCGTGATGCGCACGATCTGTGGTGACCACTTGGTGCCAAGATCGCGTTGCTGTGACATGAAGGTGTCAAAGTCAACAGCTGAAAAATCTGTAGCGTCTGCCATTTCAATTGCCACCATCACTATGTCTCCCGTGACGGGATCGGGGACTGGATAGACCGCAGCCATCATTACATTTGGGCAGCGCGCAATAATGTTTTCGACGGGGGATGCCGCAAAGTTCTCACTGTCAACGCGAAGCCAATCCGCGCTACGACCTCCGAAATAGAAGAAACCATCGGCGTCTCTATACCCCAGGTCACCTGTCCAATACCATCCGTTGCGAACACGCTCACTGGAAGCCTCGTGGTTGTTGTAGTAACCCTCAAATGATGCGCCGCCAGTCAGGCTCACAATCTCGCCGATGCATTGAGGATTAGTGATCGCTCCAAAGTCGTCAAAGATGACAGGTGGGCATTCGGTATTCGATTCCGGATCAACGATTTTGATATTGCCAGCCATGTCGGGACGCTCTTTACCGAGCGCATTGGGCGGCGTCTCAGGCGTGCGAATAATGGCGACAACACTTTCGCTCGAGCCGTAGCCCTCCACGAGTTGACATCTGAAGCGGTCAAAGAAGCGTTGCCTGTCAAGAGCACTGGCCTCAGTGCCAAACCCCAAGCGCAATTGGTTATGTGAGTCAAGTGCAGAGGCTGGCTGCCCGAGAACGTAGGCGATGGTGCGCCCGACGTAGGTGAAGTAGGTGCAACCATGCTGACGCACATCAAGCATAAAATTACTGGCAGAAAACTTTCGTCGTAAAATAACTTGTGCCCCAACCGCCAACGCAGGACCCCAGCAGGCCATCAGGGCATTGCCGTGGAATAAGGGCATCGGGCAATAACAAATGTCTTGGGTAGTGACTCCATATATTTCGCCAGCACGAATACTTGCTGTGGCCATTCGCTCATTGGAGCATACGACTGCCTTAGGGGCACTCGTCGAACCCGAAGTGAAGAGCAGGAAAAGGATACTTGTCGGATCAGGTTCGCTATCGGGGATGTGTGCGCTGCTGTGTTGATTGATCAACTGTGTCTGAGTCGCCGAGTCAACATCAACGATGCGCTGAGAAGGTACGCCAGTATCGAGATTGTTGAACAACGCAATCCCTGCTTGATCGCTGACGATCATCTGACAATCGGTATGGCGGATATCGCGTGCTAATTCCTCGCCGCGACGCGTCGGATTAATGCCAACGATGCATGCCCCAGCGAGTGCAGCACCGCCAATCCAAAACAAGTAATCTGGTGTATTCTCCAACAAGATGCCTACGTGGCGTGGCTTTTCCGGATCGAGCAAGGCAGTGAGTATCGAGGCGCGAATAGCAGATTGCGTTACCACCTGATCCCATGAGTACGTTCGCCCTTCAAAGTGGTAACCAGGATTGTGGTCACCGATGCGCTGGCGAAGTAAGTGCGCAACCGTGGTCATGGAAGAATTCGTGGAGGTAGCGGATGGCGATAGAGAGCTGCCGCATTCTCGCAACAAAACTTGCGCAGTAACTCTGGTGATAGATGTCCCCACGCATCGCGCAAAACAGATTGGCTGTGAGGCCATGTGCTGTCGCCATGTGGATAATCAATTTCCACCATGATGTGATCGTCTCCAATGACCTCATGTAGGTCAATGGTCGACGGATCATCAATGGTGCAAAACCAGAAGTTGCGTCGGAGAATTTCGGCGGGTCGTAAGTCCCAATTCGCGCCGTAGCCACTACGGTCCACAACGTTCTCTAATCGATCAAGCAACATTGGCACCCAGCCAATCCCGCCTTCACTCATGGCAATCTTGAGATTGGGATATCGATTGCCGTATCCACTCCACAGCCATTCGGCGCAGGCGCTCAATGACAACTGTCCGAAGAGTGTGGCTCCGAGTTGCAGAGCGGGAGCACCTTCGGGCATGGGATACATTCCGGACGAACCGACATGCAAGGAAATGACGGTTTCTGTTTCTAC
>JBAWVW010000115.1:0-4312 GCA_037147055.1 Actinomycetes bacterium
TGCTGTTCAGTCATCAGAATAATCACCAACATCACTACGCTCGTCACCGTAAGGCACAACAACGGTGGTCGCCACATGAAGGCGGATGGAAACTACAACTCAATCCCGAAACCAGAAAACTAACAATCAGTCCGTAGCTCGCAAACTGGTGGCGAAAAATGCCCAAAAAGGGCCCATTCCTGCCACCAGATTCACCAAACTATTTCAGTTTTTCGTTGAAGAACGTAATGACCCGTTGCACGCTGGGCTCATCGCGTTGCTCGGTCAAGACCGAATGATCTTTCTTACTCTGCGACGGCAATTCAATGGCGATAAAGGCATCGCCGATAAGTGTGCGCAGTGAGGCAAAGCGATCCCCCACTAATTTGTCCCCGGTAAAGCGCAGTCCGAGCACCTCGCATCCTTCCTGCGCACGTCGAACAATCGCTGCTTGATCATCAGCAGACAGGTTTAAATCAGCAGCACTTTTCTTGCTGATATTGAAAGGTAGCGACGGCTGACTAAGCACTGGAGCAATCAGATGATCGTCCACCATCATCCCCAACGCGAAGCCGCCGCTAAAGCACATGCCGAGTGCACCAATCCCCTTGCCACCAAGTTCATTATGTAATTGACGACCCACAGCGCGTAACCAAGCAATGACTGGTGATGTTTTATTCAGCGCCAGATTAGTGAACTCTTTCGAGATACACACTTTGGACATTGACGACAACATGTATCCACGACTCGCTACCTTGCCTGGCACTCCAATGAGATCTGGCATCACCACAGTGAAGCCAGCATCCACAAGATCATGAGCAAATTTGGCGACAGCAGGTGTGATGCCGGGAATCTCGTGGACAACGATAATTCCAGGACCACTGCCTTTACGGTATGTGTCGTGAGTGATAGAGGCCGCAGTCAGCGAACTCTTTGACCAACCGCTGAGTACATCTGCGCTCATACCAATCTCCCGACTGCCTCGAGGGCGCGAATCGTCAGCGCGTCAACGCCCGCTTTCATAACCGTCATATCAATCCCTTCTTGATTGCCCATTGCACCGTGTAAGTAACGCGCGTAAACGCCTTCGCTAATCACGGCTAAACGCCAACACGAAAAAGCTACGTAGTAATCGACACCTGAAACATCGCGACCTGTTTTTGTGGCATAGCGCTCAACCAATTCGCGATAGGTCGTGAAACCTCCCGCCGGCGTCGGGTCATTGGCGCGCAATGCACTCGCTGGGCCATCGCTCCAATAGACACCGATATACCCGAGGTCGGCGAGCGGATCCCCCAAGGTACACAACTCCCAATCCAACACCGCGGCGATACGACCAGTCGTCACATCGGTGAGAACATTGCCAAAACGAAAGTCGCCATGCGCAATGGAAACATCTTGTTGTCGCGGCACTTTCGTTGAAAGTAACCGCACGACCTCGTCAATTTCAGGCAACTCGCGAGTCTTCGAGTTTTCCCATTGAGTGCTCCAACGCTTTATTTGTCGCTCGATATATCCCTCGCGCTTGGCGAGATTGCCGAGACCTACTGCATCAATATCGACATCATGAAGTTCACAGAGAACATCAATGAGATTGAATGATGCCGAGCGGCGTAAAGATTTGTCGAGCAATTCCGCTTTCTCGGCATTGTCAAGAACGACTCCGTCTACAAAATTCATGACATAAAACGGTGCGCCATTAACGCTCTCGTCGGTGCATAGACCGAGCGTGGCGGGCACTGGCACATTGGTTTGACCGACGGCAGAAATAATCCGATGTTCGCGAGCCATGTCGTGGGCTGTGGCCAAAACATGACCAAGTGGTGGCCGGCGCAAGACGTAACGAATGCCGCTGTCGTCAGTGACAAGAAATGTCAGATTGGATCGTCCACCTGCGATGAGTTGGAAACTAAATGGTGCGCGAGCACCAGCGACATTGTCGGCTAACCACTCGGACACCTTGGTGACGTCTATACCTTGCACATGACTGGCTTCAAGCGCCATCAACTATCCCCATTCGAATGAACACTCCCCTAAACCGTAGTCCGCGCTAGAAAATAGCTTCTCAGCCAGGACGAGAAACACCTACAACTTTATTAAAGGTCACTGCCGCCAACCGCACGAATCGCCCTGGACCGGGTGCATCAACCATCATCCCGCCGCCAATGTAGATTCCGACATGGGTAATCGGGGAGTAGAAATAGATCAGGTCGCCTGGCTCAATGTACGCAATTGGCACATGAGCGGTGGTGTTGAACTGCTGACGCGATTGATGTGGGATCGAGACGCCAGCTTGTTCCCACGCCCATCCGGTCAATCCTGAACAGTCAAAACCCACTCCTTCGCGGGACATGAATTTTATGTAGCGCACACCAATCTGACTTTTGGCCGCTGCCACGGCGATAGCGCCACGCGAACTGCTCGGTGGCACTGAGCCGGGATCAAAGGGGTCAGGGTTAGATCCGCCACCGCCGTCGCCGCCGTTACCACTGTTACCACTGCCACCGTTGCCGTTACCGCCACCGGTAATCCGCTCCGCCTCTGCACGGGCTGCTGCTGCCGCCGCTGCGGCACGTCGGCCGCGCTCGGCCGATAGTGCTTGACCAAGTTCTTTTTCTGCTTTGGCATTGAGGGCGACCAACTTGTCAATCTCATTTTGCGTCGTCACTTCATCTTGGGTGATTCGTGCGGCAAGATCTTCGGCACCTGCGCGATCTTTCTCCAAACGACTTTGAAGATCGTCAAGATCAGAAATCAGAGCATCGAGTTGGTCAGAACTTGCTAGTCCAACATTCAAGGCGATTTCCGTCAAATATTGACGCTGCACTGATTCATTCGGGCCACCACCAGGAGCCAACAATCCAGAAATACTTCCACCGCGTCCGCCGCCGACAAATGCTTCAATCGCCAGGTTCGACATTTGACCCTGCACTCCACCAAGTTCTGTTTGCTTGGCAGCGATATCAACTTCGGTGGTGGCAATTTCGACCTCAAGTTGCCGTTTATTCTCAACGGCGATCGCCAACTCTTCAGAGAGTCGGTCAACCTCGTTCTCAGCTGCGTCAAGTTGATCCGCCATCTGCCGAACCTTGCGCTTGGCGTCATCAACCGAATCGGCTATCGCCGGACTGTCCACAAGACTGATACCCACCCCGCCTAAAAGCAGGGTGCAGACCATAAAACTGGTGAGTAAACGGCGCAGTGAGGATTTCACGAAGGGCTTGAAGATCACCCATGCAGGCTACCAAATATTACGATTGTGTTGCGGTCGGGCTATTCCCACTCAATGGTCCCAGGTGGCTTGGAAGTGATGTCGTAGGCCACTCGATTGACCCCGTCAACCTCATTAATAATTCGGCTCGACATCCGCTCAAGAAGGTCATAAGGCAGCCGCGCCCAGTCAGCGGTCATCGCATCATCGCTGGTCACAGCCCGAATAATGATCGGATACGCGTAAGTCCGCTCGTCGCCTTGAACCCCCACCGAGCGGATATCGGGCAACACCGCAAATGCCTGCCAAATCTCACGTTCTAGCCCAGCCAAACGCACTTCTTCGCGAACAATGGCATCGGCTTCTTGCAAAATTGCCACTTTTTCGGGGGTCACCTCGCCAATGATCCGCACGCCCAACCCTGGCCCCGGAAATGGTTGGCGCCAAACAATCTCATCGGGGAGACCCAACTCGCTTCCGAGGCGGCGCACTTCATCTTTGAAAAGTGCACGTAGAGGTTCAATTAATTTGAGAGTCATGTCCTCGGGCAAACCACCCACATTGTGATGGCTCTTGATCACTGCAGCCGTGCCATCGCTGCCGCCACTTTCGATGACGTCTGGATACAAGGTGCCTTGCACTAAAAATTCGGCATCGGTGACGCCACCCGTGTGTTGTTCAAAAACCCGCACAAATAATTCGCCGATAATTTTGCGCTTCGCTTCGGGTTCGGTCGTGCCCTTCAGTCCATCAAAGAATTTGGCGCCTGAATCAACGTGAATGAGTTCAATGCCCATATTGCGCTTGAAAGTTTCCACGACTTGATCACTTTCACCTTTGCGCATCAGACCGGTGTCAACGTACACGCAGGTCAGTTGTGAACCGATCGCACGGTGCACAAGAGCAGCCGCTACCGCCGAATCAACGCCACCCGATAAGCCACAAATGACTCGCTGCTTGCCGACTTGGGCACGCACCAATGCGATCTGCTCTTCAATCACCGAGCCCATCGTCCACGACTGATCACAATTCGCCAAAGTATGCAGGAAGTGTTTCAGGACCGCAGCACCATGGGGCGTGTGGACGACTTCGGGATGATATTGCACACCCCAGATACGGCGC
>JBAWVW010000116.1:0-4293 GCA_037147055.1 Actinomycetes bacterium
TTCCCTGGGCTAATGATGCCGGGACAGTTTGGCCCGAGTAAGCGCGTCTTCGGATAATCGCGCACCAGGGTGTTGAAAACCTTGGCTTCATCTTGAGCGGGAATACCTTCGGTGATGCACACGATGAAACGAATACCCGCAGCAGCGGCTTCCAAGATTGCTGCCGATGCAGCCTTCGGTGGCACAGCGATAAATGATGCGTCTGCACCAGTAGCAGCAACGGCTTCGGCGACTGAGTTGAAAACTGGAATGCCTTCAACATCGGTGCCACCCTTGCCGGGGGTCACTCCGCCAACAACTTGGGTGCCGTAGGCCTGATTACGCAGCCCGTGATATTTGCCTTGACCACCAGTGAGGCCTTGCACGATGACCTTGGTGTCTTTGTTTACAAAAATTGCCATGGGTTCACTTACCGTTCGAAATAGCGACAGCAGCGCGAGCTGCTTCGAGCATGGTGGGCTTAGAGATCAATGTGGACTCGGGGATTCCAGCGTCAGCCAAAATCTTGCGTCCTTCTTCCGCATTTGTTCCGTCAAGACGGATCACAATCGGTGCCTTCAAGGTCACGCGTGATAAGGCTTCGACGATTCCCTTGGCGACTTCTTCACCACGAGTAATACCACCGAAAATGTTGATGAAGATGGATGTGACTTTTTCATCGAAGTTGATGACCTCCAGGGCTGCAGCCATGACATCAGCATTAGCACCGCCGCCAATGTCCAAGAAGTTTGCCGCCGTGCCACCAACTTGATTGACAACGTCCAGTGTGCTCATGGCAAGACCAGCACCGTTAGCGATAATGCCAACAGTTCCATCAAGACCGATGTACTGCAGTCCATGAGTACGAGCTAGTTGTTCACGCGCATCAAGTTCTTCAGTGGCACGATATTCATCCCATTCAGGATGACGAAAGGCCGCATTGTCATCAAGAGTGACCTTGGCGTCCAACGCATGCACTTCGCCAGTCGGCTTCAAGATCAACGGGTTAATTTCGGCCAAGTCGCAATCGCCTTCAGTGAAACAGCGATACAACTGCACCAAAATCTTGGCCACACCATCGACAGCCTTAGCGGGAATCTTGGCGTCAACGGCGGCTTTGTGAGCTGCTTCTGGTGACAAACCATCAACTGGATCAATGTGCAATTTGATAATTGCATCGGGATCTTTTTCGGCGACTTCTTCAATTTCAACGCCACCTTGCGCTGACAACATCAACAGGTGCTTCTTTGCCGCACGGTCAAGTGTGAACGAGGCGTAATACTCCTCGTCAATGTCGCTGGCATTTTCAACCCACACACATTTCACGACATGACCTTTAATGTCCATGCCGAGAATGTTGTTGGCATGCAGGCGCGCTTCCTCAGCGTTATTGGCCAACTTGATGCCACCCGCCTTGCCGCGTCCACCAACTTGCACCTGAGCCTTGACGACAACTGGATAACCGGACGCGTCAGCAACTATGACCGCCTCATCCACTGTTCTCGCCGCACCTCCACGACTGACCGGGATATCGAAGCGGGCGAAATACTGCTTGCCCTGATATTCAAACAAATCCATCTAAATCTTTCCTCTCACTCACTTGCGTCTTCTCGTGCATCCAGAGCTATTTCTAACCACTGGGCGATGGCTTTCAAAGATGATCCGGGACCGAAAATTTCTGATACTCCTTGCTCACGCAAGGCGCGTGCATCGGCATCTGGAATCACTCCCCCACCAAAGATCAAAGCCTCTTCCATATTGCGATTCTTCAGTTCTTCCATCACCCGCGGGAACAGCGTCAGATGGGCCCCAGACAACAACGAGAGGCCGACTGCATCGACATCTTCTTGCAAAGCCGTTTCGGCAATCTGCTCGGGAGTCTGGTGAAGCCCCGTATAAATAACCTCAAAACCGTGGTCACGGAGCGCTCTGGTGATGGTCTTGGCGCCTCTGTCATGCCCATCAAGTCCAGGCTTGGCAACGACAACTCGGTATGGCCTCTTCACAAGAAAGAAACCCTACGCCCTGAGGGGCCTTGACCACACATTGACGGACTCAAGACAGGTCACATATTTCAAAATTTTCAGAAATTTAACGGACAATTTCAGAAGTTGCCACCCTTCTCGGCAGACTCGCTTTATGGGTCCTCGCGAATTTCGTTCACCCGCCAGCCGAGCTGTGCTGCCCGTGGCCGCTGGTATCGGTTTTTTCGCGATTTTGGGACTGGTCTTGTGGGGCATCGCATCTCTGCTCGGAGGCGAACAAGCCATCACAACCACCTTCGTCCCTGACCGCCTACCTGTCGGCAATGTTGAGTATTGGGCTGAATCAGTTGACACCAATGGACCAGTCTTGTTTGCCGGTCTGGGCACCACCTCAGGTGAGCGCACCATCGTCCTAAATCACACCGGCACCGATGCACAACGTGGATGGCTGGTGTATTACGCCTACCCCGCTGATCGAGACATCTCGTGCGCCATCGAGCAAGTGAAGGGCACGGATACTTTTACCGATTGCGATGGTCGCACGATAAATGTTGGAGAACTTGCGCCACCGACCAATGGTGAGTACCCGATCATTGAAGATCGTCAAGCTCTTTTCATTGACTTGGGCGAACGCGCTAATGATCCAACGACTACAACGACCGACTAGATAAATCTTTCGCTCATCGCGGCCAAAGTTGTGGGAACCACTCTCCACGCAGAGGCTGACCACTCACTCGCTCTTCTTGACCAGTGAACATCACACTCATGTCTGGTGATGTCACCCAATCTCGTGGCGAATACACCATGTCATCGCCGAGAACTCGCAAACTAAACACACGTCGAGAATTTGTGCCTGAAACACCGGGAGCACCGTGGACAGTCAGCATGTGAAAAGCAATAACATCACCTGGTTCCATCGCCCACTGCAAAATGCGATGAGACTCGCGCTCCCCTTCGAAATTTGGCATTTCCACCAAAGATCCTTCGGGAAACCACTGGGCCCGTTGATCAAGAAATGAGCGCGGCATCAACCAAGGTCCCAAATGTGAACCAGCAATGAGTTCAAGAGAGTCCTCAACAAACACTGGATCGACAGGGATCCAAAAACTCACATTTTGAAATCCCTCAACGTCGTAATACGGCTGATCTTGATGCCACGGAGTGCGTTGACGAGTTCCGGCCTGCTTCACTAAAACATGATCGTGGTACAAACCAATTGTTTGCGAACCAGTCAATGCAGCAGCGATTTCAGGAAGTTGAGTTGAGTGCAAAAATTCGCCGAATTCGCGATGCTCGCGCCACGTCGTGAAATCCTCAAGAAAAAAACCTGGATCGTCGCTGGCACTGGCGACCTTGGCACGCGGGCTTGGACAATCAATCACTGCATCAATGCCAACGCTCAGCAGTTCAATCTCTTTGGGTGTGACGACGCCTCGTAAAATGACCGCCCCATCGGTGCGATAATCATCAACAATGCCCATGCTCACAGTCTGCTACATGACCCTATGCCGCGTCCGATCTGATACAAGAGAGTGATGCCATACGCGCCAATCATGGGCACCCTCGCCTACATCATCAATCGCGAACGCTCAGAGGTGCTCTTGATCCACCGCAATAAGCGCTCCCATGATGAGCATCTTGGGAAGTGGAATGGTCTTGGCGGCAAGTTAGAAACCCACGAAGATCTCGCCAGCGGAATTCGGCGCGAGATCCGAGAAGAAGCGGGCATTGAGGTCACCTCAATGACGATGCGCGGCACTGTTTCATGGCCGGGCTTTGGACCCAATGGGGAAGATTGGTTCAGCCCACTCTTTTTGATTGATGGTTGGGTTGGCGACCCTGGGTCATCAAATGATGAGGGAGACCTGGAGTGGATCTCCCTCGAGCGGATTTTGCAGGCCTGCAACCCCGATCAGCAGTTGCGAGAAGCAGCAGAATTGCCCATGTGGGAGGGAGACCGATACTTTCTGCCCCTTGTTTTTGACGACGATCCCCGCCCATTTCACGGGGTGATGCCGTATAGCAATGGGCAACCAACGTCTTGGACTTTCGAACGCTGGTAAAAAGTTTTAAAGATTGCGCACAATTTGGTGTGCGACGTTCGTTATTCATTCATGCTCCAAGAAACCCCACATCCCGTTTCATCCACTGGGCTCAACGGCGCGCCATGTCGCCAACGCCCAAAGCGCCGCTCATTTTGGCAACGAGTGCTCGATCAGGCCCGAAGTACTGGGGATTGGTACTTAATCCCCAAGTTGTACACCAAGAACACAGCAGCCCAAATCGCCAGTGACATCAGACGGGCCCATGAACGTGGTGCCGGCGATCA
>JBAWVW010000117.1:0-4234 GCA_037147055.1 Actinomycetes bacterium
TGACAGCGCGTACTGCTCTGTTCGCCGATATTCCGCAACGATTAGATGGCACTACATCGCGAGCAATTGCGCTCGCAGCCGAATTGCTCGGTGCTGTGGAATCGTCACTGGTGGCATTCGAGGCAAAGCAGGCTAAGGAACTTGAAGAGTTGGAAGACCGCGTGAAATATTTGGGTGAGCGCGGTAGTGGACGCAAGTTGTTGGGTGACAAACACAAACGCGAATTGCGTCGCTACCGCACAGACGAGTTGCGATCAGGACTGCGAATGCTGACTTTGGTGTACAGCGAAGCATTCAAGCACTCCACGACAGCGACCGCCATGTACCAGACCGAATCGTATGTGCGGGCAGTCAAAAAACTGAGGGATGCCAACGTGGCCCTCAGCCGCAATGTCAACGAAAAGCTACTTTTCGAGAACCTTTTGATGTCCTTGCCAAATATCGCCCACTGATTTAGGGCGGGTACGTGGCATCAAATGGTCGGACCACCAACTCGGCGGTAGGATTTTCACCCATTGCCCGGGTAGCTCAGTCGGTAGAGCAACGCACTCGTAATGCGTAGGTCAGGAGTTCGATTCTCCTCTCGGGCTCCATATAACCCCCGTTTCAACGGCTTACGCTCGCTCCAGAACTCTGTAGGGTAAGTACGTCAAGGCGATTCCGCTAGATGTCATCTTTCAAAGGACCGTTACCAATGTTCTCCAGAGAACCAAATATGCGTTTTGGAATGTGCCGCACCATCGCTATGA
This sequence comes from Actinomycetes bacterium, assembly GCA_037147055.1. Classification (GTDB taxonomy): domain Bacteria; phylum Actinomycetota; class Acidimicrobiia; order Acidimicrobiales; family Ilumatobacteraceae; genus Casp-actino8. The sequence continues at coordinate 750 of JBAWVW010000117.1, forward strand.
AATCTCCAGTGGCAATTTTCGCTTGTTTGCTTGTAGTGCTCAGTGCATGCGGAAGCAATGACGCCCAAACATCGATAACCCAACCGGTCACTACTCCAGCGCCAACAACGCAACCCGCGGTGGCCCAAACATCCACAACCCAACCGGTCATTACCCCAGCGCCAACAACGGCAACGGTAGATACGAGTCTTCCTCCTTGCCATGCCGGTTGCTTAGGAACTAACGGGATGGATTTCATCAGCACCTGCCTCCCTGACTGTTCCGGAATCAATGTCAACGGTACGGATCTACGAAATGCGAACCTTTCTGGCGTCAACCTAAACCAGGCCGATCTCTCTTTTGTCGACCTCGCAGGCGCAAATCTCAGCAATGCCAATCTCAAAGACGCGTACTTGTACTCCGCCAACCTCGTAGGGGCCGACCTCACAGGAGCCAATATGACGGGGGCTGACCTGAGAGGGGCCGACCTCACTGGCGCGACGATGCCAGACGGCTCTCTACACAACTAATCACGTTGCACACGGTGCTTCTGGGTCGTGTCACGGACACCCAGCGTCCGTTCCGCGACCCAGAGCCCCTCTAACCTGTTCTGGATATGCAAGATCGATGGATTACCGACTGGCCGACAAGCCAAAGATTTCCCCACTACACACGCGCTAACGCCGGCGAGGTTCTTGCCGACCCTGTGAGCCCACTCGGTTGGACTTTCGGCTGGGACGGCGGCATCGTGGCGGGCTACAAGGCGGGCCTCATCCGTATCGGTGCCTACGAAGATGCCGACTTCAACCTTCAGCATCCAGAATCAGTCGCCTGCTTTGGTGGCTACTTCTATATCAACCTCTCGGCCATTCGTATGCAGGGTGTGCGTAACCCCGCCGCCACCGTTGCCGCGCTCGACCAAGCTTTCTTTGGCGATCACCCCGATGTGCCCACGTACGTCGCTCACCGCGACGACGAGAAGCCCCATCTCACTGCCGGTATCGACGCCCACACCGCGTGGGTGATGAGTGGAGTCGCGTGGCCTGAACTTGATGCCGACAAAGCAAACGCAGCAGAACTGCGTTCCTCGCGCGGCGACCTCTCGACATATACCGATGCACAACTCGTACAGCGCGCGCGTCTCGTGCAAACACAACTCCCGCACCTCTTTTCACAGCATGTGATATCTGGCAGTAGCGCTGCCGTCGCCCCCGGACTCCTCGGCGTTGTCGCCGAAGCGATCGGTGAACCGAGCCTGCCGATGTCATTGCTCTCAAGTATCGGCGATGTTGATTCGGCCGATGCCAACTATGCGCTCTGGAATTTGTCACGCATGGTGCACAACGACGCTCAACTCACTGCAGCATTCAATGCTGGCTTAAATGACGATCTGTTACGTATCAATTCACCTTTTTCATTCGCATGGAATGAATTCTTGGTTGAGTTCGGAAGTCGCGGACCAGATGAGTGGGACTTGCGTTCACCGACTTGGGAAACCCACCCACAACTTTTACTTGCTGCCCTAGATCGCGTGCGCTTGCAGTCAGATGATGAATCGCCTCACGCGCGTCATCGCGAAAAAGCCACACAACGTGATGCCCTGATCGCCAAAGCCCGTGTTGCACTCAGTGACAAGCCAGATGTTGCACCACTTCTCGACCTTGGTCTCGGCGCTGGAAAGATGATGGCCCACCGTGAGCGAACAAAAACTTCAATCGTGCGCGTTCTCCATGAAGCCCGCGTTGCATTTCGCGAACTTGGTCGCCGACATGGTCACGACGAACTTGTTTTTCAAGTGCTCGACAGTGAACTTGATACGTATATCGCTGATCCAAGTTCATTCACAAACACTTTGACCGAGCGTTACAAAGAATGGCGCGAACTCTTCGATCTTGAACCACCGTTCATCATCGCCAATGCAACAGTCGCTCCGCTCAATGAGTGGGCCCGCAAGAATGACAATCTTGTCCAGGTCGCAGGCACTGGTGATGCACTTGTCGGTGTTGCTGGCTCACCGGGTATCGCTCGAGGTATTGCGCGCGTTGTTCTTGATCCAGGCGATCCGGAAAATCTCGAACCTGGCGACATTTTGGTCGCACCGTGCACAGACCCCAGTTGGACTCCGCTGTTTATGACAAGTGCAGCCGTTGTGGTTAATGTCGGTGGACAGATAAGTCACGCTGTCATCGTCAGTCGTGAACTCGGTGTGCCGTGCGTTGTTTCAATCACCGATGCCACGAAACGTATTGCCGATGGTGCACTCATCGAAGTCAATGGCACCACCGGTGTCGTCACAATTCTCTAATCACAATCCCCTAACAAGAATGGAAATATTATGAGTCAGCAATACCCATCCCCAGCAGAACTTTTCAGTCTCGAAGGCGAAGTCGCCGTCGTAACTGGTGGTGGACGTGGCATCGGCGAAGGCATTGCGCGCACCCTGGCTAATGCTGGCGCAAAAGTCGTGGTTGCTGCTCGCCGTGTGAACGAAATTGAATCCGTCGCTGCTGCCATTCGCGCCGATGGTGGGCAGGCCATCGCCGTCGAAACTGATGTCACCGATGAAGAGGCCATGGAAAATTTAGCCAAGGCCGCCATCAAAGAATTCGGCAAATTGTCAATTTGGGTGAATAACGCGGGCGGCTCACCCGCCCGTTTGCCGATGACTGATCTCAAGCGCGAAGACTGGGATGCGTGTATCGCCTTGAACCTCACCGCAGTATGGGTCGGTATTCGCACCGCTGCGAAATACATGGATACTGGTTCAATCATCAACATTTCGTCGGGTGCGGGCTTCGGACCAGTGCCAGGGAGTGCGCACTACGGAGCCGCTAAAGCCGCCGTGAACTCATTGACTCTCACGGCTTGTGCCGAGCTAGCTCCTCGCATTCGCGTCAACGGCATCGCCCCGGGCGCAGTGCCCACCGAAATCTTTAAGATTGCACTCGGCGTGAAGAACGATGAAGATCTCGCCGAAATTGAGTCGCAGTGGAATATTCCTATGCAGCGCTTTGGAACTTTGCTTGACATGGGTGCCGCCGTTTTATTTTTGTGCTCACCCGCTGCCAGTTGGATCAGTGGTGAAATGATTCGGGTTTCCGGAGGCGCCAAGCCCCGATGATTGAAACTCGCGAGACGTTCTGTCGCTTCTGTCATGCGGCCTGTCCACTCCACGTTGATGTGGAAATTAATTCAACGGGTGCACGGACCCAAGAAGTAGTCGTCGCCGTTCGAGGCATTATGGAGGATCCTCTTTTTGAGGGTTACACATGTATCAAGGGGCGCCAACTTGCTGATCAACATCATGCCCCCGATCGCTTACGCAATCCACTTCAGCGCAATGACGACGGCTCATTTGTAGAAGTCACATCAAAGAACGCTCTCGACGATATTGCTCATCGCGTGCAGGCAATCATCGCCGCCCATGGTCCGCGTGCCGTGGCTACATACACCGGCACAGGCGCGTTTCAAAACTCAATCTCGATGCCGGTGACGCAAGCCTTTCA
>JBAWVW010000118.1:0-4208 GCA_037147055.1 Actinomycetes bacterium
ACCGACGAGCCAGCGCGTTCGCCGTCAACAACGGCAGCATGCGCGCGCCGCGGCGCAACACAGTCTCCGACGCGTTCAACGCTGACACCAGCATTCTTCAGATCGTTATATAACCACTCGACTGGGTTCGGCGGCACGGCCAAGACGACCCACTCGGGATGACGTGTTTGGTTGACGCCAGTGGGGTGATGCAATAACGTCAACTGGCCATTGGCAAAGCCCATCGGGACTAAGTCAGTGGACTGCACGATGCCCTTGGCACCAGCGCGGATCCACCAGTTCTCCATGTCGAGTGTGATCCCGAGATCTTGACCAACCACCATGCCTGGAGTCACGATTTCAACGACACATCCGCGATCCGCCAAGACTTCGGCGGTCGACGTGGCGTGATGGAATCCGATTTCATCAACAATCACCACACTGTCACCCGATTGTGGTCCGCCCATTGGCGCAGATCCATCCAAAATGGCGCGCACATCACATACGCGCAGCGCTGACTCATCTTGATCTGGATCAGCGACCCACCATGGACGAGATGGTTCTGCACCGGTGGCGACGATGACGTGATCAGGTTTTTGCTCGTCAATCAATCCCGGCCAGACACCCGAGCCGTAGATCATGGTGACGCCAAGTCGTGCACATTCGGTGAGTTGATTACGAATCATGTCGCCAAACTCGGCGCGGTTGGGAACACTTGCGGCAATGCGCACTTGACCGCCAGCGACAGTCTCTTTTTCATACACGGTGACTTGATGACCCTTACGCGCCGCGGCAATTGCGGCCTGCAAACCAGCTGGACCTGCGCCAGCAATCATGACTTTTTTCGGCTTGGCGGTGATTGCTAGATGGTCATTGACGCGCCATTCATTTTCACGACCAGTGCGAGGATTCTCGATGCATCCGAGCCAGCGATTGAGGCCCATACGCCCAACACACTCTTGATTGCAACTGAGGCATAGTCGAATATCGTCGGTCGCTCCGGCACGGGCTTTGGCGGCAAAGTCGGCATCGGCGATTTGCCCGCGCACAATACCTACCAAATCACAATGTCCTTCAGCCAATGCACGTTCGGCTTGTAGTGGATCCTTGAATCTTCCAACACCGACAACCGGGAGATCAACGGCTTTGCGAATGGCGCTGGAAATGAACGTTGCATAGCCAGGGGGAATATGCATGCTGGCTTCGATCATGAACAAACTGGCAGTGGCGACTCCGATTGATGTATTGATGTAGTCAACGTTTCCGGTGGCCTCAACAATTTTGGCGACCTCGACTGCCTCATCAATAGTTGTTCCACCATCAATGAATTCATCGCCACACAGCCGCACTCCAAGAGCCAATCCGTTTCCGATGGCGTGACGCACGGCGGCCACGATGTCAACCAGAATGCGCGCCCGATTGGCGAGGGAACCGCCGTATTCATCCGTGCGGCGATTGGTCGCGGGGGATAAGAAGCCGCGCACGATGGATGAGTGACTGCATTGCAGTTCGACGCCGTCAAATCCGCCTTCAGCGCAATGTTGGGCGACTAATACATAGCCGGCGATGATCTCTTCAATCTCGGCGTGGGTGACGGCCTTGGGGACTTCACGAAAAAGTGGGTCGGCGATAGCTGAGGGAGCCCACACAGGGAGACGGCTGAACATGCTGCTTGCCTGACCGCCGTTGTGATTGATTTGAGCGAAGATCGGCACTCGATGGCGATGTACGGCATCCGTGATCTTTTTGTAGCCAGGGATGACATCACGATGAAACCCATGGATCAACTTTTCATAGGGCCAATCGGTGGGATGGGTGCTGTGTTCCTCAGTGATAATCAGGCCCGCTCCACCAGCGGCGCGGGCGGCGTAGTAATCAGTGTGCTGATCTGTGGGCTTGCCATCCTTGGCATAGTTCGTGAGGTGCGCACTAAAGACGATGCGGTTGCGAGCCTCAACTGGTCCAAGTTGTAAAGGTGTCCATAAATAGCGGTAGCCCACGACTCTGACGCTACGCCTCGCCTAGGGTTGATGCATATCTCAAAGGGGCAGAACATTGTGAAAAATCTTCAGGGCAAGGTAGCGGTTATTACGGGAGCAGCCAGTGGTATCGGCCGGGCGATGACCGACCGCTTTATCGCTGCTGGCATGAAAATCGTTCTTGCCGATGTGGATGAGGTGAAACTGCGCAATGTGGAAGCCGAACTAACGGAAAATGGCGCCGATGTATTTCCGGTCACGGTTGATGTGTCCTTGGGTGAGAGTGTTGAAGAGTTGGCCCGCAAGACGCTGGAGAAGTATGGCGCGGCACATGTGCTCTGCAATAACGCTGGAGTCGCTGGCGTTGGTGATCAGTGGACCGGACCGATGAGTGTTTGGGATTGGGTGATCAACATCAACTTGTACGGAGTCATCCACGGAATTCGGTCATTCCTGCCGATCATGCTCGATCAAAACGAAGGTCATATTGTCAATACAGCTTCCATGGCTGGACTTGTGGCGATGCCAGGCTTCGGTCCCTATAACGCCACCAAGCATGCCGTGGTGGCCATGAGCGAAGGATTGTTTCTTGAACTTCAAGCAAAAGGTTCGGGTGTGAGTTGCAGTGTGTTGTGTCCTGGTTTTGTGAAGACAAATTTGGCGACAGATATTAAGTGGAGTGATCGTCTTGGTGCACAACCTGCCGAGCCGACAGACCCTATTGCCTCAATGATGAATGAAATGTTGAAGGCTGGCGTTGAGGGCGGAATCGCCGCCAGTGATGTGGCACAACAGGTTCATGATGCAGTCGTGGCTAATCAGTTTTGGATTCTGACTCATCCAGATTTTCGTCAAGCACCTGTTGAGCGTATGAAGCGTGCCTCAATCGCCGAAAATCCAACCCTTGGTTAACCGTTTGTGGTTAGTGGGCGGCTGGTTCTGTGCCGTCAACTTTTTTCTTCGGCGGTGGCACGCCGATTGAAACCGACGCCTCTGCCCACTCTGGCCAACGACGACGACTGACAATGCTCAAAGTACGCAGCAACTTCATCGCTACTTCGTCTTCTTGAGCAGGTCGTGACTCGATGACGCCATCGGCAATCATGCGGTTGATGACTTCTTCACCCAACTCGGTGCGCACGATGGTGAGCGTCCAGTCATTGTCTTTGCCGATACCGCCCGTTGAAATGTCTGCGTGTTCGGCAGCGAAGTCTGGGCAACTCTTGCAACCTTGGCGTGTCCATTGGTGGCATTCCTTGAGATTGATTTCGTGGAATGAACCATCCTTCATCCAAATCTGGAAGGCGCCCTTAATGTTCATCTTCACCATGTCTTGTTTCTTTAAGCCGTATTTGGCTTCAAAGAGTTCGACAAAAATGGCATCGTCAAAAGTTTTTGAACAGAGCAAACCAATGTTAAACAAAAATGGCTTACCGACTTTTCCGGCTTTGCGATCCCACATCACTGGTGGCGATGAAGTTTGGCATCCCATGCCGACAAGTGCGAGTCGAGAAAGTCCTTGTTCCTTGGCCTCACGCAAAGCCAACGGATTAGCGCAGTAGGTATAACGCGAACCGGCAGTGGCTAAAACTTCTTCTTTATTGCGAGCTAAAACTGGTTTCGCCTTCCATGCGTCATCGGGTTCAACACCACTGACGAGGGCAGCTTCGATGTAGTCGTTCTCCATCAACCAAATCAGCATCGCCGAAACAAAGCCACCATCTTGACCTTTTTCGTGCTGCACTTTGTCGGTTGCGCGTGTCAGCAATAACTGACGCCAAATTCCCGACATTTCTTCTGGCTCACGTGTGCGACCAAAGAGGTGATTGTCAGCAGATTCTTCCCATTTACGAAAACGTGGGCAGGCGCGAGTACAGGTCGTGCAACCCTTTTCACCGTGGATGCAATTGTCTAGACCGAGTTCTTCCTCAATATGGAAAGGGATATATTTACCCTCTTCGTGCTCGTAGCCAATGACATCATGCGGGCAGGTGACGACGCAGCCAGCACAGCCAGTACAGAGGCCAGTGGTGATGACCTCCTCGTAGAGTTCTTTCCATTGGTGTGTCCAACGTTCGGCTTTTACGGGTGCGGACTCAGTAACAGTCATGGCTTCTAATCTACGCTGAGAGGTGGCCATGGTGGGTAGCCGAAACTGCAACTAATGGCCGAAGGGTGTTGGGAGACGAGTATGGGAATGATTGGCGAGCGGGTACTACGTACTGAAGATCCAGATTTGGTGATGGGCCG
>JBAWVW010000119.1:0-4148 GCA_037147055.1 Actinomycetes bacterium
GCCAAGGTTCGCGTGCAGTTCGGACGTCCGATCGGTTCGTTCCAGGCCATTAAGCACAAGTGTGCAGACATGTTGCTCGAGGTTGAATCGGCCAAGTCTGCTGCGTATTACGGCATGTGGTGCGCCAGCGAAATGAACGACGAACTCGCTTCGGTCGCTTCACTCGCCAAGGCTTACTGCTCAGAGGCATACTTCCACGCAACCGCTGAAAACATTCAGATTCATGGTGGTATTGGTTTCACCTGGGAACACCCAGCACACCTCTACTTCAAGCGTGCGAAGTCATCCGAATTGTTGTTCGGTGACCCGACGTACCACCGCGAGTTGCTCGCACAGCGCATCGGAATCTGAGCTAGTTCATCTTCTTCCCGTGGTTCTGGGTCGTTTGTGTGGACACTAGGTGTCTACTCAACCACCCAGAACCACAAGAGCAAGATGAGGGTTAGCGTGACATTGTGATTTGGTTGTTCATACTCCTGTCTGCTGTCAGCGTATTTCTGATTGCGGCGTTGACGATCGGTCGCGAGGCTCGCCGGCTTGACGCAATGGCTCCGCGAGCGGTCTATCAACTCGAACAAGCTGCCGATTTTGTGGCGCAGTCTTTGTCAGAGTCAACCCAAGCACGGGTGACGATGGAAGAACTTGAACAACTACTGGTGTTGCACATGAACTGGCTTCACGCCAAAGGTCTACTGCCTGATAAAGCGGCAGACCATCGTCAGGATCAAGAAACTGCCGTTGTGGTCAGCGATGACTCACTCATCGGATTTCTTTTAGGCAAAGTCGAAGAATTGGGAATTGACCTTGTTGATGATGTGGACATCGTGAACATCACTCAGGCGCATTTGGCATACTTCGATGCCATTGGTGCAATTGGGCCACTAGCAAATGAGACAGAAATCTAAAGTTCTATTTGACGACAGTTCGCGGTAGGGCTCCGCTGATGAAGTGGCGCAGATATTCGCGAAGGCCGGTGTAGTCCTGCTTTTTACGAGCCTCAAGCAAGATTGAAAAAATGTGTTCCAGTAGAGGATCTTTGGGATCAATTTTTCCGGTTCGCTCCACGATTGATTTGGGTGGCTCGGTAGTTGTGGCGATGGCTTTCTTTATCGTGTAATCGTAACCGCTCCAAAGACTAGGGTTATTCGAATCTGCGCAGAGGATCATCAGGCTTCCAGTCGGTGATGTATCAATCGGCAAAAGAATCAGATCGGGCCGAGCGTACTCTAAGATGTCAATTAATTTCCAGACGTCACCCGTCCAAAAGCGTGACTCGCGAATGCGCGCCCCTTGCACTGGATGAGCTGGATAGATGTCATCGACAATGATGACTGAGCCAGCGTGTGAATATTTCTCAATATTCATAAAGTCTTTCAATGCGAATTCAATTTGGTGCATTCCGTCGATATAGGCAAGGTCAATGGGGGCAAGTTGTGACGCGGCATCTGTCAAATGAAAGAAATCGTCACTGGTTGTCAAACTCACACGATGGTTGTTGGCGAGCGGCTTTTTCAACTGTGGGGCAGGGTCGATGCCTAATGCTGGACAGGCTGCTAATCGCAAACTTGCGCCATATTCAACGCCTATTTCAACATAGAAATCTGGCTGCAGTTGCTGGTGCATACGAACGAGAAAGTCGTAGCAGTCTTCAGTTCCTGCTCCATGTTCAACTTCGTCCGGCACATCAGGCGGAAAACTGTTTTGAACTTTAGTTGCTAAGCGCAAAGATAAATCAGGTGCCATGCTCAGCAGTCGAGGATCAGATATTTCTTTGCGAAAAACTCCGACTGCGTCGTACCAAGGACCGTAAGGGTTGGTCCAAGACTCAACAAGGGTAACTCCAGCATGCTTGGCCAGCGCTGCCATGGCATCGGGCTGAAAGCGGTATGAGTCAGTCGGATAACGATGTACAGGCCCCGCCGATGGGACGAGGAGGATTACGACACCAATGGGAGACACCACGCGACAAAGTTCAGCAAAGGTTTTCCAAAAGAAATCAGCGTGCTCAAAGGTATTTCCCGTGACGACGATGTCAAAACTGGAGTCGGAAAAAGGCAAGACATACGGATCGTCAAGTACGATGTCAACACCTGCTCCGGGCTCAAGATCAACTCCTGTGTAATGACATTCAAGCAAATCTAAAACTTGGCGATACCCGCCATTGAAGTCTGCAGATCCAACCTCTAAAACCTTCAAGCCTGCTCGCGAGCCCAAGGCTGGGTCCGGAAGAACATGCTTCTGCAAGGCGAATCGTAAATTGTCAATCGAAGAAGGGTGCATCAGTGCTCCATCTGGGTACTTAATAATGACGTCCTCATAGTAGTTGTTACTTGAAGTCCAATCCTGCACACACTCGCTTACACCATGATGGGGAGTTGCTCAAGCGGGTAACAAGATGGAGCAAAGAACCATGCTTCAACTGCGAAACGATCTTTGGTCATTCCGAGGCTCTCGCCCGTGCGGTGGAGATTCATTTCGTCAAAAATAATGGCGTCACCTTCACGGAACTGCAATCGCACGGGCGGGGTGTCGCCGGCGGCGTCACGTGCGGTGAGTTCGCTGACCGACCAATCAAACGTTGCCCCTTCGGTACCAGTCGGGACAATCTCAGTCAGTCGTCGTGGGACCATATCCATCGATGGTGCGTCAACTCCGCAGTCGGTGAGAGCGATCCAGACGTTGACGGTGCGGATTCCTTGGCCGAGAAAAGCCCCATCTTGGTGCCAACCAACTTCGGCATTGACGTCTTTGAGGGCTTGGCGGAGTGAGGTTTTTCGTACGGAGAGGGCGGGCTGTTCGCCAAGGTATTCGGTGACCATGTCGGTGATGCCGGCGTCTTGCAAACAGTTGATGAGGTTAAATAATCCTCGTGGTGAGTCCGCTGCCAATTCAGCTCCAGTTCTGCGGAGCCACTCGCGCTCAACAATCCCTTTGGTGCCTTCTCGTGGAGTTGGAGTGAACGGGACAAACCATGGGGCTGTTTCTGTTTCGGGCGCTCCCGCCATGGCTTTATCGTGATGAGCATGGGTTTGAATAACGGAATCACGCATCAAAGAAACTTGTTCTGCGGTCAGCATATTTCTGACGATGATTGAACCGTGGTTGAATACACCCGAGGCCACATTCGTAGCAGTGAAATCTTGATGATCAATTTCGGGGATTCCGAGTTGGTCGGCATATAGATCGGCGGGGCTCGGGGGCCACGACGCCAATGACGAGGTGGGGACATGATGAAAGAAAGAGTCGTGACGTAAATTGACGAGCAGTGTTTCAATCTCGCTGCTATGTAGGCGACGATTTGCTTCAGTCAAGAGGCGGATTGCTTCTGGATAGCGTTTTTCGTTGACAAGCGCATGAGCTTTGCGCAAAGTACGGTTCTCCGATTGAGAGCGCCATGTAACCGTGAGAAAACTCATATGCCAAGACCCTAACAGGATGGCCCTAACACTGTCCGATAAGTGCAAACACCATAAAAACGTGGGAGAACAACTCGACTCGCTTACACCATGATGGGGAGTTGCTCAAGTGGGTAACAGGATGGAGCAAAGAACCAAGCCTCTATTGCGAAACGATCTTTGGTCATACCGGGACCCCCACCTGTGCGATGGAGATTCATTTCATCAAAAATAATGGCATCGCCTTCACGGAACTGCAATCGCACGGGTGGGGTTTCGCCGGCGGCGTCCCGTACAGTCAGTTGGCTGACCGACCAATCAAACGCTGCCCCTTCGGTTCCAGTCGGAACGATGCTGGTCAGTCGTCGTGGGACCATATCCAACGACGGTGCGTCAACTCCGCAGTCGGTGAGAGCGATCCAGACGTTGACGGTACGGATTCCATGGCCGAGAAAAGCTCCATCTTGGTGCCAACCATGCTCGGCGTTGACGTCTTTGGGAACTTGGCGGAGTGAGGTTTTCCGTACCGACAGGGCGGGTCGTTCACCGAGATATTCGGTGACCATGTCGGTGATGCCGGCGTCTTGTAAACAGTTGATGAGGTTAAATAATCCTCGGGGTGAATCCGACGCCAATTCAGCTCCAGTTCGACGGAACCACGCTCGATCAACAATTGATTCGGTACCTTCGCGTGGGGCTGGAGTGAACGGGACAAACCATGGGGCTGTTTCTGTTTCGGGCGCTCCCGCCATG
>JBAWVW010000120.1:0-4088 GCA_037147055.1 Actinomycetes bacterium
TGGACTTGTGGCCGCGATTACTGGTGATTCGTCTCTATTGATGTCGGCTATTTAACAACATTTTCACGGGCAACAATGTCGTTGCAGAAGGCGTCGGCGAGTGGTTGGTAGATCAGCCGCAGATCACGTCCGAAGACGGAGTCAGAGAGTTCCTGAAGAAGCATCGTGCCTTGCAAAAATGTTTTAGCGAAACGCACGACAGGTTCTGAAATTTCTAGTGGGATGCTGAAATCCGCAAGAAGACTTTCAGCAGCGTGTGCTGTACCTTGCTCGTCAACCAAGGTATAGGCAGACCGAATCGCCAGATTGGTCATTGCCGCTAAGTCAAACTCCAGCATCAGTCGGCGTGCGGCGCGTCCTTGTGGGGCTAGCCAACCGTTGGTAGCCGCCGGTCCGTACATTTTGCTCTGCGAACGAAAGGCGATAAGACGTGGGTCCGCGAAATATTTTGGCGCATCTGAGTTGGCGATCGAAGCGGTTGAGTTTGTGGTGACATTGGGTGTACGTCGTGCCTCGTAGAGACAATGCAAGATCTTGGCAGCAGCATCGGCGAAGAGGAGATCGCGGGTGCGATATTCGTAAAACAAAGTGCTGGGGTTGAGCCCAGCGGCTCGACTGATACGTTGCAACGAAGCGCGTTCAATTCCACCACGGGCAATGATTTGAGCGGTGCCGTTGAGTAAGGCTTCACGGTTTGCGTTGTCATCAGTGATTCTGATGGGAGGTGGCACGATGGGTTCGTGGAAGTGATCACCACTTTGGAATGGGTTATCAAGAATGTGGTGCGCCATTGACTCAACGACTTTCCAGTCGGCTGGTTGCAACATGTCGATAGATGAAGCGTGCAGACATCCCAAAGTGAAACTCAATACGCTGACTTTTTGTAGGGAGGCCACATCATTGAGATCATCAGAGATTCCCAGTTCATGGAACCACTCTTGGATTTGTGGGGTAATGATTTCGGCTAGTTCGGGGATTCTCGTTGAGGCGATGAGAAGTCCGATTCCTGGACGGAGGGGACTGGCTGGGTCAAGAAGTGTCTGGGCAATGCTTGCTTCGGACTCTCGGCGCTGTTCGGTTGAACCGAGCACTCCGAGCGAGGTTTGTAGAAAAGCGCGCATCGGTTCGGCGATGCGTTGCTCCCACAAACCGACAAGGATTTCCTCGTTGTTTTCGTAGCGGGCGTAGACCGCCCCCGTGGTCAGGCCTGCTGTGCGAGAGACATCAAGAGTTGACAGCCGGTCAGGACCTTTTTGACGGAGCAATTCAAGGGCCGCATCGAGGATCAGTTCGTCGTTACGCAGTGCGTCGGAACGACGTCGGATCGGCTTCACCCCACGATTCTAGCCAAGAATAAGAATTATAGATAATGTCTCGCGACATCTTTTGCCTGTTCTGAGGGCATTAGTCAATCGCATGAAGCTGGAGGTCCGCCAAGTTACAGAACTCCAGAGCCAGCATGTGCGTGCCTGCGAGGAGGACTTTGGGCGCCACCCCAGCCTCGAAGGCCTCTTGCCAGCGAGAAGCGCATAAGCACCACTGGTCGCCATCGTTGAGGCCTGGAAATCCGTATTGTGGCATCGGCGTGCTGAGATCATTTCCCTGGGCCTTGCTGAACGCCAAGAAGTCATCGGTCATCACCGTGCAGACAACATGCACGCCCGGGTCATCGCCTCGGGATTCGCAACAGCCAGTGCGGTAGTAGCCAGTCATGGGATCAAAGGAGCAGGGAGTGAGGTCGCCGCCGAGAACATTGCGTTGGGTCATACTGCGACGCTACTAGTGCCCAACTCCACCTCAGCGTCGCGAGATAGCGTGACGATGTCATGTCTTCTGCACCGCGTTTTCGTTTCGCCCCATCGCCCACGGGTTTTTTCCATGTTGGAGGCGCCCGTACAGCGTTGTACAACTGGGCCCTCGCCAAACGTCTCGGTGGGACATTCGTTTTGCGCATTGAAGACACGGATGAGGCGCGCAATCAGCCTGAGTGGACTCAAGGAATCATTGACGCATTGTCGTGGATAGGGATTCGTCAAGATGACCCGACTTTTGAGGGTCCATACTTTCAGAGCGAATACGCCCAGGCTCATATTGATGCCGCCAACCGTCTCTTTGAGCAGGGTCAGGCTTACTACTGTGACCTCACTGGCGAGCAAGTGCAAGAGCGGGCCAAGGTCAATGGCAAGCAAGGTTACGACGGCTATTCGCGTGATCGTGGACTTGAGGCTGCACCTGGACGAGTGTTGCGTTTTCGGGTGCCCGAAGGACAAACCGTTGTTAATGACCTAGTGCGCGGCCGCGTCGAGTTTGCAAATGAAGTGATTGAAGATTTTGTCTTGCTGCGAGGCAATGGTTCACCGATGTTTTTGTTGGCGAATGTTGTTGATGACATCACTATGCGTATCAGTCACGTGGTGCGCGCTGAGGAACATTTACCAAACACGCCTAAGCAGCAGATGATTTGGGATGCACTTGGTCAGCAACCCCCTGTTTGGGCTCATGTGCCGGTATTGGTCAATGAACAGCGCAAGAAACTCTCGAAGCGTCGCGACAAAGTTGCCCTTGAGCAGTTTCGTGATGAGGGTTTCTTGTCTGAAGCGATGATTAATTATTTGATGACCCTCGGCTGGGCTCCAGCGGGGGATGTGGAGATTGTTCCGTGGTCAACCATCGAGAGAGATTTTCGACTTGAAGATGTCAATCACTCACCAGCTTTTTTTGATCTCAAAAAGTTGGCGTCGTTTAATGGTGAATACATTCGCGCAATGTCAGTTGATGAATTTATTCAAGCCAGTCAGCCATTTCTAACTGGTGACAATGTGCCGTGGACACCAGCGCAATTTGATGGGGAAAAGTTTCGTGCGATGGCGCCACTGGCCCAAACTCGTTTGGTCGTGATGAGTGAATTACCTGAACTTGTTGACTTTTTATTTTTAGATGAGCCCATCACTGATGAACAGTCCTGGAGTAAAACTTTCTCATCAGCAGATGCAGTGGAAATGTTGAATGATGCGATTGCCGCCTTTGATACAGGGCTCACATGGGATCATGATTCGTTAAAGTTATGTGTCGAAGTTGCTGGCTCGGCGCGTGGGCTCAAATTGGGCAAAGCACAGGCCCCCATTCGCGTGGCGATAACGGGGCGCACCATTGGGCCTCCTCTGTTTGAAGCTTTAGAACTGATGGGTCATGATCAAGTGATGCGAAGACTGCGTGCCGCATCGGAGCGTTTAGCCGGCGCATGACTGAAATGGGTGCGGACAACGTCGGGACTCTCGATGAGACCCCAGTTGGAGCAACATTGACGTCGACTTTGCGGCGCCGATTTTTTAAAGTTCCGACATGGTGGCGACGTGGTGGGTGGCGTCGGTTGCTCGGAAGTTGCACCATCTTATTGATGTTGATTGTGATGTATTTCGCCGTGTCGCTGTTCCAAGTGTGGTCGACTGGGCAATCGCAGCATCGGGGTTCGGTGGACGCAATCGTGGTGATGGGTGCGGCGCAGTACGACGGTCGTCCGTCACCGCAACTTCAAGCGCGTCTTGATCATGTCGTTGAACTTTGGAATCAAGGTCTGGCTCCAACGGTGATCGTGACTGGTGGTAATCAACCAGGCGACCGTTTCACTGAAGCCGAGTCCTCAACGAATTATCTGGTGGAGCATGGGGTACCAGCGGCCGTGATCCTTGCCGAAGACACTGGTCATTCTTCATGGGAGTCGTTACAAAATGTGGCCGCCTTAGCCCGTGAGCGGGGTATTACGAGAATTGTCTTAGTGAGCGACCCGTATCACACGTTGCGCGTGCGTTTGATGGCTGAGGAACTGGGATTTCAGGCCTACACCTCGTCGACTCAGACAGGGCCAGTGAAAGGTTGGAATAACTTCAAGCGTCACCTTCAAGAAGCAGCAGGCGTGGCTTTGGGTCGGGTTTTAGGTTTTGAGCGAGTTGAATCTTTAGCGAGCTAGTCATCGTTGGGTTTTGGGAAAGTCGCTAATGCCTCTAGGATTGGAGTTCTCGTGAGTCTGCGGATTCATTGGGGAGTGGTGTAACTGGCAACACAGCAGATTCTGGTTCTGTTATTCAGGG
>JBAWVW010000121.1:0-4042 GCA_037147055.1 Actinomycetes bacterium
TGCTCGCCCATCTGTGACCACACGGCCTGGTCGAAACCGGCCTCGGTGTCCATCTGTTCGCGCACTGAGGCTTCGCTGCTCTTGGCATCGAGGAAAGCACGGACTGTTTTACGGAGTTCTTCTTGTTCTTCTGAGAATGCAAAGTTCATAGATCAAAGTATGTCCGAACCGCACGTGACCCCTCAAATCGTAGTGTGTACCGTTGCGTACACAAAACCGTTAGGGTGTCCGTATGTCCCAAGCACGACCCCCGATTGGTATCCGTCAGCTCCGAGCCGATGTCGCAGCAGGCGTTCGACGAGCCGGAGCTGGCGAACATATTGTGATCTCCATTGGTGGACGGCCCATTGCTCAACTTGGTCCGCTGGGCGCGCCAGAGGGACAGGCCCGACTCAGCGACTTGATCGCCCGAGGATTAGTCATCGCCCCGCGACGCACCGGCGATTATCGACCGGCAGCAGCCGTGACAGTGTGGAGCGGAAGCCGGATTGACAAACTATTGCGCGATATCCGATGACAGTTTTTCTCGATTCATCAGCGCTCTTGAGCGTGGCGATTGAAGGTCGAGGTCGCCAAGTTGTTTTGGATATTTTAGAAAACGAGGTCGATTGGTGTGCATCCGCTTTGGCATTTTCTGAGGCACTGGCATTAGTCCCGCGCCTCAGCGATGAGAAATTTCTGCAAGACGACGTTGAAGATGCTGTTCGATTGTTGTGGGATCGCATTCACATTGTTCCCGTTGACCAGATGTGTCTCGACCGTGCCGCAATGATCGCCAGAGAACAACCCGTGCACATCAATGACGCTATTCATTTGGCGGCCGCAGATCGGTTGCCACGACCGCTGCAATTTGTCACATTTGATCCGGCACAAATACCCGTTGCGTTGTCAATGGGTTTTGATGTCGTCAGTTCTTAGATGGGCGTGCCAAGTGCCGAATGTGGCACGTTTTCGCCCCCAATAAGTCAGGCATTAGGAAAGTCGACATTGTCGCGCAGTGCGGTTTGCAATGCGTCAATGATCATCGCAATATCCGCGTAATTTGGATTGCCGGTATTCACTAGTGGAGGCACCAACCCCACTGATTCGTTGATCGCCGCTCCGCGTCGTACTCGATCAACGAGTCCGCCGAACTCGTCAGTTGATAGCGATGTTCTCACAGTCCAACTAATGATTTCAGTTAAACGTGGGAACTTAGACAAGAGATCAGTGCCCGACGCCTGCGCTGCGAGCGCCGCGAGAATCTGGCGCTGTCTACCCATGCGGCTGTAATCACTATCAGCCTTACGGGTACGGGCAAAAGCAATCGCAGTTGTTCCATCCATGGTGACAACTCCAGGACCAATTGAGCGGGCATTCGGCTTCTTTGAACCTGGAAGTGCTCGTGGTAGCGGAATCTCCTTGGGGAGAGTCATTGTGACACCACCCAAAGCATCAACGATCGCCGCGAAACCTTGCATATTGATCAACACATAGTCGTCAATTGTCATATTCATTGAATAACTTAGACCAGTAGCCAAAGCCACTGCCTCAGGTTGCAGATTGCCCTGCGCGTAACTTGCAGCTATTTCAGGATGAGAAAAAACATAGGGATAGACCGCATTCGTCAAATTCGTAAAACCATCTGGAAATTCTTGAGCCATTGCGCTCCCTGGTGGAAACTTCAATTGGCATAAGTTGCGCGGCACCGAAATCATCGCCATTCGCCCAGACTCTTTATGGATGGTGACCAAAATCATTGAGTCCGTGCGTAACCCCCACCGTCCCGGACCTTCATCGCCGCCGAGTAGCAAAATGGTTTCGAAACCATCGTCTACTGTCGAACCATCAATTGCTGGTGAACCATCGCCCGCTGTTGCCAAAGGCGCGTCGCTACCTGATGACACAAAAACTTCGTTAATGGCTCCAGATAAATCTTGACTTCGCACCACCGACCACACTGCTGGCAGGGCAAGCACAATCACGCCCATACAAGCGACCCAAGACGCCAACCGGCGCGGCGATCCCTCGTTTCGAGAACGGATCACTTCAACCACGGCAATCACCCGGGTCGCTACAAAAAGAACAGCGATGATCTGCACGGCTAACAAAATTTTGGTGTCCAAAACCAAACTGGTGATGTTCTGCCTACGAATCACGGCAACGGCAGTGGCTGACAACGGAATCACAAATCCGAGAAGAAGCAAAATCCACGAAAGTCCCCGGCGACGAAAAAACGACCCCACCCCAGGCGCAAGCAAGGCCGCCAAAACAGACCCCGTCGGGCCACGGCGAGGTTCCCTAGCCTCAACAGAACCTTCCGCAGCGACTGACGGCGGTTCGCCACCCGTGGCTTTGGGCTGACTTGGAGTCGCAAGGTCACTGAAGTCAAAACGATCTGGAGGCAGTGACACGACCAATACTCTAAAGCGAAGACAGCAGTCTTTGTTGTTCACCATCACCAGCAGGGCTGTGTCATGCGAGACTTTATGTATGAACAACGAAGGACTGGACTCAACCTTGCACTGGTCAGATTCGGCTGTCGAAGTACACAAATTGGTCGTCGGTCCCTACGACAACAATGTCTTCGTTATTCGTTGCCGAGAATCTGGTGACGCGGTGTTAATCGATGCCGCTAACGAACATGAGAAGTTATTGCAACTCTGC
The DNA here is from genome assembly GCA_037147055.1 of Actinomycetes bacterium. Lineage (GTDB taxonomy): Bacteria > Actinomycetota > Acidimicrobiia > Acidimicrobiales > Ilumatobacteraceae > Casp-actino8. The sequence goes on from JBAWVW010000121.1 coordinate 2,647, forward strand.
CAACGACTTGGCGTGCGACGAGTCCTTGAAACTCACGGACACTTTGACCATATTCAAGCCATTCCCGCGATGCGGGAGGCTGGCTATCACGTTGCCGTCACCGAACTTGACGCCCCGATGCTTGGCGACATGGGTTATGACGCGTTTTTAGGTCACGACGATGTCATTGAAGTCGGACTCCTGCGCCTACATGCAATTCATAATCCGGGACACACGCCAGGTTCGATTTCATTTCGCGTGGAGAACACTCCGCTTTTGTTCACAGGTGACACTTTGTTTCCTGGTGGACCCGGCAATACCAAACTCAACGGTGGATCATTCGAAACGATCATCAACTCCATTGACAACCTTCTCTTGATTTATCCGCAAGACACGATCGTGTTACCTGGACATGGATTAGACACAACCATCGGCGCCGAACGACCGCATCTTCAGGAATGGATTCAGCGTGGTTGGTAGCCAACACTTCGGGGGAATGGTTGTTGAGGCTCGTCTCACTCAACCCGGTGGAGAAACAGAGTTCGTTGATCAAGATGGTCGACCTACAGCCAGTACCCGCCAAGCGTTACGAAAAATCCCCTCATTTCGCAATGGATTATCGCTTTTTTCCACCTATGGGCAAACCATTTTCTTGCTCTACATCGCCTTGCACTTCGGTGCATGGACCTGGCTACCTGTGTTTATTTTGATGGGCCGCGCTCACGCTCAATTCGCGTCGCTGATGCATGAGGCAACGCATCGATTGTTGTTTCGTGATCGACGACTGAATGATTTTTGTGGTCGCTGGTTGATCGGTTATCTGGTTTTCACCAACACAGACGCCTATCGCCGTGTCCACATGGCGCATCACCGCCAAGAGTTTGGCCCCAACGAACCAGACTTTGCCTTGTATGCCAACTATCCAATCTCACGCGCAAGTTTTCAACGTAAGTTAGGCCGCGATGCCAGTGGTCGTACCGGGTTTCGTTTGTTACGCGAACAATTACGCGGCATTCGTAGTGATGTCGTTGTCGTACGTCAAACCTTGATGAAGATTCTTGTGGTGCAGGCACTGCTGATCGCTGTGTCAATACTCAGTGGGTATTGGTGGGCTTACCCCTTGTTCTGGTTCCTGCCCTACCTCACTGTCTGGCGCGTCATCAATCGCCTTCGCTCAATCGCCGAGCACGGTGGACTCATGGCCTCGGATGATCGCCGAATAACGACACATTCGGTGACCCAAAACTGGCTTGGACGGTTTTTCTTAGTCCCATTCCATATCGGATGGCATCTGGCTCATCATGTCGATGCCGGAGTCCCATTTCGTCATTTACCGCGCTTCCATCGCATGCTGATGGAGTCCGGATATATCAACCCTGGTTACGAATATTCCTCCTACCCAAAGATCTGGCGGGCA
>JBAWVW010000122.1:0-4021 GCA_037147055.1 Actinomycetes bacterium
AGCTAAGAAGGCAGCCCCTAAGAAGGCAGCAAAGAAGGCAGCTCCAAAAAAGAAGGCAGCAGCTAAGAAGGCAGCCCCTAAGAAGGCAGCAAAGAAGGCAGCTCCAAAAAAGAAGGCAGCAGCTAAGAAGGCAGCCCCTAAGAAGGCAGCAAAGAAGGCAGCTCCAAAAAAGAAGTGATTTGATCCCATTCAATTTCGGGACCGGAACTGACCGAGCGGGGGGCAACCCCCGCTCGGTTCTATTTCCTGGGCAAGTCAAACCGATGTCAATTCTGACAACATGGTTTTATGTCGATGGCGGAGATGATGAACGATCTGCAAGCCGAGCAGGACTCGCTCGATGATGTAGTTGCCCTCCTGAGTGACGATGCGTGGCTCACCGAGACCCCGTCAGCAGGATGGAGCGTGGCAGACCAGATCAGCCACTTACAATTTTTTGATGAACGCGCTGCACTGGCACTCAGTGACCCAGAGGCTTTCGTTGTTGATCGCCAAGATTTGATGGCTCGCGCCCCCCATGATGCTTCGGTTGATTTTGGGCGATTACGAGCGCCTCACGAACTGCTAAGGGCTTGGCGAGAATCTCGACGTCTCCTGATTGCAGCATCCGAGCAGGTTGATCCAACAGTCAGGGTTCCGTGGTACGGCCCCTCAATGTCCGTGAGATCCTTTTTGACGGCACGCTTAATGGAATGTTGGGCCCATGGCGAAGATGTCGGGGTTGCTCTGCTTCACCCTCGTATGCCAACGCATCGATTGCGCCATGTCGCTCACATCGGTGTCGGGGCACGAGCGTTCAGTCTTGCAATCAACGCGCTACCAGAAGATGTTTCGCCGATTCGAGTTGATTTGGAGGGCCCTCTAGGAGAGCAGTGGTGTTGGGGAAACGAGCAGTCCAAAGATCGAGTTCAGGGCGAAGCATTGGATTTCTGTTTGGTCGTCACCCAGCGCCGCAGTTTGCAGGAATCGAAGTTACAAATTATCGGTGAGAGTGCTGAGACATGGATGGCGGTTGCTCAAGCCTTTGCTGGTGCACCCAGCAAACGAAGCAACTAGATATCTGAGATTTTTTTGAATATCTCCGCTGCCGGACGGTTGATTCGCTGACCCAATTCACCGAGGCGACGTTTCATCCGTTCAGCAAATCGTTCTAAGGCTTGTTGATCAACGGCTTTCATGGTGCTTTCAAACTGCGACTCATGGGCTAACAAAGCGGAGATTTTGACCTCCACGAAATCGCTGACATCCTCGCCATGGTCGGGTTCGTCGGCCTCCCATAGAAGAAGATTTTGTGGCCGGTGATGAGCGATTCCATGCTCTTTGAAAAAGTGCGGATCGCGCGCCGCGACAATGGCATCACACGTAAGAAATCCGGCGTGGCGATGATCGGGATGCAGGCGGTAGCGCTTCCACGGATCATGACCAAGGACCACATTGGGAGTGAGGCGACGAATATGTCGAGCAATCTCGCCACGTAATTCGCGAGAATCCACGAGGTCCCCATCAACTTGGTCCATGAAGATGACCTCGCCCGTCGCTCCCAATCGTCGTGCCGCGGAGCGCTGTTCATCTTGTCGCTGAGCGATGAGAGCTGCGACGTCGGCCTGCGGATTCCATGTGCCCTTCGAGCCATCGGTCAAAATCAGATGGTGAACCAGCGTTCCTGCTGCTGCCCATTTCGCCAGGGTGCCTCCGCAACCGAACTCAATGTCATCGGGATGTGCGCCGATAGCCAATGCCACATCTGGGCGAGGTAGATCGCTGGTGTGCATCATCGTGACAGAGGTTGCTGCTGGTTGACCGGGTTCGTTACTTGATGTCATTTGGGCTCCAATCTGGTATCAACAATGACAGCACATCACGCACGGCGCTGTGCTCAAGATCATCAGGGGTATCAAGATCAATACTGAGATGTGGGTCAGAGAGAACCTTGAGGGAACTGTGTAGTCGCTCGGCAACCAGTTGGTGCGCGTTATTTGATCCTGGTCCGTAGGAAAATTCCCACTCTGTAGCAATCTGCGAACTGAGGCCGAGCACATTTGTGCCGTCACCGTGGCGGTCAGGCACGATCAACACGTGGCGCGGAGTCACTTGCGTGACCGAGTCGTCAATGATCTTGGTGATGATCGCATCAAGACCATCGGGCAATGGCAGGTCGGCATGGACAATTAAAAGAAAATCCACGGAGTGCTGGCTGAGGATGATTCGTACCGCCTGAGTGAGCGAGGGGTTGAGTCCAGGCGTGGTCACATGAATGGGAGTGGCTCCAAGCGAGGTTGACCAGTCGCCGACCTCATCGTCATCACACACCACATAGCGGTCGCATACTGCTGAGCGAGCAAGAACGCGAGATGCACAATTTTGAGCCAATTGTCGGCGTTGCGGAGGACTGAGGATTGTGCTCAAACGACTTTTGGCATCGTCAAACCCACGAATCGGGACGACAAGTGCCACACGGTAAGCCACGTCTCAATCCTACGACTCGTTGCGTACCTCGGCGTATCCGCTCAGGGGCAGATGTGAGGGCGAGCCAGAAGCTCGGTCGGTCATCGTCATGATGCCATCGCAATGACAATGGTCGCACAAGCACCCAAGAGGACTCTGACGGTGCTTGACTTGTCACGCAGGTCTTGGACGCACATGCCGACCCCTGATCAGATGGAGGGCGGCCTGCCTCTCAGAGCGAAGAGCAGTTGAGGCTGTGCGCTCATTCGTGCAACGACAACGGAGAAGTGACAATGACGGAGAATAAAACTGCGGACCGAGACATGAGCGGTCGAACGATTGGCATTCTTGGTCATCCTTGGCGCGCCAATGTGACGGCGGCCGGCGATATTTATCCGTTGAGCGATGAGTTGCCGATTCGGTGGTATGTGGCGGCCGATGATCGTTGGCATACACCGGCCGACGAGGTTGCCGTGCGGCAGACAGCGGTCTCAGGCACGCCAGTTCTAGAAACTCGATTACGAGTTCCGGGTGGCGATGTTATCCAACGACTGTGGGTGGCATCGGGGCGACAGGGTTCGTCAGCGCTGATGATGGAGTTTGAAAATGACTCACCGATGGCGGTGGCAGTTGCGATCAGTCACGACGATCTGTTGGTCTCGCGCCCGGTTGCTGTTCGCAACGTCAGCGGCGAATGGCCGGCTCCTGGTCTTGAATTGGATCAAGTTCCCACGGTCCTTCCTGTGGGGCATCGCACCTCTGTGCGAGCCGCTTTGGTATTGAGTGGGTCGTCCCCGACGATCAACATTGAAGATTTCGCCAATCATGATTCAGTGGCCCGCGGCTGGGTCGCATTGAGTGATAGCGCATCTAGATTCAACCTTCCCGATGTCATTGAAAGCATCCCCGCAGGCGATGTCATAGTCGCTGAACGTTCTGAACTTGCGTTGGCTCCTGTGCCGAATGTGTTTACCAATGGTGAAGATTGTGCCCGTTGGTTAATCAGTCAGCGTGAACTGCAACGTATGTCGCTTTCACAGGTTGATCCTGTTGATCTTGCCGGAGCTGTTGAGGTTCTTGCGCGAGCAACACGACGTAACAAAATTTCTCGCGCTCTTGCAATGGATGGATTTCGTAGCGCGCTGTTTCTACTTGGAACGGATCAGGATCGAGCAGTGTCCGATTTCTCAAAATTGCTTGCCAAGACATTATCACTGCGCGGTCAATCGTTGGCTGAAATGCTGGCTCAAAAAAATGATGATGGTGTTCGCGGATTCTTGCAAGTGACGTCTATCGAAAATGAACTGGCGCTATTGACTGATGAGAATATTGCCACTTTGTTGCCTAACGGCTTCCCCACGAATCGTCTCGGAGTGCAGTTTGAGGTCCATGACATTGCTGTTGGCGTACAACATAGGGTCTCTTTCGCAGTGAGATGGCATGGTCCGAATGCCGCAGTCCTTTGGGAAGTAGTCGGCCCCGCAGGTTTGATCTTGCGCTCTGGAGTTGACCCATCGTGGTCCAGTACGCAATCGTTGGGTGAGGCACTGTGGAAAGTAGAAAATGTCCCAACTGC
>JBAWVW010000123.1:0-3997 GCA_037147055.1 Actinomycetes bacterium
ACAGGAACAGACACCGGCACAGGAACAGACACCGGCACAGGAACAGACACCGGCACAGGCACCGATGCCTCAGGGATACCAACACCCGGTGTTGCTATGGCCACAAGCGTCGTTATCGAAGAGAGTGGCTCTGGTACGTCGGTATTCGTCTATCTGTTGATCACCACTGCTATCTTGGCCATTGTGTTGTTACCGCCCATCGTCGCAGCTCGTCGCCGCCCGTCAGTTAAAATATGAAGCGTCTAGCGATTGTTGCATTATTGTTTTCAATGCCGTTATCTGCAGTCGCCTGCAGTGGCGACACGGCCAAATCGACAACGACTGCCGCTCCACAAGTTGGTCAGCCCGACCCGCCGTTGCCTTTAGAAATCAATACGATTCCTTACAAACCAGGTGAGCTTGTAGCCCTTGGCAATGCGTCAATTCAGATTGATACACCTGTTACCGCCGAAGACGGAACATTTTCATTTAATGTTTCAATCACCAGCGGTGCACTTGTACCGATTTCAATCACGCCAGAAATGTTTCGGGTTTACACGCTCGATGGCAAGTCGTACATTTCAGAAACTGCTCCTGGGATTGAACAATTCGGCGCCCGCACACTTCAATCCAAAGAGATTTACAAGGGAACCTTCTCAGTCAAAATACCGACTGACTCTGAACCGGTGATGTTCGTTGCGGACTTGAGGCCGATCGGCGATCGCCACTTACCCGGTGCCTGGATTTTTGACCCCAACTTCACTCCCGAACCAGCTGTTGGCTGATCAGGTCGGTAGTTGACCAACTTTTTCGTTAGGTCCAACTTCTTCCCATTCATGTCCCCATCGGATCAAAGCCGACGATGAAGGCAAGAACACCAACGGTACGTTCGCTAATTTCTTCGTGCGTGTATGACGGTCAGGGCTGACTGACTCTGCTTGGGCGACAACAGCGATTCCGCTCAGCAATCCAAGACCGAGCGCTAGTGCACCGCCCCGTGGGTCAATCATCGGATCACATAATGCTGAAGCCGGAGCACCAGCACCGACGACCAATCCTCCCGCTTGTAAAACAGATTCAACCGCCGTCCAGACTGGCGTGCCCTTCATGACACTTCGTAAATGAATCGGATTATCGCCAACGAACCAAACCGCCTGCGCCTTGCGAACGATGTCGGCCGCGCTCTGTTGCATGGCATCGGTCCGACGCATCACCATCAATGCCTCCACCTCAATACCGAGGCGCTGCGCCCACGACTTAGCCGCTGCTACCAGAATCTCGGGCTTCTCAAAAGCATCTGCCGTTGGTAACACGACTACCCGTTTGGCGTTCACCTCGTGAAGAAGACGACTATCAAGTGGATCATGAAGGCTAAAAGCGCCTCCACCCTGCAGAGCGATCATTCCAGTCATGCTTTGAGCGTACGCCTCACAGTGCGCACCATGACTGCTCTAGGGCGTTTCCAGTAAATGTTCTTCGAGCGCCGACCAGTGCTGATCTTCAACACCGATCGTTAGACAATAGTTGCGAATTGAGCCATGTGCTTCACAGATATCAGACAACAATCCTTTGATTGAATCTGGATGGGCTGCCATCAATACTGGTGGCATCGTTGCGAATCGCTCAGAAAACTCGGGCGAAACAACTTTGGCCCATTCGCGAGTTTTTTCACCGGCAAGTTCACTCATCGCATAGTCGGCAATCACGATCTCGTCAGGCACCCCGAGACCAGATAGCAAGAGAGCTGCGAGGAGTCCAGTGCGATCTTTGCCAGCGGCGCAATGGAAGACCAAGGGACCACTTTCTACGTCGCTCAAAATCCGCAACGCTTCGCCAAGATAATGACCGCCCTGTTGCAACATCAAGTGATACTTCGAACGCAAGAATTCGGCCTGCTCGCCTGTCCATTCAAGGGCTTCATTCATATCCCACGTGCGATCAATGATTGACAGATGGTGAAATTCAACGTCGTACTGATCAACTGGGAAAGTGCCACGCTCATCTAGTTCTTCTGCAGTACGAAGATCAATCACGGTTCGTAATTTGAACGGTCGCAAGGCCTCAACATCTTCTGGTGTCAATCGATATAGCCCATCAGCCCGAAATACTTTGCGCCAAACGGTCTGGCGGCCATCAGCAGTTGGGTAGCCACCGATGTCACGAAAGTTGTGGACGGCGAACAATTCGATCATCCGATCGGGGTGATCGAGGAGTACGGCAATTTCGGCGGGCGAAGACGTCACGGACAGAGAGTACTTGCCCAAGGTAAACAGCAGGCTTTGGACTAGTTACTAATTGGTAACTAGTCTCATCACAGGACAACGGGCGCGGCCCCTTTCAAGGAGAATGCACATGACAATCAAGACTGTTGGAGTCGTCGGCTCGGGCATCATGGGATCAGGACTCGCTGAGGTCATCGCTCGCGGTGGCATGAATGTGATCGTTCGTTCACGTAGTCAGTCAACGGCAGATGCGATGGTTGCCTCTGTGGGCAAAGGCCTATCCAAGCAAGTGGAGAAAGGTCGATTGACCGAAGAAGAAAAGGCTGCAATTCTTGGTCGTATTACCGCAGTGAGTGAACTCAGTGCTTTGGCTGACTGCGACCTCATCATTGAGAGCGTCGTTGAAGATCTTGAGACCAAGAAATCGTTGTTCGCCGAACTTGATACGATCGTTAAGCCAACGGCAATCCTCGCAACCAATACTTCAACCTTGCCTGTTATTGAATTAGCGATGTGTACCTCTCGCCCTGAGTTGGTGTGCGGTATCCACTTCTTCAATCCGGCAACTGCAATGCCCCTTGTTGAAATCGTTCGCCCATTGTCAGCGAGTGACGCGACTATTGAAATTGCCACTGCCTTTGCTGAGACTTGCACCAAGCAACCAGTGCAAGTTCTGGACCGCGCTGGCTTCATCGTCAATGCCTTGTTGTTCCCCTACCTCAACAACGCCATCCGCATGCTTGAACAGGGCACCGCAAATATGGCCGATATTGACACCGCTATGAAGGGTGGCTGTAATTTCCCCATGGGGCCATTCGCTTTACTCGATCTAGTTGGTCTTGATACTTCGCTGGCCATCTTGGATGCGCTGTACAACGAGTTCCGTGACCCGAACTATGCCGCCATGCCCACGCTGCGACGTATGGTCGCTGCTGGCACATTAGGTCGCAAGACCAAAGCTGGCTTCTACAGTTACTGAGGTGCGAGCCGGAGATGCGATGCCTTGGGTGCTAATCCCCGAGAACATCAATGCCTTCAATCGCCCACAAAGCCAAGATCCAGAGACCGAATGGAACTTTGATTCGGTACCAATGCAAGATGATGATCTCGTCGCCATCGGCGCCAATCTTGAGCCAGGCACTTTGATCCAGGCATATCGACATGGCTTGTTTCCGATGCCCATGGATCGAAAGAAATTGGGTTGGTGGAGCCCTGTCACTCGTGGAATCATCCCTCTTGATGCTGTACACATTTCGCGGTCGTTACAAAAAAATCTGGCTCAATTTTCGGTGCGCGTTGATACTTGTTTCACCGACGTGATGCAAGCCTGCGGAAATTCTGCTCGGCCACACGGCTGGATTAACCGTGAATTCATTGACGCCTACACATTGCTACACCACTCAGGATGGGCCAACAGTGTTGAAGTATTTTTGGATGAACAACTCGTCGGCGGTATTTACGGTGTGCGGATCGGAGGACTATTCGCCGGAGAAAGCATGTTCCATACCCACACAGATGCTTCCAAGACCGCCCTGGTCGCCCTGGTGGCACTACTTGACGCTGCCGGTGTGGTTTTGTTTGATGTGCAATGGACGACTGAACACTTGAAATCTCTAGGTGCTGTGGATATCACTCGAGATAGCTACTTGAGATTGCTGAAAGAGGCGCAAAAAAGCCCAATCTTGCGACAGACTGAGACACATGGCTGATTCAGGCGACAAAGCAGTTCGACGCGATGACCCATGGTTGATGCGCACCTATTCTGGGCACTCCACCGCGCGTGCCTCTAATGACCT
>JBAWVW010000124.1:0-3863 GCA_037147055.1 Actinomycetes bacterium
GAACTTCTTCGTGGTTACGGGATTGTTGAACTTCAACGGACTGGCCGCGTGGCGCTTCCGAAACTCGACAAAGAGGCGCGAGTGCGTACTCATAAAAATGGAAAGGCAAGTTAAGTCATGGCTGCAAAGTTGTATTACGAGAATGATTGCGATGTATCAATTATCCAAGGTCGCAAGGTCGCGATTATTGGTTACGGTTCGCAGGGGCACGCTCACGCGTTGAACCTTAAGGAGAGTGGCGTGCCAGTCGTCGTCGGGCTGCGCGAGGGTTCCTCGTCTGCTGCCAAGGCAACTGCTGCTGGCCTCACTGTGAAGTCCATCGCCGATGCCGCGAAGTGGGCGGACGTGATCATGATGACCATGCCCGATACCGAGCAGAAGGCTACATACGACGCTCATATCAAGCGTTTTATGAAGGCCGGCAAAGCCTTGGCTTTTGCCCACGGCTTCAATATTCGCTTCAAGCGCATCCGTCCTCCGAAGGGCGTTGACATCATTATGATCGCCCCGAAGGGACCTGGTCACTTAGTGCGCCGTACCTTTACAGAAGGCGGCGGCGTGCCGTGTCTGATTGCTGTTGAACAAGACGCAACCGGTAACGGTAAGAAGGTTGCCTTGTCTTACGCCGCCGCAATTGGTGGCGCTCGCGCCGGAATCATTGAGACCACATTCAGCGAAGAGACGGAGACCGACTTGTTCGGTGAGCAAGTCGTGTTGTGCGGTGGATTGACCTCACTCGTGCAGGCTGGCTTCGAAACTCTCGTTGAGGCTGGTTACCAGCCCGAGATGGCTTACTTTGAGTGCTTGCATGAAGTGAAGCTGATCGTTGACTTGATGTACGAAGAAGGTATTGCTGGAATGCGTTACAGCATCAGTGACACCGCTGAATACGGCGACGTGAGTCGCGGTCCACGCATCGTGACTCCAGCAACGAAGAAGGTCATGCAAAAGATCCTCAAGGAAATTCAGTCCGGCAAATTTGCCAAGGAGTGGATTGCTGAAAGTGAAAGTGGCCGAGTCAACTTCAACGCCCTACGCAAGGCAGGTGCCGAACACCAGATCGAATCCGTGGGTAAGAGCCTGCGTTCGATGATGCCGTGGATCTCAGCTGGCAAGCAGAAGGTCTCAGAAGCCTCAGGCGGCTGATTATTTCCCTGATTTTTTAAATCCGACTTGTTTAGTCGGGAATTAGCCGTTAGCGTGCCCTCCTGCGTTTACAAACCAGGAGGGCACGACTATGTCAGCAGCAGAGTGGGGTTTTGAAACCCGTCAAATTCACATCGGTGGAGAGCCAGACCCAGCAACGGGCGCTCGGGCAGTACCGATTTACCAGACCACCAGTTACGAATTCCGTGACGCACAGCATGCGGCGAATCTTTTTGCCCTTGCCGAAGTGGGAAACATCTACACACGCATCATGAACCCCACGCAGTTGGCTGTTGAGTCACGCGTGAACTCACTTGAAGGTGGCGTGACAACCGCTATCGGTTTGCCAGGCACTCTCGTTGTGAGTTCTGGCCAAGCCGCCGAGACCTTGGCGATTCTTACTTTGGCTGAAAATGGCGATCACATCGTTGCTTCACCATCGTTGTACGGCGGTACGTACAACTTGTTGCACTACACGCTTCCCAAAATGGGCATTGCAGTTTCGTTTGTTGATGATCCGCACGATCTTGCACAGTGGAAGGCCGCAGTTCGTCCGAACACCAAGGCGTTCTACGGTGAGGTTTTGGCTAACCCGCGTAACGACGTGTTCGACATCGAAGGTGTTTCCAAGGTTGCACACGAAGCTGGTGTTCCGTTGATCGTCGACAACACTGTTCCGACCGCTTACGGCATTCGTCCCATTGAGTGGGGTGCCGACATCGTTGTACAGTCACTCACCAAGTTCGTTGGTGGACACGGAACTTCAGTTGCCGGTTCCATCACCGATGGTGGAAAGTTTGACTTCTCGGCTTCTGGTCGTTTCCCGAATTTCACTGAGCCCGACCCCAGCTACCACGGCTTGGCGTACTGGCCCGCTCTTGGTGCTGGCTCGTACATCTTGAAGGCTCGCGTGCAGTTGCTACGTGACCTCGGTATGGCTGTGTCGCCGTTCAATGCCTTCTTGTTGTTGCAGGGTCTCGAAACCTTGTCGCTGCGCATGGAGCGTCACTGGAGCAATGCTCACGCCGTTGGCGAGTTCTTGGATAAGCATCCGCAAGTTGAAAGTGTCAACTACGCCGGATTGCCGAGCAGCCCGTGGCATGACCGTGCCAAGAAGTACTTCGGTGGCCGTGGCTACGGATCAGTTTTGGCGTTCAACATCAAGGGCGGACGTGAAGCTGGCGAAAAGTTTGTTGCTGGCCTGCAGTTGCACAGCCATGTTGCCAACATCGGAGATGTGCGCAGCTTGGTGATTCAGCCTTCAACGACGACACACAGTCAGTTGACCGCTGAAGAGCAGGTTGCTTCAGGAGTGAATCCTGGACTCGTGCGTTTGAGCGTGGGTCTGGAGTCGATCAAGGACATCATTACCGACCTTGAATTAGGTTTTGCTGCTGCTAAATAAAGCAGTCGCTGCAAGACTTTAGTCGGGGCGATTTTCGTCAAGGAACTTTTCGAACTCGGCTGCTAAATCATCACCTGATGTCATCGTTGCCTCGGTGTGTCGATCAAACTGTAGTTCCAGCATTTTGACGTAGTTCAAAGCGCGATCATCTTCAGAAACTGCGTCGTCATGTAGTGAACGCCAACGCTCAATGTCCTCATCAAGTTCACTGTGTCGTGTCGGTACGCCTAGTACGTGCTCAAGTTGACGTAATAGTGCTGCGGATGCTTGTGGATGTTGCGCGTTACCTAGATAATGCGGTACACCAACACGTAACGAAATCGCAGGCAGTTCCTCGCGTTCAAATTCTGTTTGCATGACCCCAATAACACCAGTCATACCTTGATAAGACGGACGCGAGAGACCGAGTGAACGCGCCAACTGGGGATCAACCGTGCTGCCCACAACGCTCGGCGTGCGGGTGTGGGGAATTGCGTCTGCAGAAGCGCCGACGGTAACAATCGCTTCGCAACCGAGACGCGTGTAAGCGGCAACGATGCAACGCACGAAGGTATGCCAGCGAGTGTGCGGTTCAACTCCAGTAATGACGACGATGTCTCGCGAGAATTCAGGAAAGCGCAATGCCATGACATTATTTGATGGCCAGTCAATGACTCGTTCGTCATTGTGGTCAAGACGAACCTCAGGTCGGATTTGTGTGAAATCGTAAAACGGGTCGGCGTCAATGACTGCAGCAATTTCAGGAGCGTTATGTTCAATGAGATGTTCTAGTGCAGATGTGGCAACTCCTGCAGCATCAAACCATCCGGTGAGGGCGACGACCATGACAGGACGCCGAAGGGGAGCAGCCAATCCATCCCACTTCAAGACCTCATTGACTTCCATTCCTAGAGTCTCACCCGCGCAATACCTCAACCACAACGTCAATACACGCTGTCAGTGCTTGAACATCATCGGGATCAACAGCGGGGAACATGCCAACGCGCAGTTGGTTGCGACCCAATTTGCGATAACTGTCGGTATCAACGACCCCATTTGCTCGCAAAGCCGCACAAATGTCGTTGGCGTCAACGCCGCCGTCAGCACTCGCTGCGATGTCGATAGTGCCTACAACTTGCGAACGCTTGTCGGCATCAGCGACGAAGGGTGTGGCCCATGATCGGGCCTGTGCCCAGGAATACAAGATTGAGGAGGATTGTTGCGAGCGGGTATTGCACGCGATCAGACCACCAATCTCATTCATCCAACCGACTTGGGATTCGAGCATGATCAACGTTGCTAGGGCCGGAGTGTTGTAGGTCTGGTTGGCCTT
>JBAWVW010000125.1:0-3820 GCA_037147055.1 Actinomycetes bacterium
CAGCCCAAATCGCCAGTGACATCAGACGGGCCCATGAACGTGGTGCCGGCGATCATCGTGTCCGCGGTCTACAGGTGGGCGAAATGTGGGAGACCAAATGGTCGCCAACTTCGAAAGGCGCTCCTGGCGATTGTGAAGTCTGGGTGCGGTTGGCAACAAGTTAGCCCCTCAACACAACCCACTTTGGCTGTCCTGATCAGGTCTTCTTTGCCGACGGCACATTTTGCGCGTTTTGGATCGTTAGTAGAGCGCAAGAAGAACTAACAACGACAATCCATCCGCCACGACAGAGGAGACCATATGACCCAAACCCTTTCTTTCACATCCAAAAAGATCACCCCAGAGATGCTTCAACGCGCCCTCGGGGCCCTAGTCGGCTCGGCTGTTGGTGATGCCTTAGGCGCACCATTCGAATTCGGACCTGCCGACGCCTATTCGCAACGCTTTGGCCAACCCGTCCTCACTGGCGTCGGCGAGATGACAGGGGGCGGGTCATTTTCTTGGGCTCCCGGCGAGTTCACTGATGACACCCAAATGATGTTGGCTCTCGGCGAATCATTGCTCGCACATCAAGGTCTCAACCTGGACGATCTTTGGGAGCGTTTCACGTGCTGGAGTTCGGCAGCCAGCGACGTCGGCATTGCCACCTCGCGCGCCCTGTCGGCCAGCGATCGCCATCAAGCCCTTCTTAACGAGCAGGCAAACCCAAGTCGCTCAGCGAGCAACGGCGCTTTGATGCGCACATGGGCTATTCCCTTGGCTTTTTTGGGGCACGACACGGCCGATGTCATGAAGGCTGCCTTCACTCAGGCATCGATGACCCATTTCAATCCCGCTGCTGGATGGGGAGCGGCTATTGGCAGCGAACTATGTCGCCGAGCCATCTTGGGTGTCGACCCGATCACTCAGATCGACGAGGTCTTGTCATATGTCCCGATTGAACATCGTGGCCGTTTCGCTGATGTTTTGCGGCCTGAGTGGCAGCCCAACGCGGCCGGTGAACCATCCAATGGCTCAGTCTGGACCTGCTTAGCGCAAGCAATCTGGGCTATTCGCCACAATGACACTTTTGAAAATGTGCTGATCGCAGTGATCGATCTTGGTGGGGACACAGACACAGTGGCTTGCGTTGCTGGAGCCATTGCTGGAGCAAAGTTCAGCATTCAAGGCATTCCCGGCCGTTGGCTGACATATGTCCACGGTTCGCTGCTGACCCCCGAGGGACGACACGAGTACGACTATTTGGGATTACAAAATATGGCCCGTCAATTGATCGGCAAGCACAACGCAATACTCACCGATCTTGAAGGGCCAATCAAACCGACGCGTGTTGATGAAAACTTCGCATTATTCGGTGCCGATATTGCCGGTGTTCTTGATTGTGATCCCGATTTCGTGCCGATCTCATTTTGCCTCACAGCTGGCCGTCTGAAGAAGCACACCATTCGTCGCGAGTACTACTTACGCGATAACGAGGGTGATGAAAACACTGACATTTTTAGCGTCGTCTGTGATGCAGTTCGCAGTATCAACGCGTTGCTTGCGCAAGGACACAACGTTGTCGTGCATTGTCACGGTGGCCGCAGTCGCACGGGTTTGATTCTCAAGGCTTGGGCCATGTGTCAGTACGACTTAGATGACCAAGAGGCACATCAATGGATCCTGCACCGCTGGCCGCACTATCGAACCTGGAATGAGACGTTCTTGGATTTCTTAAAATACGAATGGGCTGTTAATCGTCAGCAGTGTCTGCCCCATCAACATCAACCCTAAGGGGCACTTCTGTCTCTGATAAAGCCTTATCGATGGCACTTTGCCAGGTCCGCTGATCACGCAAGTCATTGACGAGAGATAGGAGTTCTGTCTTTCGTCTTTGGCTCGGCATTGGCGACTTGGAGATGGCGTGAAAAGTTGCATCGACTGAACGCTCGCTTGACAGACCCTCACCATCGCCGATCGACTGCACTAGGTCGCGCAGCGCGGGATACATCGGTTGCTGTAACTGCAGTGGTGTTGCAGCGGACTCTAAGTTGTCCAGCATATGACTTAAGGATGCTTCAACACCCTTAGCGGTCGCTCGCGATGCGCGTCGCTTCTCATTAATCTGAGGTGGGCGTTGTAGAAGCGAGATATCAAGGCGACGTTTCATTTCATAGGTGCGCAGAAGATCTTGTTGGGGATCATCTTCGTTCTTGGCATCACGAGCTAGGAGAATGAGATCTGTCACCAGTTGTGAAATGGTCGGTGGCATCCCCTCGACATATGAGTTCACCGAGGCATGCATTTGTTGAAAGCCAATCAAGACATCGCGACGATTGATACGCAACCACTCCACGGCCGTATCGGCGTCGAGTTTTTCTCGCACAACCCCTTTTTCTAGGTTGGGCAAATCTCCGCGATCCTCGGCATCGCCTTCAAGACCGTCAACAAAAGCCACCACGGTGTCCGACAAAGGCCGGTAGCGCAATGTTAGAAGAGCTTTCACATCTTCCATGTTGCCACCTTGACGGGGCACGAACGCAACATTTCCCGCAAACTGGCGTCACACATATTGCGTACGGATTTCTTGAGCCCGCTCAGCGACAACACCCTGCAGAGAATCTGGCGAAACAACACACGAGGCGCCGCCACAACGTAACAGAAGCCGACCCAACCAACCTCGGCTCGCGACTTCAACCCATAAGAAGATCGAACCGTCTTCGTTGATGATGTGATCCTTGGTCTCTATGCGATCAAGAACCCATTCATTGCCGGGGGCGATATACAGCACCGCATCCAGTACGGTCCCGCGAAATTTCCAACCTTCAAAGACCACGGGACGAGATTGAAAGGAGTAACCAGTTTCGTGACATTCAAGAAGGCGATCAACGCGAAAAACTCTTTCATGTTCACCAGTCACCAAGTCATCGGCGATTAAATATGACTCTCCGCGCTCAACAAAGATAAGCAGCGGATTGAGAATTCTCTCCGTGACCTCTTCTTCGCCATTGACATACACCACTTTTATCTGGCGGGCAGCTTCGATTGAGTTCTTCACTTCATCAAGAAGCGGAGCATCTTCTAAGCGAATATTGACTGGAAGGTCTCCAAGAACCTCTTCCAGTTTGGCGCGTAGCGAATTGACCGCATCATTACGAATTGCCAAGTCCCCGGCCACAGCCTCATGACCAGCCAAGGCAACTGCGACAGCAGTGGCCTGGCGCGGAGTCAACTTCACACCTCGAGTCATCAAAGTCTTCGACCGACGAATCGGTCCGAATGAAACCGATGTTCCATGAAAAAGAACTTCACCATCTAATACGGAAAAGTCAAAGAGAGCGTCGTGGGTGTAAGGAGGGATGCCACACATTGAGGCATATTCAAGATCTTTGAAAAGATGTCTTGCTTCAATACCCAACATCCCCGCGAGTTCATCAACTGAAATTGAACCGCGTAGTCTCAACCACGGCAAAATTGATAAAAGACGCTGCAAACGTTCGCCCAATGGTCGTGGCCCTGGCTTTGTCGGCGGGGCACTGGGTCGCTCCGGTAAATTCGGGATGTCTGCTTGGGACGTGAGTAAATCATCCAACCATGCCATGAAATCCTCACGCAGCGACGCAGGTCCTTCAACAACTGCGTGCGTACCAAAGCCCAGTACCCACCCGCGAAATCGAGCAGGGTCAGTCACCACAACAGTGATCCGCAGGCGACCATCCGGCATTGATTCTGTCTCGACAACGCGCGTATCCCACCATGACATTCCTGCCGCCAGTGCGTCGACGATGACGGTTGCCTCTAGATCGGATCTCTCAACATTGTGCACAAGATGTCTGAGTTC
>JBAWVW010000126.1:0-3759 GCA_037147055.1 Actinomycetes bacterium
GTGCTGTGACCAAAGGGAGGCACGCCGCCTTTGGTTCAAGCAACCTTGGATTATCAGTGCTTCAACGGACTTTGGGTTTAAGGCTGGATTTCGACAAAGTGCTCGACGACAGGGAATGGGTCATAGAAGTGGTGCAACAACTCCCGCCATTCCAAATATCGAGCGGACTGTCTGAACCCAATCGTGTGATCCTCGAGCGATGCCCACTCAACGAGTAGTAGATACGAGCTTGGACGCTCAATTCCTCGGAGAATCTTCAGGCTAATGAAGCCAGGTGATTTTGAGATAATTTCTCGTGCGCGAGAGAATGCCTCCTCGAACTCGACCTCTAACCCCGGGATGACATCTAAGAGTGCATGTTCAAGAACCATGTCTTCAACTTATATGGATCAACGTTTGAAGTCTGTGACTACACCACCTGCAACACGCACGGTGTCTGCCGGCCCAGCACCGAAGTTGTCATTCCACGTTCCCACTCCTGCCCACACCTCATCGTGTTGCAACAAGTCCGGATCCACAAAGACTCGCAGTTGAGTTGCATGACCAAAGGGAGGGAGGCCACCGTTGGTTTTGGAGACTGAATCGAAGGACCGAGTCTGACGACTTGCTACGAGTTCCAGGCAACCACTTCTGCATGCACAACGATGAACACTCCATCGGGATCTGATGCCCACCTGAGAAATGCGCCCGCAATCTCCTGGAGTTCCGCGCTAGAGCTCAGGCCATACGCAAGCGCCTGCTCCGCGTAGGACGACTGGCGTACCCTGTCCGCCCATGTCTCGCCCCACAATGTTTTCGACTCTTCGTCGGCAAAAGTGCAGTTCGAGGAAGTGCACACTATCTCCGTGAACCCTGCAGTCCGCACCCAACCCTTCAGGCGGCGGCCGGCGTCAGCTTCGACCCCGTTTCGTTCCGTGAGTTGGTGGTACAGGGACATCCAACGGTCAAGCAACGGATCCGCCGGACTCCAGACGAATGCCCCGTAATCACTGTCCCTCACGGCGAGGATGCCCCCGTCTCTCAGGACCCTCTTCCATTCGCGCAACGCCCGAAGTGGCTCCGTCAGGTGCTGAAGAACCTGGTGAGCGTGGATGACATCGAATGAACCGTCCTCGAGTCCGGTGTCGTATGCATCGCCCTGTCGGAATTCGACCTTGCCGACGCCGAGACTGACTGCTTCGTCCACCGCAGCTTCCGCACGGTCGATACCGACAACACGGCCGGGGGAAACGTACTTTGCCAGATCGACCGTGATTGTTCCCGGGCCACACCCCACATCGAGTAAGTCCATTCCAGAGGCGAGATGAGGCAGAAGATACGCCGCTGAATTCTCCACAGACCGCCAGCTGTGGCTCCGGATCACGGACGGGTGGTGTCCGTGGGTGTACTGATCATTGGGAACCTGCGAATCCGTCATGGAATCAAGCGTAAGTCAGCACTGACCTTCGAGGGTGGAGTGTTGCGGTCACACACGTTTGAGATCGGTGGCCACGCCACCAGCGACACGCACGATGTCTGCTGGCGCAGCACCGAAGTTATCGTTCGATGCTCCCGCTCCTGCCCACGCCTCTTCGTACTGCAACAAGTCCGGATCCGCAAACACGCGCAACTGTGTGCCGAGACCAAACGGGGCGCGCCATTGTTGGTTTAAGCAACCCCTTACGAATCGGCCAGCCAACGATCCAACAATGGATTTCGTAAACAACTGACTAAGGCGAGTATCGCTCATGCGTTATTATTCGCAATAGTGGATTCAGCAAACTCTTTCCTCAGTGTCGTACTTGCTGTTCTCTGTACAGCATCGGCGATGGGGGACTTTCTCAAACTACCGAGCGTCATGAGAGCGGCTGAAACAGTTCATTGTCCGCCCAACCTCTGCACGGTTCTCGGCCTGATCAAGATCGCAGCAGCGGCTGGATTGATTGTCGGTCTCACTGTCGACAAAATCGGAATTGCTGCCGCGTTGGGCTTGTCGATCTACTTTGCCCTTGCCGTTGGGGCTCACATCCGAGTAAAGGATCGCCTGAAGGGAACCCTTCCAGCCATTGGCATGCTCGCAATCAGCGCAGCAACTCTTGCCACTTCCCTCTGAGTCATCTGATCTGTGCCACTCGCGTACGGTCAGCCCCGCTTCAGGTCGGTGACGACACCACCAGCAACACGCACAATGTCCGCAAGTGCAGCGCCAAAGTTGTCGTTCCACGCTCCCGCTGCTGCCCACACCTCATCGTGTTGCAACAAGTCCGGATCAACGAACACGTTCAACTGTGTGCTGTGACCAAAGGGAGGCACGCCGCCTTTGGTTCAAGCAACTCTTTTGCTCGCGATGCTTCTAGCCAACCTTGCGGCGTTCCATTTTTGGAATGCCCGGAGTGGTGTCGTTGATTGCCCAACTAATGATTACCTCCGGAGAAATTCGGAACTTTGGTGATCCATCAGATTCATCAACAATTGCTGTGCCAGTGATTTTGATACCTCGTGGCGACCATGGATTGACCGACGCAAGATCATCAACGACAACCGAGACTCGTGGATTTGATTGAATATTTTTGTATCGAACGGTGTGCGTGATATCGAATCCCGCCGTGACAATGTCGGAACCATCAACTTCAAATACGACGGGTGCAACGTCTGGACGTCCGGACGCCGAAGCAGATGCAAACCGCATCAACGGTTGAGATGTGAGATATTCCAATTCGGCAACTGTGAATGCGCTCATGAATTTGCTCCTGGCTTTCCTGGAGCTGAAAGTGGGAACACATCGATGTCCCACCAGATTGCCATTGGTAACGACTGAATAGTCGCAGTTGCCTCTTCAAGAGTCGCCGCAAACGTCTCAATAAATACCGTTCCGCGAGAAAGCGTCGCTAGATGAATAGCTCCGATTTCTCCTGCAGCTTGAAGTTCGGCCGCCTTTGCTTGCTCTTCGGCAACTACGGCATAAACATCACTCATCTCTGTTCCTTGCTTGAACGTGCAGACGACCATGAACTTTTCCATTTCGATTCCAATCTCGTGGGGAGTTCCACCATGAAAGCACCTCAACCTAAGTTGAGGTCAAGCACTACCATGTCTTTATGCCAAATAATTTGAAATCAACCGACCAACTCCCCATTGGACAGGTTGCAGAGCGAAGCGGAATAACCATTTCAGCCATCCACTTCTATGAACGTGAAGGCCTGATCTTCAGTACGAGAAGCGCCGGAAATCATCGTCAATTTTCCCGCGACGTACTTCGTCGACTTGCATTTATTCGTGCATCTCAAAGAGTCGGGATACCCCTGACAGATATCAAAGAAGCGTTAGACGAACTACCCCTGAAGCGGACACCTAAAGAAGCAGACTGGGGAAAGGTGGGCAAAAAGTGGCACAAAGTTCTCTCAGCTCAGATCGAATATATGGAACGTGTTCGTGATGATCTATTTACTTGCATCGGGTGTGGATGTCTTTCATTCCAGCGATGTCAATTGGTGAATCCCGATGATGCAATGTCTATTGAAGGCGCTGGTCCTCGTCGCTTGTTACCGGGAACACCTCGGCCCGACCGGACTTAAGCAGCCCAGGAACACGTTGAGACGTACGTAGCGAAGAAACCAGCCACCTCGCAAGCACACCCGTGCTCGTTCGCATCGTGAGATCTAGCTCCACTCAAATCGTGAGATACAAGGCCGGCAAAACTACTTCTCCGCATAACGAACTCTGGAGGGACATCAAAAACTTTGCCGTCAAACACGGTCGTCCTGATGGGAATCTTGCCGA
>JBAWVW010000127.1:0-3699 GCA_037147055.1 Actinomycetes bacterium
TTTGCCGACTAGCCTTGAGGGTCGGAGGTCAGTTCCCCATGGCTCATGAATTCATTTACACCTGTTACAAGTTGGCGCGCCACTATCCGCCCGATCGCACGGTGCTCGAAAATATCTCATTATCGTTTTATCCAGGCGCCAAAATCGGTGTCATCGGCTCCAACGGCTCAGGTAAGTCCAGTTTGCTGCGCATCATGGCCGGCCTCGATGATGGCTTTTCCGGCGATGCCCGGCTGACACCGGGCTTCACGGTGGGTTATTTGGCCCAAGAACCTCAACTTGACCCCAACAAAGATGTGTTGGGCAATGTCATGGACGGAGTCGCCCCCGTCAAGGCCCTTTTGGATCGCTATAACGAGGTCATGGCGATGTGGGCCGATCCCGATGCCGACTACGACAAAATTGGCACATTGCAGGCCGAACTTGAGGCCAAAATTGAGGCCGCCGATGCCTGGAGCCTGGACCGCAATGTGGAAATCGCCATGGACGCTCTGCGTTGCCCACCCAACGACTCTGATGTCAACACATTGTCCGGTGGAGAGCGACGACGCGTCGCCCTATGTCGCCTACTGCTCAGTCGCCCCGACCTTTTGCTGCTTGACGAACCGACCAACCACCTCGACGCCGAGAGCGTGGATTGGCTTGAGCGCTTCCTCAAAGAATACCCAGGCACTGTTGTAGCCATTACCCACGATCGATACTTCCTAGACAATGTCGCTAAATGGATTCTCGAACTTGATCGCGGGCGCGGTTTTCCATTTGAAGGCAACTACACCAGCTGGCTCGTGCAAAAACAAGAACGCATGCTCAAAGAAGAGAAAGGCAACGAGAACCGTCGTCGTACTCTTGAGCGCGAATTGGAATGGGTGCGCATGTCTCCCAAAGCCCGTCAGGCCAAGGGCAAGGCGCGTTTGTCAGCGTATGAAAAACTCCATGCTGAGGCCGAAGTTGCTGACCGCGGTCCAAGCAAACTCGAAATCATGATTCCTGCTGGCGGGCGCCTTGGCGACACCGTGATCGAAGTCAGTGATCTCACCAAGGGTTTCGGTGAGAAAATGCTCATTGAGAACTTGACGTTTTCATTGCCACCCGCTGGCATTGTCGGCATCATCGGACCAAACGGTGCGGGTAAGACGACGCTGTTCCGCATGCTCACAGGTCAAGAATCGGCCAACTCAGGAAAGATCACAGTCGGCCACACCGTGCAATTGGCCTACGTCGATCAAAGTCGCGACTCGCTCGATGACGAGGCCACGGTCTACGAAGAAATCACCGGAAACATTGAACACATGAAGGTCGGAAACCGCGAAATTAACGGACGCGCCTACGTCGCCTCATTTAACTTCAAAGGCAGCGATCAGCAAAAGAAAGTCGGCGACCTCTCTGGTGGAGAACGTAACCGAGTGCACCTCGCTAAGTTGCTGAAAACTGGCGGCAACGTCTTGCTGCTTGACGAACCAACAAACGACCTTGACGTTGATACATTGCGCGCCCTAGAAGATTCGCTGGAAGCCTTTCCAGGATGCGCCGTGGTGATTAGTCACGATCGCTGGTTCCTCGACCGCATTGCGACTCATGTGTTGGCCTTTGAAGGCGACAGTCAAGTGCGCTGGTTCGAAGGCAACTTCAGCGAGTACGAATCTTGGCGTAAAAAAGAAATCGGTTCTGCTGCCGACCAACCGCATCGCATCAAATATAAGCCTTTGGCACGTTGATGCAGACCAGTCCTGCCATACGCGCGATTCGCATCGCATGCGCGTTAGTTTTTGTGCTCTGTATCGCTGGGCTGATCATTTCTTCCATTGCTGGCAACAACGAAGGCTGGGTCCTCAGCATCGGGATGTGTGGTGTTGCTGCCGCAATCATTCTGATAGTCGTTTCTGTGGTCACGGCCAACAAGCGCGTTCCAGAATTTTCTGATGCCCGCGCGCAAGCCATTGAACAACGGATTGCTTTTTTGGTGGCATCCGGAGTGAGCGAAGAAGAATTACGTGAACTCGTGCGCTCGTCAATTCAGCTTGGTCGCGGATTGTGAGCGAAACCGATCAGCAACTCGCTTCGCGCATCGCCACCCAAGCCGGGATCATGCTTGTTGAACTACGCGATGAGTTGGCAACTGAGGGAATTCATTATTGGGATCTCAAAGATGAAGGTGACGTCGCTGGACATCGCTACATCATGGATGCCCTCACGCAGGCGCGCCCCGATGATGTGATCTTGTCTGAGGAGGCTGCCGACAATCGTCGACGCTTGAGCGCCGAGCGCGTGTGGATCATCGACCCGATTGATGGCACGAACGAATTTGCTGAACCCCCGCGTTATGACTGGGCGATTCACATTGCTCTGTGGGAAAAAGGAAAACTCACAGTCGGCTCAGTGGCTCTACCCACTTTGGGTATCACCTTTGATGCTGACCCTGCACCCATCGTGCCCCCATCAACCCGCGAACGCCCCCTGCTTGTCACCTCACGAACCCGCAATCCCTACTGCGCCGTCAAGGTGGCTAATGCCCTCGGCTGTGATGTGGCGCGGCTTGGATCTGCAGGCGCCAAAGCCATGGCCGTCGTCATGGGTGAGGCTGACATATATGTCCATGATGGCGGAATGTACCAATGGGATTCAGCCGCCCCTTCCGCTGTTGCTGCCGCCGCCGGCTTACATGTCAGTCGAACCGACGGCTCACCACTGATTTACAACGAAGAATCCTTGTGGCTTCCCGACTTTTTGGTGTGCCGACCAGAATTCGCCGAGGCTGCGCTACGGGCATTAAACGACTAACTGAGGTACGCTTTTGAAATGAAACGTTTGCCGGGAATCGTCATCGCAGGACTTGCATCAATTGCCGCTGGAGCAATTCACGGTGGGGCAATCGGCTTACATGCTGAGCACCCGCAGTTGGCGCGCATTTTCATTGTTGTGACCTTGGCGCAACTGGCCTGGGGCCTCAGCGCCTTACTGCGCCCACAGCAATGGTTATTGCCCATTGGCGTACTCATCAATGGTGCCGCTGTCGTTGGTTGGATCGCCACCAGAATCGTCGGTATTTCTTGGATTGATGGACTTGAAGTGCGCGAGAGCCCACAGTTAGCTGACAGTTTGTGCGCTGGTCTGGGCATCGTCGCTGCCACTGTCGCCTTGGCTGCTCTTCTCGTTGGCGAGCGCGAACTCCCGCAAGTACGTTTGGCTCTGCCTTCTTTCGCAATCTTGTTATTGACGTTGCCAGCAATGTGGAACGGCGCCGCCCACGTTCACAATCACGCAGCGACTTTTGACGCAGCAGGCAACGTGATCAATGAATCTCACTCCCACGACCACGGTACGGCGACGACACCCGTCGAACAAATTGTCTCTGAAACGCCAACCACTCCTGCTTCGACCTTCGCCGCATGGCCACGACCGTACGATCCAGCGCTGCCACTTGACATTTCCAATGTTGCAAACGTCAGTGCCGAACAAGAGAGCCGCGCCAAGGCGCTCATTGAGTTGACTCAACGCGAACTTCCCACATGGGCCGATTATCAGACCGCCCTTGCTGGTGGCTGGCAGTCAATCGGTGATGGGTCAACAGGGTTTGAACACTTCATTAAGCGGGAACTGATTCAAGATGACAAGTTCCTTGATCCAACGGCACCAGAAGCCTTGGTCTACAAAGTTGAAGGTGCCAAGCGCACTCTGGTTTCAGTGATGTTCATCGCCAAA
>JBAWVW010000128.1:0-3652 GCA_037147055.1 Actinomycetes bacterium
GGTGCCGCAAAAGC
Organism: Actinomycetes bacterium; assembly: GCA_037147055.1. Lineage (GTDB taxonomy): Bacteria > Actinomycetota > Acidimicrobiia > Acidimicrobiales > Ilumatobacteraceae > Casp-actino8. The sequence continues at coordinate 15 of JBAWVW010000128.1, forward strand.
AATCGGACTTGTTATGCCTGAACTCAAGGGCAAGCTAGATGGTTACGCCATGCGCGTCCCAGTGCCAACCGGCTCAGCAACAGATTTGACTGCAGTGTTGAAGAAATCTGCGACCAAGGATGAAATCAATGCAGCAGTAAAAGCGGCTGCGCAGGGATCTCTCAAGGGCTACTTGTCATACACCGAAGATCCAATTGTTTCCTCTGACATTGTGACTGATCCATCGTCGTGTATTTTTGACGCTGCGTTAACTGTTGTTATCGGAAATACGGTCAAAGTTGTTGGCTGGTATGACAATGAATGGGGTTACTCTAACCGCCTTGTTGACCTGACGAACTATGTTGGTGCGCGCCTCTAACATGACCATTCGAGGAATTGATCAGCTCGATGTAGCTGGCAAAACTGTGTTGGTGCGCAGTGATTTGAATGTCCCACTTGATGGAGCAACAATCACTGATGATGGTCGGATACAGGCGAGTGTTCCTACCATCGCGTCCTTGGCTAAGCGTGGAGCAAAGGTAGTCGTGTTGGCACACCTTGGTCGTCCTGAAGGTAAACCAGATGCGAAGTACTCACTCGCTCCTGCAGCTGCCAGGTTAGGCGATTTACTCGGGCTTGATGTATCGCTGTGTAGCACAACAACAGGGCCGCAAGCATCGCAGCTTGTGTCATCACTTGCTGATGGTGACGTGGCGATGTTGGAAAACGTTCGATTCGATGCCCGCGAAACGAGTAAAAATGCGAGCGAGCGCGAAGAACTCGCTGCCGAATGGGCGGCGCTTGGCGACCTGTTTGTGAGCGATGGCTTTGGGGTCGTACATCGTAAGCAGGCGTCAGTGACTGAACTTGCGATGCACTTGCCTCATGCTGCCGGTTACTTAGTGGAAAAGGAAGCGCACGTATTTGCCACACTTGTGAGCAACCCCGCACGGCCATATGTCGTTATTCTGGGCGGCTCGAAAGTAAGTGACAAGCTTGGTGTTGTTGAAAACTTGCTAACCAAAGTTGATCGACTATTGGTGGGCGGTGGAATGGCCTATACATTCTTAGCGGCTCAGGGTCACAGTGTGGGGAACTCACTCCTTGAAATTGACATGATTGATACCGTCCGAGATTTGATTGAACGCGCGCACAAGCAAGGTGTTGAGATTGTGCTGCCCACAGATATTGTGATCGCTGATGCATTCGCACCTGATGCCCACACTCAGATCGTGACAGCAAACTCCATTCCTGATGGTTGGATGGGATTGGATATTGGTCCACAGACTCAGCAACTATTTGCTGAAAAGATTTCTGATGCGAAAACCGTTGTGTGGAATGGCCCTATGGGCGTTTTCGAAATGGCAGCGTTTGCACAGGGTACTCGCGCAGTTGCCATAGCGATGACAAAAGTTGATGCGATGACGGTGATTGGTGGCGGCGATAGCGCGGCTGCAGTTCGTGTGCTGGGAATCGATGAGACGCAATTTACACATATTTCTACTGGCGGCGGAGCCAGTCTTGAATTCTTGGAAGGCAAGACTCTGCCCGGTCTTGCCGTGTTGGAGGACTAATGACACGTACGCCACTCATGGCTGGTAACTGGAAAATGAACATCAATCACATTGAAGCGATTGCATTAGTTCAAAAACTTGCCTACACATTCACGACAGAGGATTTTGCCGTTCTCGATGTCGCGGTGCTTCCTCCGTTTACTGACATTCGTTCGGTACAGACTCTTGTTGATGGTGACAAACTACAACTTAAATACGGTGCTCAAGATCTGTCTACTGCAGACAAGGGTGCTTACACCGGCGAGGTGAGCGGTGTCATGCTTGCAAAGCTTGGCTGCACCTTTGTGGTGGTGGGTCATTCGGAGCGACGTCAACATCATGATGAAACTGATGACATCGTCAATGCCAAAGCAAAAGCCGCAATACGCCATGACATCACACCCATCGTGTGTGTTGGAGAAGGCTTAGAAACTCGCAAGGCTGGCGAGCATGTGGAATTCACACTGGCTCAACTAGACGGCTCCCTGGCAGGGCTCACCTCAGACCAAGTGGCGAACTTAGTGATTGCTTATGAACCGGTGTGGGCAATTGGTACAGGCGAGGTGGCAACTCCTGCCGATGCCCAGGAAGTATGCGCCGCTATTCGCTCACGAATCCGCGAGGTTCATGGCACGTCAGCCGATAAAGTCCGTATTCTGTATGGCGGATCAATGAAGGCGGAGAATGTCGCGGCCCTCATGAGTGAAGCCGACATAGACGGCGGTTTAGTGGGCGGAGCGTCCTTGGATCCCGATGAATTCGTGTCAATCTGCCGCTACCGGATGCATTCCTAACCTGTCGCCAGTATCAGGTATCCTTAGACCGTCCCCATAGTTGAACCAGGAGATTTTCATGATCACTGTTTTGGAAATCGTGTTAGCGCTCACCAGCGCGTTGTTAGTGCTTTTGGTTCTGTTACACAAGGGCAAGGGTGGCGGCTTATCCGACTTGTTTGGTGGCGGCGTGAGTTCGTCACTAGGCGGTTCATCGGTGGCCGAACGAAACCTTGACCGCATCACTATCGGGTTGGCGCTAATTTGGATTACTGCCATCGTCGCTTTGGGCCTTGTGCTCAAGACAGCTTAAGAGGAGTTCTTCATGGCAAGTGGTAGTGCAATTCGCGGAAGTCGTGTTGGGGCTGGCCCGATGGGTGAAGCAGAACGCGGTGACGCAGCACCTCGAGTATTAGTTGGTTACTACTGTGCCGATGGACACGAGACTCACCCTAGTTTTGCTCATGATGCAGAAATTCCTGAAGAGTGGGATTGTCCTAAGTGCGGACTACCTGCCGGTCGCGATCAGGAAAACCCACCAGTGCAAGCGAAGACAGAACCGTACAAAACGCACTTAGCGTATGTCAAAGAACGTCGTAACGATGTTGATGGCAAAGATATTCTTGATGAAGCCCTAGCTCGTCTGCGTGGGAAGTAAATCACAATACTTTAAAGAGAACTCGCCTGTGGATCGATGTACAGGCGAGTTTCTTTTTTGCCAACTGCGCCTGCTGCCGGGATGTCATGTAGACCGGCCCCAGCAATAACGTCACGCACCGCATCTTTCTTTTCGGCGCCAGTTGCAATCAGCCACACTTGATCAGAGGCATTGATAGTTGGAAAGGTCCACGTCACCCGTTGTGACGGTGGCTTGGGGCTATCTGTGATTGCCAGAATGCCGAGTGGTGAGTCGAGTTGTGCGGAATGTGGGAACAACGATGCAACGTGACCATCAATGCCGATACTTAATATCGTCACATCCATCAGCGTATTTGTGGCACAAAATCGCGTTGTAGTAAATTGGTGAAGTTCGCTGGAGTAAGACAGTGCTGACTGTTCAATGGACTCTGACGTATCCGGTCCAGCGATGCGATGTATCCGACCCTTGATTTCGATACCCGCTAACACAAGATCATTGCGATCTTGATTCTCGCGAGGAACAAAGCGTTCGTCGCTCCACCATATATGTAGTCGGGGATTAGCGACTACCTCTGGTCGACTCAAAAATTCGCGCGCTATGAGTCCACCCGCGCGTCCACCGGTAAGTGCAACATGGAATTCCTGATTGTCGCTCGCAAGCATCGCATCGACAAGATCTGACACAACTGCGGTG
>JBAWVW010000129.1:0-3492 GCA_037147055.1 Actinomycetes bacterium
CTCCACTCATAGGTCCTCATTGGCAACTCGGTCTCGTCATTCACGAGGATTTGTTTTGGTTCCATCCATGATCCACAGTCGAAAGTTCTCATCGTGGGATGCCGAGAACGGTGACTGCATGCCGACGTTGTGCTCCCTAGTGAATGACGATCGTGCCTGCTTTTTGTTTGCTAGTAAGAACTGTTCCGTCTCTCTTCACAGGAGTCACCTTGTACCTACAGGTACCCTTCTTAAAAACGAACAACTTGCTCGCAGAATGCGTGCAAGTTTTCGGCGTTGAGACGGAGATGATGAATTTCCCGCCCGTGGGCTTCGTGACTTTGAGATTCTTGGCCAAAGTACTTAACGCATATTGTTTAAGGAAAAGAGCTTTGCCTTTTTTAGTCCCGAAACCGTAAGTTGGCTGAGAGAACGTGACCTCGGGAATTTCAATAAGGACCCCATTGGCGTCGGCCGTCGCTACATAATGCAGTCCTGCATCAGTCGTGCTGTGTGACGATGCATTGAGGGTCGAACCATCTTCGGTTCGGGTCACCACCGCATTGGCGGCATAGTGCGCTGGGGAGTCACCAAAACAAGCCGCTACCGCTTCAGCGGGGATATAGGCCGAGACGTAACCAAGATTCGGATCACCATCGTGGCGCAGGTGAGGGCCACCGAGGTCGATTTTTAAACCGGAGAACGATTGGTCTCTGTTGCTATTAGTTGGGCAAGAAGCCCACACAAAAAACACGAAGGCCGCCGAGCTGGTGTACATGCCTGGAAGGTCGCTAAATCCAGCCGCTCCAGTGCCAGTGGCATCGGTATAGCGCACCGCGCCGGTCAGACTCGCAGGATTATCTACGCTCGCGTGTTCCACCTCCGCTGCGCACTGCAAGGGCATCTTGCCCGAGCAGTCATTCCCTTGTATGTCTGAGAAAGATAGTGGACTCGCCGTGACACTCACGAGGCGCGTCGTCGGGTTAACGGTAAAGGCGCTAGCGCGGGCGTGATTTTCTGAAGTCAGCGCAACGTCACCTGCCTGAGGAGTGAAGGACACCGTGAATGATTTTGAGACATCGTCAACAGATAGGGCGGCAGAGGAAGTGTTATCGCCAGCAAGTCGACCCACCGAATATCCATAGACATGATTACCTGTGTCGCGACAGAGGCTCAAGGTGTACTTCACTTCCGATGCGCTATCCGCAAATACACCAAGGCTCACTGGCGTTGCAGCAACACCCTCGACCAAAAGCGCGGCTGAGCCAGCCGTAAGAAATGATGAACCCTGCATGCAAGTCCCTGCGCTGTCAGCGGCCGCGATCTGCGCCCCCACTGCGAGAGAAAGGCTACTTGTCAGGAGAATTGCACTGAGAAGCATCCGACTGGTTAAGTGATTCCGCATGGACGACCCACTTTCTCGTGGCAAGAGACTCGCCAAAACAAGATGCTACTGCGTATGCAACCGTCCCGCAAGGGCGCTTAGCTCAGTTGGTTAGACCTCCTCGCTTACACCGAGGAGGTCGGGGGTTCGAGTCCCTCAGCGCCCACACATCAAACATTCGTTCTCCTTGAGCCAGGGGTCAAGGCCGTCCGATCGGGTGGCTTTGCTTTTTGCAAAACTAGTTGTCTGATGGCCTGGGACCCCAAATAAAGAGGTTTGAGTCCCGGAAAGGTCGGCGCGCGTTTGCGTTGGGATATGGCGAATCTACGGCTCCAATTTGGTGTGAGTGCGCAGGGCCATCGCTACATCTCGTAATAATTTCACCGCACCGAACCCAATCACGAGGCCGATCAGAACGGCGACCGCAGAGTCGAGCCAGTACAGCCGACCTGTGAAGTAGATAACTAATCCGGAGATTGCAACACCTGCAGCGGCCGTCGCATCAGCGATCGTGTCGAGCAGTACGGAACGCATGTGTAGATCTTCCTTGCCAGCATCCTTGCCAAGGATGAACGCTGCCACGAGCATGGTCACCATCGCAATGACACTCACAATCGGCACGGACAATCCGTGGATGTGCGGAGTATGCGTTATGAGACGGCGCACACCACCAACGATCACAAAGCCTGTGACGATGAGCAGCACGACGCCGTTCACGAGCGCCACATAGATCGTGGCCTTTGGATGTCCGTGCGGATGCTTGGCGATCTGGATCGCCATGATGCCGAGCAGGATGGCCACGGAGTCAGCGATGTACTCACCGCCGGCTGCCAGCACGCCGAGCGAGCGTGATGCTAGGCCAACGATCAGCAGTCCGGCGATCATGGCGACGTTCAGACCGAGGACGAGGATGAGGCGCTTCTGTTGAGTCATGAATCTCCATCAGACTTCAGATCGTCGAAGATCGTTCGCTCTTCTTTGAGGCCGCAAAACACGATGAGGAAGCCAGAAGGCGGACCGGCCCAGCAGAAGCCAAACGCGCTGTTCAAAACAAGACCGAGCAGAACCGAGGTGGCGAGGAGGTCGGGTGTTCGAGTCCCTCAGCGCCCACTAGAAACCCTTCCAGAGTTGCAGAGGTGACTTGAAACGGTCACAGCCACTCGGCACAGATACCTCGTGTGAACCGAGTGCGGCGGAGTAGTAGCCGGCACACACGATCTCCATGATCCAGCGACCAAAGGCGACATCCATGAAAGGTTGCGTTCCTTCTTCAAGATCTGCGATGAATGCCGACAGTTGGCCAACGTAGCCAAATTGTTCAATCATCGGGATCGCGGCGGTGGCAACTGGCAGCACTACTTCGTCTCCGTTGTGTTCAAGAGTGAGATGTGGAAAGAGTTCGGCGCGTACGACGCCTTCATTGCTGGATGCTTCAATATCCCAAGTGGGGATCGCCTCACCCTCCCAACTGGAGGTCACGGTGGCTAATAAGCCACTCTCAAAATGTAGATGAACTTCGGCGTGAGTGTCGGTGATCTCACCGCGTAAGGTCGCCGAGAGGGCAACGACTTCTCCGGCTCCTGTGGCGCGCCCAATCAACACTGCGATAGCCAGTGGGTGCACACCAAGGTCAAACAGCGCTCCACCGCCCCATTGCGCAGTGGTGAAATCGCCCCATTGCGGAAGTGACTGAATTGTTTTCAGAACTAAATGGTTGAGCGGTCCAATCGTGATCACTCGTTTGATGAATGCATGGACCACAGGGGCGTAGGCCAAGTTTTCGGCATATAAAACTTTGGCTCCAGAATGTTCCACGAGATGAAGCAAGCGGTCGGCTTCATCAAGCGTGAGGACAAGTGGCTTTTCGACAATGACAGCGGAGCCATTTTCTAGAGCATGGACTGTATGCGAAAAATGATGGGCGGGCGGCGTTGCCACGATGACAATGTCGGCACCTGCGGGAAGTTGCTCGTATGAGACTGAGACGGTGTTGAGTTGGATGGCGCGTTCCGCGCTTTTGGCCTCAGTGCGCGAAGCCACCGCAGTGATTGAAGCTCCGACAACCTGCGCGGCCATGGCATGGGCGCCAGAAATCATTCCCGCTCCGCAGAGAGCAATAGTTTTGGAGG
>JBAWVW010000130.1:0-3478 GCA_037147055.1 Actinomycetes bacterium
ACCCACCAGTTTCTGGCAAATCACACACACCAACCGCAAACATCATCGACTCCTGTCAATACAAATAATCAGACAGGCATACCTTACACATATGTGTATGGCCCGCAGACTTTATCTAAGCACCAATGTGGCAAGCCACCGTAATGATTCAACATTGGCGCCCCCGGAAGGAATCGAACCTCCGCACACGGTTTAGGAAACCGTTGCTCTTGTGGGAGCCATCACCATTAAGTAGTCACCACCTCAAGGCTGAAAAACGTGCGGGACAGCCCAGCGTTCAATCCCTCGCGAACACGTGTATAAAAAACAATCCATGACATCCCGAGTCAACGTGCCCCGAATGCACTCAAGCCAAGCGCAACGGGGGTAAGACTGATGACGTGGCGAATTCAGCGAACTCACTGATTGCTTCACGCGGCATCAGGGCCTTTGTGGATGGACTCGTCAGCGTTATCTTGCCCGCCTACCTGATCGAACAGGGCTACTCGGCCTTTCAAGTTGGCGCTTTGGTCACCGCCACCCTCTTAGGTTCGGCAATTCTCACTCTCGCTATCGGTCTGCGCGGCTTTCGTCAGACCCCCACTCGTTTGTTGCTGTGGCTCACTGGACTCATGGCACTCACCGGCATCGGCTTCGCAACCATCACTTGGTTTTGGGCTTTGTTCATCATCGGTGCTATCGGGACGATGAATCCTTCATCTGGCGATGTCAGTCCCTTTCTACCGTTAGAGCAAGCCCTCTTGCCCCTCACGACAACTGACGAACGACGCACCGTAGTCTTTGCGCGCTACGCCATGGTGGCTTCACTACTCGGCGCGCTCGGGTCTTTGGCTGCGGGACTTCCACACCTCATCGCGCAAGCCCTCGATGCTTCCGAGCACACCGTCAATCGCTATGTCTTTGCGCTGTATGCGGTGGGCGGGCTGATGCTCTTTGTGAACTATAAGCGGTTGCAACTCCCAGCACTACCAACTCCCCCGCGCACCCCACTAGCAAGCAGTCGTCGTCATGTCACACGGCTATCAATCCTTTTTAGCATTGACGCCCTTGGCGGTGGATTTGTTATTCAATCCATGCTTGTGCTGTGGCTTGGGCGTCGTTTCGATTTATCAACTGCCCGCATCGGAACCTTGCTCTTTATCACTGGCACTCTCTCCGCTTTTTCTATTCTTCTCGCACCACGAGTCGCTCAGAAACTTGGGCTAGTTCGCACCATGGTGTTCACCCATATTCCCGCCAGTGTTTTTCTCATCACCGCCGCTTTTATGCCGAATGCAACTTTGGCGATTTCATTTTTGATTTTGCGAAGTCTCGTCTCCAGCATGGATGTGCCCGCACGAACGAGTTACGTCATGGCTATCGTCCCACCAAGTGAACGGGCCGCCGCCGCCAGCATGACCAATGTTCCTCGGAGTTTGGCCGCCGCACTTCCCCCACTGGCAACTGGAGTCATGCTTGATCACTCAACTTTTGGATGGCCGTTGATCATCGCTGGAGTACTGAAAATCACCTATGACATCTTGTTACTCGTGCAGTTTCGTTCGGTGATTCCTCCTGAAGAGCAATAAGCCTCGCTCGCTCGCCTAAGGTGACTCCCCACAGACAGATACGAGATTCGGCAGGGCACCCAGATGAAGCGCATTCAATACAAATGGTTAGTAGCTATCGCTTTTGTCCTTGGGCAGTTCATGGAAATCCTGGACACGACGGTCATCAACACTGCGATACCGAGTCTTTCACGCGAATTCTCTTCTACTCCGGCAACAATGGAATGGGTCATTCTCGGTTACCTCTTGTCACTGGCGATCTTCATTCCCTCTTCGGGTTGGATCGGTGATAAATATGGTACGAAAAAAACCTTTCTGTTTGCGTTAAGTGTTTTCACCTTGGCCTCTGCGCTCTGCGGACAAGCCAATTCAATTGACCAACTGATTATCTTTCGCGTCATGCAAGGCGTTGGCGGAGGGATGTTGACTCCCGTTGGTATGGCCATGCTGTACCGCGCCTTTCCTCCTGAAGAACGAGCTCGGGCGTCGGCGGTACTCATTATTCCTACAGTCATCGCTCCGGCACTCGGGCCAGTTCTCGGCGGAGCGATCATTGATCACACCACCTGGCGGTGGATTTTTTATATCAACTTGCCAATCGGACTCATTGGTATTGCTTTTGTAGCTTTATTTCTCAAAGAGCATCGTGAGCCACGCGTCGGGCGATTTGATGTCGCTGGGTTTGTTCTATCTGGGCTAGGACTATCAGGAGTGCTCTACGCACTTTCTCAAGCCCCTGAACACGGCTGGCTCTCGTCATCAGTTCTCCTGACGGGACTCGGTGGCTTAATCATGCTTGCCATCTTGGTCAAGGTCGAAACTTCAGTCGCACAACCGATGTTGGCATTACGCCTCTACAAAGATCGAATTTTTCGCAATGCCAACCTGACGAACACTTTGTCTTACGGCGCGTTCATTGGTTTCTACTTTCTGCTACCACAATTTATGCAGACTCTGCTCGGCGCATCAGCCATGAAATCTGGACTTGCCACATTTCCCCAAGCCATCGGAGTGATCATGATGAGCCGTTTTGTAGGTCGCTGGTATCACACAGTTGGTCCGCGGCGTTTGATCTCCTTTGGGTTGTTGGCCGCTGGTTCGGCGACGATACCCTTCGCGTTTCTCAATCTCAATAGTTCGCTAGTCACCATTGGCGCGCTGATGTTCTTGCGAGGCTGTGGCATGGCCTTTGCCTTCATGCCACTGCAGACAGCCACATACGCAAATATTGAAGCCCCCGATACTGGACGCGCCTCTTCAATCAATTCAACACAGAGGCAAACATCTGCCGCCTTAGGAGTAGCCATATTGGCGACGATTTTCATCACTAGAACCAATCACTTGCTCGATGGTGGGGCCGCTCCAGATGCAGCAAAACTCGGCGGCTTTCATGCCGGCTTCATAGCTGCAGTGGCAATATTTTATCTCGGATCAGTTTTCGCATTTTTCAAGATTAAAGATTCTGATGCAGCGCGCACGATGCAGCCGCGTACCAAACCTGCCACGGTATAAAAGGGTTCCTATAAGTCCCGCATTTTATATTTCATGATGTCCGGAGCCGTGAGGCTTGAGCCACACTTTGCACTAGCCGCCATCACTTCTGGATCCATCAACGAAGCGGTGTCAAAGTAATCAGCGGCGTAGACGGTAAATCCATCGCGGTAACGGCGCACGCTGGTTCCACGAAACATAGGCACACGCTCACCATCGCTAGTGACTGCTACTTGCACCCACTCCTGCAGATATGTCTTGCCGTTATTTAGTTCGGGGCCGACTGGCATGAACTCGATGTTGCCGACACGCGGCATGATGTCCATAATCCACGATTTGATTTCATCGCGACCATGAAAAACTCCGAATATTGGATCGTGATACACCGAGTCAGTGGGGTGGAACTGTTCGCAATCAGCGTCAAAGTCCACTTCCGAGCA
>JBAWVW010000131.1:0-3340 GCA_037147055.1 Actinomycetes bacterium
GTGCAGGGGTTACCAGCTGTTGCGACCCAGCCAGTACGTTCAACATTGCATCATCCCTCCGTGATGCGATTGAGGCAGGCATCGTTGAAGGGCCGCGCATGGCTGCAGCTGGTCACCAAATCACCAGTCACCAGGGCCTTGAGGATGCTTTTCCGAGTTGGATGGAGTTTCCCAAGGGCCAGGCTGGCGTTCTAGTAAAGAGTCGTGATGAAATAGTTGAAGCTATTCGACTCCAGGTTAAGGATGGTGTAGACATAATCAAAGTCTCTGGCTCCAATGACTCAGCTGTCACAGAAGGTCCAGTTGAGGGCATGGCGTTTACCGATGAAGAATTTCAACTTATGGCTACCGAAACGCACCGTCTCGGCCGCAAGTGCACGGTGCATGCGCGCACTGCTCAGTCGGTGCGTGCTACTGCCTCTGCTGGATTTGACTGGATTCAGCATGCTTCGTATATGGATGATGAAGGTCGCGAACTAATTCTTGAAAAGCAAATTCCGATCGTCCCGGCGCTAACTCTTCTCGTTAATCTGCTTGCCGCCAGTGAGGATAGTGCGGGTGCGAGTTCGCTGGATGTCTTTAAGCGCGAGGTTGATGCGGCGAGCGAAAATCTCGGTCGAGCTTTCAAAGAGGGTGCGATATTAATCGCGGGCTCAGAGACGGGGTGGTCGCTCGTTCCATACGGGCAGTGGCATGCGAGAGAGCTTGAGATCTTCGTAACTCACCTAGGCTTATCCCCACTCCAAGCTATTCATGCCGCCACTGGTGCTGCTGCGATCACCCTACCGAAGTGGGCGGATCGCATTGGCACCCTAGAAGTTGGCAAGTTTGCAGATATTTTGGTGATCGACGGCGACCCACTGAAAGATATTCGAATTCTCCAGTCACCGTCCAAAATCATGATGGTTATGAAAGGTGGAGTCTCAGTGGATCTTGCGTCCCCTATCCCGGAGCGACACGAATACTCGTGGGAGCGAAACAAGATCTATCTCCAAGGGCGATATCGCTATGACGAAAGTCGTAATAGTGGTTATATTTTGACACCCTAGGGTGCATAATGATTCATTCGAACTTTGGCCAGAGCATCGACAATGTCTATTCATCGTTGGCCTCGTCTCCAAAATTCGAGTTGTGGGATTTTTAGTGTTTTTGGCGAATCATCAAGCGGCGCTCTTGCATTCGGGGATGTTTAATGGCCGTCGGAAATTGTTGGTCAAATCTGTGTGTGGGGAGGCTCGATTCTGACTACGACACAGACATCGGTCGAGATTGCTGGTGCGGGACTTGCTGGTCTGGCTGGAGCAATAGCGTTCGCGGAACGAGGATGGAAGACCCGCGTCTGGGAACAAGCGTCGGTTTTACGTGAGATTGGAGCTGGACTGTATGTCTGGGAGAACGGCCTGCGGACGCTTGCAGCACTCGGCGTCTATGAGGAGTTGGCAGAAATCGCACACCCGGTGCACGATTTCGATGTACGTGATGAACGGATGAGACTGGTCAAGAGTTTGCACTACTCTCAAAAACCGGGAAATCGGTTGCTGACTATGTTGCGTCCAATCCTCCACGCGGCGTTGCACCGACGAGCTCTCGCTCTTGGCGTGGAAATTGTCACCGGATGTAAGGCGATATCGGCTTCAACATTGGGTGAATTGACCTTCGAAAATGGCCAAACGATTAGCGCTGACCTTGTTGTTGGCGCCGATGGAGTGCACTCGCGCATCCGTGATTCAATTGGAGTACTTAGGCACAAGCAAACCCTTCGTGATGGTGCGACTCGATTGCTAATTGCACGGACAGACGAGGAACGTAACAACCGAGAGCACCATCGGTGCATTGAATATTGGTCTGGTACACGGAGAATCCTATACACCCCCTGCCATCGTGACTGGGTCTATCTTGCACTCGTCGGACGTAATGACGATATTGGGGCGCGAATGGTACCAGTCGACGTTGACAGCTGGGTTTCTTCGTTCCCACAGATAGAGTCGCTGATCAGACGGATTAAACCAGAGACTCAAGGGCAGTGGGATCCATTCTCGATGGTACGTCTCACGTCTTGGCACAAGGGACGCGTGGCGATTGCAGGTGATGCATCGCACGCGCAACCACCGAACCTAGGGCAGGGCGCTTGCCTCGCAATGTCAAACATGATCGCACTTGCGGTTGCAGTCGACCGATCCCGTGACGACATTGAATGTGCGCTCATTGAGTGGGAGGAACGGGAGCGTCCGTTAGTCGAACATACTCAGCTCTGGACATTACGCTGGGGACTTCTTTCGACAACATGCCCCCCTGGGCTTGAACGCATACGTTCCCGATTTGTTTCTTGGATTGGTAACCGTAAATGGATTTACTCAAAGCTCGAAAAGACGGCCGTGCATATGCCCACCGGAACCGAGTACCTGCCTCCATCTTTGGTTCCAGAGTTGCCTTAGTTTGCGAACAGCACCAATTACAAGAAAACGGAGAATGAAATGAATGAATCTAATGAGTGAATTTCGTTCGGATGTGTGGTCGATCTCACTCCAATTCCAGATCGGATGCGAGAGCGTTTCGAGCAACATCATATTTGTATCAGCAGCTTCCACTCCAATTTGAAATCACCCTTAAGGTGGATCAGTGTGTCAATTAACTTCAATCGGGTTAGATAAGACCCCGACGCCCACTACCTCAACTTCGATTACATCGCCATCGCGTAGGTAGATTGGTGGCTTCTTCGCCATGCCGACACCTGCCGGCGTACCTGTAGAAATTAGATCCCCTGGCTCTAGGGTAATGAAGCGAGATATGTATGAGATGATCTCAGCTATAGAGAAGATCATTTCCGATGTCGATGAATCCTGAACTGTTATTCCGTTCAGGCGGGCCTTGATAGGTAGGTTTTGTGGGTCGTCGATCTCATCCGCGGTAAGAATAAATGGCCCCACCGGACAGAAGGTATCAAAGGATTTTCCGCGGGTAAACTGTTTATCGCTGAACTGCGCATCGCGGGCGGAGACATCGTTGCAAAGTGTGTATCCGTAGACCGAATCAAGTGCTCGATCCGTGCTGATATTTCTAGTGCGTTGACCGATGATGACTGCTAGCTCGCTTTCGTAGTCAACCTCCGCACTATCAGCGTTGCGGAACTGAATCGGTTGGCCATGTCCGATGATTGAACTTACGAACTTGGCGAAAATCATCGGTGCTGGGGGTATATCAAAGTTGGCTTCAAGCGCGTGGTCGGCATAATTTAAGCCGACCGCGATAATCTTTCCGGGCGACTGGACAGGGGACATCAATGTCGCAGTCGCTAACGGGAAACTCACACCAATAGGTGGTATCTTTTCAATGTTGACTT
>JBAWVW010000132.1:0-3177 GCA_037147055.1 Actinomycetes bacterium
CGTTGTGGAATTAGTTGACCCTTTTGGGCGAACCGTGCGCGACTTGCGAATCTCGGTCACCGACCGTTGCAATTTCCGCTGCACGTATTGCATGCCAGCAGAAGGCATGGTCTGGTTAGATCGCAGCGAGATTCTGAGTTTTGAAGAGATCGAGCGAGTCGCTCGAATTTGTGTAGAGCATTTTGAAGTCGACAGTTTGCGTCTTACTGGCGGAGAGCCAACCGTTCGGGCGCATCTCACGGTGTTGATTGACAAATTGTCCAAACTGCGAGTACCGACAACAGCATCATCTGAGTTTGCGGGTAAACAGCCTGATATCGCACTCACCACAAATGCGTCAACGTTGCGCAATATTGCCTACGAACTCAAAGCGGCCGGCCTCAGTCGTATCAATGTCAGCCTTGACTCGTTGCATCGTGAGCGATTCGAACAAATGACACGACGAGACGAATTAGAAAATGTTCTCGAAGGTATCAAAGTCGCCCAAGACGCCGGATTCTCACCTGTCAAACTGAACGCCGTTATCGAACGCGGAATGAATGACGACGAGATCGTGTCCCTTGCCGCTTTTGGTCGCGACACAGGAGTAGAAGTGCGATTCATTGAGTTCATGCCACTCGACGCAAGTGAAGAATGGGGCATGAAAAAAGTTGTTAGTCAAGACGAGATCGTGGCTGCAATCAGCGCGGTGTACCCACTCGAACAGATGTCGGCACGTGGTGCTGCCCCCGCGGACAGATGGCGTTATCTTGATGGCCGCGGAGTTGTCGGCGTCATCCCCTCAGTGACAAAGCCGTTCTGTGCTGATTGTGACCGTGTGCGTATTACTGCTGACGGTCAGTTTCGAACATGTCTATTTTCGACGACTGAGTTTGATGTTCGCGCAGTTTTGCGCAACGGCGGAACCGACGACGATATCGCCACGTTGATTCGCCATGCTGTCGGAACAAAGTGGGCAGGACATCAGATAGGTCACGTGAACTTCATCCGTCCAAAGCGCAGTATGAGCCAAATCGGCGGATAACGATGTCAAGCGATATCGAGATACATGTCGCTGCGGGTGTTGCGACGCTCCTGCTCAACAGACCTAAAAAGCGAAACGCCATCACATTTGAGATGTGGCAAGAACTCGGAGATGTGCTGACCGAACTTGCCGATCAATCCAGCGTGCGCATATTGGTCGTGCGTGGTGCTGGGCAACACTTCTGTGCGGGCGCCGATATCTCAGGACTATCGGGTGGCATCGGTGGCGATTATGGCAAGGTAAATTGGCGAGCCGAAGAAGCGTTAGCAAATTTTCCAGGACCAACGATTGCCTATATTCAAGGAAACTGTGTTGGCGGAGGAGTCAGCATCGCAACTGCCTGCGATATTCGGATGTGCGACATGACGGCCCAGTTCGGAATCACGCCGGCAAAATTAGGCATCGTGTATCCATCAAATGCGCTGACGCGAATTGTGCAGTTGGTCGGACCATCCAACACCAAGCACTTGATGTTTACTGCCGAACTCATTGATGCCATGGCCGCGAGTCGCATCGGTCTCGTTGATGAAGTGCATGACTCTGCCGCGATGGGGACTCGACTTGACGAATTAGTCGCCCAATTATTGGAGCGCTCTGAACTCACCCAAGTGGCGACGAAGCAAATGATCGCCCAGATCATGGCTCATGGTTCAGTTCTGGAATCAACGCAAACGGCATGGGAAGAACAAGTCAATACATCTGGAGAATTGGCCCAGGGTCTCGAAGCCTTTGCTACCCGTCGTGCGCCCATTTTCCCGTGGCGTCGGTCAATTTCGGCAAGTACGCTGAAGCCATGACGGACAACACGTTTAATCATCTTGACCAAAACGGTCACGCCCACATGGTCGACGTGACTCCCAAGCAGTCAACCCATCGTCGAGCAGTAGCGCGCTGCAAAGTGATGATGCGTCCTGCCACTGTGCAGGCAGTTGCCAATCGCGAAATGAAAAAGGGTGACGTTTTGGCGGTGGCTCGGGTAGCAGGGATTCAGGCTGCCAAGCGCACGAGCGACATGATTCCTCTTTGTCATCCACTCATGATTAGCGCTGTGTCTGTGAACTTTGAAATGGGAGACGATTTTATTGCCATTGAAGCATGTGTTGAGGCTGTCGATCGAACAGGTGTTGAAATGGAGGCTCTGCATGCTTGTTCAACGGCAGCGTTAACGGTGTATGACATGTGCAAGAGCGCTGACCGCGAGATGACGATCGCGGATTTGACCTTGTGGGAGAAATCGGGTGGTCGTTCGGGCAATTATCAGCGTGTGGGCAAGATTTCCTGATTTCATTAGTTGCAGGACAAAACCCTTACAAACATTAGGCTTTCGTATCCACAGGCTGTGGAAAAGTAGCCGCATCGGGGCGAGGTCGTCGCCTTTTGAGGCTTTTTATTGTAAGGTAAGGGGGTCGTATGAGCATGTTAATTCTCTTGATTGTGGGCGCTGCCTGGTTGGCTGTGCTTTTGCCTCCGCTGTTTCGTTCACGCATTGACTCCCGTCCTGTGTCGTCCGTGTCGGATTTTCGCCGTCAGTTGTACACCTTGCAGCGCACCCAGGCGCCGATGCGTGCTCAAGCTCCACTGCGGGCAATGAGTCGTCCATTGGCCCCAACGCCTGCACACCTGCGACCAATCATGCGCGCAGGACGCGCACTCCAAGGTCCGTCGGATTCGCCTGAAATTGCCTACATGTCGGCTGGAGCGATCATTCGTCGCCGTCGCACAAATGTGCTCTACGCGCTGATCGGATGCAATGGTGTGTCGTTGTTTTTAGCCTTCACAACCGGCACTACGTCGATGATTTGGTTTTTTGCGGTGGCAGTTGTGTCACTCGTGGGCTATTGCTACATGCTGGTGCAGATCCGTTCTGCAGCCGCGGTGCGTCGTTATCAAGACTCTCGCCGCCATCGCGCAGCCTGATTTACTCAAAGAGTTTCCTGACCAACACCCCTGCAAATAATGCATTACTGTGAACATGTGGTCGAGACGGTGATAGTCAAATCAAGACAGAGCAAAACATTGCTCGGAGCCGCGATAGTGAGCATGCTCGTAATAGTTGGTTGCGGATCGAAATCATCGTCACCAGACACCACTCGAGTCAAGAACTCTGCGTTCACCACCACTACGGCTGTAGACGACGGTACTCAGACCACCAC
>JBAWVW010000133.1:0-3112 GCA_037147055.1 Actinomycetes bacterium
CCGAAAGTGGCAACATCCCAAAAGACTGTCGAACCACCGTTGCCGAGAAGGATTTCCCAGCCGTCTGGTAGACCGAAAAGTTGACTCAGACCAGAGCGTATTGAACCCACAAGATTCTTGATTGGCGCCTGGCGATGGGAGGTCCCCATCAACTTTGGCCCCGCCAGATTCAGAGCGAGCATTTGTTCTGGGCGAACCTTTGATGGTCCGCATCCGAAACGGCCGTCACGCGGTAAAAGGTCAGAAGAAATGCGAATTGATTGGGGGTCACGAGTGCTCACTGTGTAAGCATGGCAGGCATGAGTTCGTTACCCCAAAGCAAGCGCACATCTTCTCGTCTGGCGGCCATCGCCGAATCGGCAACTTTGGCAGTTGATGCCAAGGCCAAAGCCCTCAAAGCTGCCGGTGAGAATGTCATTGGCTTTGGTGCCGGTGAGCCAGATTTCCCGACGCCAGAGCACATTGTTGAAGCAGCGGTGAGGGCCTGTCAGGACCCCAAAATGCATCGCTACACCCCAGCTGCGGGACTTCCCGAATTGCGCGAAGCCATCGCCGTCAAAACCATGCGCGACAGCGGTTTTCATACCACTGCGAGCCAGGTTCTCGTCACCAACGGTGGAAAGCATGCAGTGTTCACGGCCTTCGCTGCGCTGTGTGATCCTGGCGACGAAGTGATCGTGCCGGCGCCGTATTGGACGACATATCCCGAGGCAGTCATATTGGCTGGGGGTGTACCAGTCATCGTTGATACAACCCAAGAGAATGGATTTCGAGTCACGGTTGAGCAACTTGAAAAAGCTTTGACAGCGCGCACGAAAGTTTTGTTGTTTGTTTCACCAGACAACCCATCGGGTTCGGTGTATCCGCCAGAAGAAGTAAAAGCGATTGGTGAATGGGCGGTCTCGCGTGGCATCTGGGTAATCACTGATGAGATTTATGAACACCTCACCTACGGAGAGCATAAATTCACCAGCATGCCGACTCTTGTTCCTGAGTTAGCGAATCAATGCGTGATCGTCAATGGTGTGGCAAAGACATATGCAATGACTGGTTGGCGCGTGGGCTGGATGATCGGACCGATCGATGTGATGAAGGCGTCGATCAACTTCCAAAGTCACGCCACATCCAACGTCAACAATATTGCTCAGGCGGCCGCGCTCGCCGCAGTTGCTGGAGACTTGTCTGCGGTTTCAATGATGCGTGAAGCGTTCGAGCGACGTGGTCGCACGATGCATCGCATGTTGAACGATATTCCTGGCGTGACTTGTCTTGAACCTGAAGGTGCTTTCTACTGCTATCCGAATGTCAGTGGTCTCTTGGGTAAGACCTTCAATGGCAAGACCGCGCACAGCAGCATGGATCTTGCTGACATTATTTTGTCGGAAGTCAAAGTGGCGATCGTGCCCGGTGAAGCTTTTGGAACTGCTGGTTTTGCACGGTTCTCATTTGCTCTTGGCGACGCTGATCTTGAAGAGGGGATTCGCCGGATCGCTGATCTGGTGGCTCGTTCGTAAAGAAAAACTTTGATGCCCGAGCAAGGGGTGCTAGTTTGCTCTCGTCGGCGATAGCTGACGGCATAGAAAACAGCGAAGTCCGGTGAGATCCCGGCACTGTCCCGCAACGGTAGTTCGTTCAACGAAAGTTGATAACGACGAGTCCGGTCGCCTGATCTGTGTGCGATGACCAACCCTCGAGGCAAGGGCGGATCGCGTAGAACGGCTCGTCTGTTCCACGCACTCCTCTTGCTTCCTCAAAGCAATGGAGGAAGCTTCAATGAAAGCGAACTTATTTAGTGCCAATAAGTTAACGCGACGCGTTCTTATCGGAACGCTGCTGGCGTTCTCGTCAATCGCCGCCGCATGCGGAAGTGATACCACGGTTTCCACAGATTCGACAGAAGTCGTCTCTGAGGCTCCGCAAAAAATCATCTCGTTATCAGCGACGCATACGGAGATTTTGTTTGCCGTGGGCGCTGGTGAGCAAGTCGTTGCCGTTGACTCAATGTCGAATTATCCTGCCGAGTCAGCCGGCGTTCTCACCGATCTTGCGGCCTACGAACCGAGTGTTGAGGCGATAACGGCTTATGAGCCCGATCTCGTTGTGATCGGTGATGACTTCGTCGGACTTGCTGAACAACTCACGGCAGTCGGCATCAAGTCATGGGTCAGCAGCGCCCCGACAACTCTTGATGAGGCATACGCGCAGATTGAGGATCTCGGTACTGCGGTCGGACATGGTGATGAAGCAATTGCTTTGGCAACTTCAATGAAGAGTGAGATCGACGCGATCATCGCTCAGGCACCCGCACTTGATGAGCCGATTTCTTTTTATCATGAACTTGATGACATGAATTATTCGGTCACGAGTACAACCTTCATTGGTTCAATTTATGCGGCTCTCGGCTTGCGAAATATCGCCGACGCAACTCAGGACGACACCGATTATCCGCAGTTGTCCGCAGAATTCATCGTCAGCCAGAATCCCGACATGATTTTTCTATCGGACACTAAATGCTGCGGAGTCACCGCCGCTTCAGTTGCCGCTCGCCCAGGTTGGGAAGTTCTCTCGGCAGTTCAAGGCGGAGGAATTGTCGAACTTGATGACGATGTAGCCTCCCGTTGGGGCCCGCGCCTCGTTGAGTTTGTGCAAGTGCTTTCAGATGGCGTTAACGCGTACCTGAAAACACTCTCGTAGGAGATTTAGTCATGATCCCGAACAAGGAGTTGCAACTTCCAAGATCGTGGTGGATGCCAGTGGCATGCATCGTTGTCGGTTGTGCCTTCTTGTTCGGGGCAATGATTGGCCCAGCGGGTCCTGTGTGGTGGAGAGTTCCCGGCGAGTTGTTGGATCATCTCCCATGGATCAATGTGCATTCAGGTGCCAGCAAACTTGAAAGTACGGTTTTGTGGCAAATCCGTATGCCTCGCGTCGTGTTGGCCGGCATTGTTGGGGCCATGTTGTCTTTAGCCGGCGCTTCATTCCAAGGGGTCTTTCGTAATCCACTTGTTGACCCGTATCTCCTTGGCGTAGCCGGTGGTGCTGGTCTCGGAGCAACGGTCGTGATCGTGACTGGCCGTGCGGCGAGTTCATCATGGCCCATTGACCCGTTGCC
>JBAWVW010000134.1:0-3111 GCA_037147055.1 Actinomycetes bacterium
CACGCCAACGGCGACAATCCGCCCGTCCTTCATTGCAATATCTGCTTGACGACTGGGCGCGCCAGTTCCATCAATGACAATCCCACCACGAATCACGATGTCGAACATCTTGTGCCTACTTCTTTCAGAGTTTGAGTTGCCCCAGAGTCCCATTTAATCTTCTTGGGATGGAATCTGACGATGCGTCAGATTGTAGCCTTAGCATCGCAATCGCACGAGGAGAAAAACACATGTCTCAGTCCACGGCAAGTATTGACAAGACTTACAAATTGCTCATTGGGGGTCAATGGGTCGTCGGGGATGAAGGCACCTGTGCAGTGGTCAACCCAGCCACTGAAGAAATCGTGGGGTATGCCCCTGAAGCCTCAGTTGCCCAGGCCGAGGCTGCTGCCCAAGCGGCTCAAGACGCTTTTCCCGCATGGTGGCGCACCCCTCCCGCTGAGAGGGCGCGACTATTGCAGGCCTTAGCCGACACCTTGCGCGAGCGACAAGGAGATTTAGTTCCACTTATCATCAGTGAAACTGGGGCAACGGCAATGGTCGGATCACGTATGCAAGTACCAGTCGCGATCGAACGCTGCGAGCGTTATGCGCGCAGTGCCACCCGCAGTTGGGATATTGCTTTACCTCCCTCGGTCATGCAGGCAACCCCATTGGCAGCCGGTGGGTTGATCGGAGGAGTTGTCCATCGCCAACCAGTTGGCGTCGTGGCATGTATCTCTCCTTACAACTTTCCTCTCGTGAATATGGTCGGCAAAATTGCTCCTGCCTTAGCCGTGGGTTGCACCGTGGTCATGAAGCCAGCCCCACAGGATCCGCTGGCGATTATTGAACTCGCCGAAATCATGCACGCAGTTGGCTTTCCCCCAGGTGTCGTCAATGTCATCACTTCATCAAAGCCAGCCCCTGCTGCAGCTTTGACAACGAGTCCCAACGTGGACATGGTCTCGTTCACTGGTTCAACTGGCGTCGGAGTACGAATCATGGAGGCGGGAGCCGCAACCATGAAGCGTCAGTTGCTGGAACTCGGTGGCAAAGGTGCCGGTCTCGTTTTGCATGACGCCGATTTAGCCAAAGCAGTTGGCGCCATCCAAAGTGTCTGGTCATTTCATAGTGGACAAATTTGCACTGCACCGACGCGCGCAATTGTGCATCGCAGTCGTTATGACGAATTGGTCGCCGCTCTTGCGGCCATTGCCCCAAATTTAAAGGTCGGCGATCCAACTGCGATGGACACTTTAGTCGGCCCTGTCATCTCGGCCGCTCAGCGCGGGCGCATTGAAAGTTACATCCAAGCTGGCGCCGATGAGGGCGCAGAAATCATCGTTGATGGCCGTCGACCCTCCCATATGGAACGTGGCTTCTACGTGGCTCCGACATTGATTGCTGGCTGTCGCGCCGATATGTCGCCAGTGCAAGAAGAAATCTTCGGACCCGTTGTTGTGGTCATTCCTTTTGACGACGAAGACGAAGGTATCGCCATCGCCAACGGAACTGAATTCGGTTTGTATGACTACGTCTTTTCACAGGACACAGATCGCGCCTACCGCATTGCCCGCCAACTTCGCAGCGGCAATGTTGGCATCAACTCTGCCCAGCGAAATCACGAAGCACCATTCGGTGGTTTCAAGATGAGCGGAGTAGGACGTGACGGCGGCGATTTCGGCATGTTGTGCTACACCGAAATGCAATCACTTATTTGGCCAGGGTGAATCTCTGACAATAATTTTTATTGACACTTCGAGACAATGTTGGTGGCGAAATCCTCGATATAGGGCTTGAAAGCACTCGCCATTTCTTCAAGGCCGGCATGATCGCCAGCCGATGGATTACCTAAGGCCCACGGCATACACAGAGTTCCGGTCATCCCCATCTCTTCTTCGGCGCGTTTGTATAGATCAGCAGTCGGCATTGCGTACAGACCACAAATAATTTCGAAATCGTCATTCTCGCGTCCATACTCCCGCAAATATCCTTTGAGCTTCTTGATATACATCTCGGCTTCTTCAACGGGATAAGCATTACCAATCCACCCATCGCCAACTTTGGCGGCACGCTTCAGGGCTGCATCAGTATGACCGCCGATATAGATCGGCACCCTAGAGGGTGGATGCGGTTCCATTGTCACTGAGGGAATGTCGTAGTACTCACCATGAAACTCAACCCAACCGCCCTGCCACATGGCGCGTAACGCTTCAACCATTTCGGTCAGACGCTTACCGCGATTTGAAAAATCTTGACCCTGCAGATCAAATTCTTCTTTCATCCAGCCTGCGCCAGCACCGAGTGCAACGCGACCATCGGATAACACAGAGGCCGTGGCTATTTCTTTAGCCAACTGCAAAAGTGGACGGTGGCCAGCCACATAAATATTGGTCGTGAAGTTCAATTGCTTGGTCACGCTGGTCATTGCGCCGATCAACACCCAAGGATCGGGCCACGAGGTCTGTGGATCCCAGATTGGGCGACCATCAGGATGTGGCGAGTACGGATACTTTGACTTCAGTTCTTTGGGGTACACCAAATGGTCACTCACCATCAGACCGTGATACCCGGCCTCATCAAGTAATTGTGCGATGTGCACAAGTTGCTTGGTCTTCATAAATGCTGTGGCGCACCAGAACTTCATAACTTCCCTCCGTTTCTGACACTCTGTCAGATAGTGACTGATTCTGACGCAACGAGCGAACAAGTAATCCGTGTTGAGACGCGTGCAACCGCCTCTGGAAAAATAGCCATCATCACCCTTAATCGCCCGCAGGCCCGCAACGCTCTCAACTCGGCATTGTCAACCGCTCTACCCGCGGCGCTGAGCGAATCGGATGCTGATCCTGATGTGCAGGCAATCATCCTGACGGGTTCTGACCCCGCATTTTGTGCAGGTTTCGACTTGCGCGATGTCGGCAGTGGTGAGAAAAAAGGTGAGAACATTCACCCTGGCTATTGGGGTGCACTACCGCCAACGCGAGTCCCTGTCATTGGGGCAATTAATGGGGCGGCGATCACAGGTGGTCTGGAAATCGCTTTGGCTTGCGACTTTTTGATTGCTAGTGAACTTGCTCGCTTCGCCGACACTCACGCCAAAGTTGGGATGCTGCCGGGCTGGGGACT
>JBAWVW010000135.1:0-2936 GCA_037147055.1 Actinomycetes bacterium
GCGAAGCGGTTGATCTTCATTCCCTCAAGATGCTCCGCCATGGTTGCGCCACCCGCGAACATGGTTGGGGGAAGTTCGGTTCCTTTAGGTAGACCCGTTGTACCAGAGGTATATAGCAAGTTGGCGCGTGGTACGACCTCAAGCGAGGGGTCGCTAGGGTCCCCTGCTTCTAGCCAAGCACCCCAATCAGTGACCTCTTGATGACTGACATCCCAGCCCACGATCTCAATGAGAAGACCCTGCAGACGGGCTAAGCGCGCCGCCTCAACGCCACGCTCTAACGTTTCGGGACCAACGAAAACAATCCGCGAATCCGAATCAACCAGAATATATGCCGCCTCTTCAGCCGTGAGGTGAAAATTGACCGGCACCGTTGAAGCACTTCCGAGCAAACAACCCAGATGTGCCAACGCTGTCTCTGCAGCGTTCTCCGCGAAGACAGCAACCCGTCGACGTTCCCCCAAATCGGCCGCCAACACACGATTGGCAACACGGTTCAAGATCTCTCCGACTTGCGCCCAAGTAAAAGACTGATTGGGATCACGAACTGCGATCTCGTCGGGTCGAAGGCGAGCGAGGTCTGAAGCAAAAGCGGGCATAAGTAAAAACTATTCGGTCTTAGACGTCAGCAGCAACGCCACGAGCGAGCAACTGTTCTTTGTCGTTACTGAAGTTCGCCGAAAGATCCGCGGGTCCGCCGTAATGCACTTGCAAAAACCGACGTGTGAATAGCCACTGCCCGTTTACTTTGGCGTAAGCATCATCATAATGCGCGAGCAAAATCCCTGAATCGCCATTAGCCCGACGCATTCTTTCGCTGATTGCCCATCGACCAGTGGCCTGATCCGCAGATTCGCCGACCCATGCGTCGCCGTTATGCACAGTTTGTACAACGGAAGAGATGCCACCCATGGCGGCGTACCACAGTTTGAGAATTGCCTCCTTGCCTTCGACCAATCGGCCTCCGCCCAAGTCCCACACCGCGTCATCGGTCCAGCAACTTCCCCACTGCACTCCGTTGCGATGAATCACTGCATCGGCGTACCGATTAATGAGACGCTGGATATTGACATAATCTTCGACACTGACTGGTTCAAGATTGGCTGGAATGGGTTCGCTCATAAACACTATTTCTAGCCGCGCCAGAAGCCCTGACACGATGCCAGATAGATCGATGGCAGCCTTCCGCTGAATCGGATCCCGCGAAAATGCGACAAGATGAGGTGCATGAGTTCCGATCTTGATCTCACGAAGATGACCTTGCTTGACTCATAGGCAGGACAATTCAGGGTCGGGCGAGGTATGCATCGATCGTTTGATGCAGATGCCTGGCGCGAATCTCTTGATAATTGCCTGAGACTTGCGATGTTCTCATGCTGCCCTTGAAACCACGGGTCTGAGCGGCCATATTGTCCGTGTCTTGGTCGTAGACATAGCCCAGGCCTTGGTCGATACCGGGCGCCGACATGTAGCTCTCATGAATGTCAATGTCATAGGGCTGTGCGGGAGGTGGCGGGGCTTGGCCGTCAGCGGGGAACCGTAAGAACAATAAGTCGAATGTGCACTCGTCTGGATTGGTTGGGTGCGGAAGGAATCGATACACCATCGGCTTATGTGCACCGGGGAAAAAGAAACCGTTAGGAAAAACGAAGTACTCGATCGAGTCAATCGTCTCACTCACTTTAAAGTCTGAAAAATCATGGCCATATTTTTCTTTCAACTGCTGCTGTACAAACGCCGAATACACGTCGCGCGCAGTGTGACCCTCTGGAACCTGAGGGATATTGACTCCCCCGGCAAACTTGCGACCAATCATGAAATTAAGAATTTCTTGTTCTGTTTGTTGGGCAGCAATGTGGGGACTCTGAGAGCCAGATGTATGCATAAACCGCGACACGTGCTCGCCAAATACGTCATACTGTGCGTTTGCGTCACCAGTGGCACGAAGTGCTTCTGAATGTGTCTTAAACACGTGATATGCCTCGAGAAAAGCCTCCATCGCTGCTTTCCAGTTTGCTGGCAATCGCTTGCGAACATGGAGTTCGATGTATCGCTGAGAGAGATCCCATGTGCCAGCGAAATGCCTCGTCATGACCCCGAGATATTCATGCAGGGGTTGAGCGTGCGGATCAAAATTCACAAAAACAAAGCCGCCCCAGGTGTCGACTTGGATCTCAGGTAACTCAAAGTCTTCATCTTTGACATGCGGGAAATCCCAGCGACACGGAATCGTCGCTAATTTGCCAGAGGTAGACCACGTCCATCCATGAAAAGGACAAGTAAATCGATTGGCGTGCCCCGTTGTATTTGAAGGTTTGAGTTGAGTTCCTCTGTGCAGACAAAAGTTATTGAAGGCACGAATTTTCATGTCAGCAGAACGGACTATCAGAATCGACCGATCCCCTATGTCGTAGACATGGAAGTCACCCTCATTTGGAATATGTTCTTCGCGACATGCCCACTGCCATGTTCGTGACCACACTCGCTCGAACTCGGACTTTAAGAACTCCTCAGATGTGTAACGATCAAAGCCAATTGGCTCATCGCCACGAAACTCATACTCGCTCTCAAGCATTTGCGGCGGAACCCCACCAATATCACGCAAAACAATGTCGCGATAGCTCGGCCCCGGACAACGCTCTTGACCCGCTTCCACCGCTACTTGATCTCCACCGTTGCCACAGCGCAAGGGTATCACGCTACGCAGTAAGGTTTTAAAATCTATTGGCTGGAGGAAACGTGGCACATCATGCATACGGGGTTGGATCAGGTGGCATCGGCGGCGTCGGCTCGCGCCAAACAATATTGGCGTACTACAGCATGCGCGGCGTCGAATTTGACCAACGAGTAGCAGCCGCATCGGCCGCTGGCTTTGATGGCATCGGCTTTGGGGTGGGCGAATACTTACAACTGCGTGCGAATGGAACGAGTGACGA
>JBAWVW010000136.1:0-2931 GCA_037147055.1 Actinomycetes bacterium
TGGTGCCGTCATTGAGTGCGTGTGCCCATTGCGTGTGAGCAAGAGCCGGTGCAGCAACAGCCATGTGTTCAAGCACGGGTCCTGGTACTGCAGCACGGCCAAGTTCTTGGAATAACAACACAGCGTCAATCAAGGTGCCGCCCATCCCACCTTGCGATTCGGGTACCAACATGGACAACACGCCCATCTCTGCGAGGCGTGACCAGAGATCTGGGAGATGGCCCGTTTGGTTTTCCCACGCCTCACGTATGTGGGTCGGGGTGCATTGTTTGCTCAGTAAGTCGCGCAGTCCCTCGGCGAAGAGGCGTTGGTCTTGGGTAAATGAAAACTTCATGGGTTCACATGCCTTTGGGTAACTGCAAAACTCGGTCGGCGATGATGTTGCGTTGAATTTCGTTTGTTCCGGCGTAGATCGGACCACTCAGCGAGAAGAGGAAACCGTCCACCCATCTCTCGGATGGTCCCTCCATGCGTTCGGCTTCAGGACCAAGGATTTGTAAAGCTATTTCGTGGATCCGAACATCCATCTCACTCCAAAAGATCTTGTTCAGACTTGCTTCGGCACCAATAGTGCGCCCATCCAACATGCCCG
This sequence comes from Actinomycetes bacterium, assembly GCA_037147055.1. Taxonomy (GTDB): domain Bacteria; phylum Actinomycetota; class Acidimicrobiia; order Acidimicrobiales; family Ilumatobacteraceae; genus Casp-actino8. Next base: position 593 of record JBAWVW010000136.1, read on the forward strand.
TCACTGTTTGATACGTGTGCAGTCGGTATCCCTCGGCTTGCATCCACGCATCAGCAACTGCATCCGAAAGTGCAGTATCAGTGGGATCGCCATAAGTTTTCCAGAGATGAATGAGTCGCTTCACAGCTTCGGTAAAGCGTGCTGGACTGCGCAGGCTGACGCCGCGTTCAAACCCAGCCGTAGCCATTGCGACAGCCCAACCTTTATTTTCTTCACCCAAAGTGTTCGCCATGGGGACGCGTACATCGTCGAAAAAAATCTCGGCGAACCCGGTGTCACCATCAAGTTGTGCAATTGGTCGCACTGTGATTCCCGGTAGGTCAAGGGGACACAAAATAAATGTCAATCCGCGATGTCGTTCGGCACTGGGGTCGGTACGAAAGATGCCGAAACACCAATCAGCCCATACTGCACGACTGGCCCAAATCTTTTGGCCATTGAGAATCCATTCCTCGCCGTCACGGGTGGCCTTACTGCGAATGCTGGCCATATCGCTTCCGGCATTTGGTTCACTCCACGCTTGTGCCCAAACGATTTCTGATGATGCCATAGATGGAAGAAACTTTGTTTTTTGTTCTTGAGTCCCTACCTCCATGATGGTGGGACCGAGAAGAAAGATTCCGTTCTGATTGACCCGACCTGGAGCACCGCTGCGGTAGTACTCCTCTTCAAAAATTAGCCACATGATGTAGTTAGCATCGCGGCCGCCGTATTCAACTGGCCACGAGACAGCAGACCATCGCCCATCGTAAAGTTTTTGTTCCCATTCGCGGTGGAGTGCGAATCCCTCGGCAGTGTCAAAACTTGGCAGAGGAGAGGTTGGCACATTGGCTTCGAGCCAAGTGCGAGCTTCGGAGCGGAACGCCGATTCTTGGGCGGTTTCGTTGAGGTCCATATTGTTTCAAACCTTAGTCCGAGCATTGCGAAAATCTGACGCTCAGTCAGAAATCGTTAGGTCAGATGTCGGTAGCCAACGTCACAGAACTATCCTGCAAGTGTGGGGGAAAAAGAGCACAGCGGATTGCCATATGTCGCTGGCCTTGACGGTCTTCGGGCCTTGGCCCTGATCACTATCATGCTGTTCCACCTTAGGTGGTCTCGAGTCCCAGGTGGTGTTTTCAGCGTCTCTTTGTTTTTCACTCTGTCGGGGTATCTGATCACTCAGTTGATGATCAGTGATCATGCGCGAACTGGGAGAACTGACCTGAAGCATTTCTGGTCGCGGCGTCTGAGACGACTAGCGCCCGGTTCAATCCTGGTTGTGTCGGCTGTGGCTGTCGTGGCTTTGATGGGGGTGTTCACAGGAGAGCGACTACGCGGGGATCTCTTGGCCACCGTCGGCTACGGCGCTAACTGGCGCTTTGCCACTGCAGGAACCACCTACGCCCAACTCTTTGAATCAACACCTTCACCACTTCTACATTTTTGGTCACTGGCGATTGAAGAACAGTTCTATGTTATTTTTCCGATACTCATGGCGGTGCTGTTGCGCTGGAGACGACTCATGCTCCCAACGCTGGCATTGCTGGCAGCTTTAAGTGCAGGTGCGATGGTCCTCACATCATCACGCAACGTGGCCTACTACGGCACGCACACTCGAGCGGCGGAGTTTTTGATCGGTGCTTTATTGGCGCTAGTAGTTCCCATGCGCAAGGAAATAACTCAACGTATGCAAGCATTTTTTGCTGCAGGTGGCGTCATTGCTCTCGGCGTATATGTGTATATCTCGGGGACTGTTAACGCCAGTGATGGGTGGCTATATCAGGGTGGTCTGACTGGTTTCACGATTATTTCGTGCTTACTTATTGTCGCTGTTCTTGTGCCCGGACCCGTTCGTTCTTTGATGTCATCTCGTCCGTTGGTTGAACTGGGTAAAGTTAGTTACTCGGTCTATCTCTTTCATTGGCCAGTATTTGTTTTACTGAATGAAGAACGTGTGGGTTTTGACGGTTTGGCGCTATCGCTGATTCGACTGCTGGTGAGTCTTTCTCTAGGTTTGATCTCTGCGCGAGTGATCGAAAATCCGATTCGGCTGCGACGGGTCTTGAGGGGGAGTCGTCAGGCGAGTTGGGCATTTGTCGTTTCATTGATTCTCGCAGTGATTGCGATAGCAGGAATTTCAACAGCTAGTCCTTCGGCGCTCGCTGGTGTCGATGCCCCTGACGAGTTTGTGCAATTCACTATGGCCCCGACAACCTCTGCGGTTGAGCCTCAGAGAGCACCATTGAAAGTTTTGGCTCTTGGAAGCGAACCTCTGATTGAAACTGATATTCGTCAAGCCATTGGAGATGAGATTCCGATTGAGATCGTCAATGGAGTTCTGGCAGGTTGTCCAGTTC
>JBAWVW010000137.1:0-2865 GCA_037147055.1 Actinomycetes bacterium
GCTGCGCTGGAGCATCCCACATTCCTTGCTCTTGGAAATACCATCTGAACTACTTTCCCCCTACTTATAAAGTATGACGCATGACCCCCCTGTATTGATAATGTGTGTCGCCATTTTGGGACATAAGTGGTGCTCAGAGCACATAAAACTTTTTTATTTGATGTTCCTTTTGCGGCTAAAAGCGTCAAAAGTCTGACGACTCCTCGGGACATGGACCGTCGTGCAAATCGTGGATTTCCAGCTCGCAAGCCCATCTTGCCCAGGGTGAGCCCAGGGGCCAAACCACCGGAGAGAAGAGATCATCGGTGAAAATCATGCCCAAATCAACGAAACAAAGCGGCGTGCTGTCGCATTCACAATCCTCAGACGGCATTGTCACGCCGCCCTGCAAGTACCAGCCTCCGGGTGGCGCATTGTGAATCAGTTTCGATGCTGCAACGCCCCGAATGGCCGACTGATATCGGGGCGACTCTGGGGGTGAATCGTAAGCAAAATCGAATGGATGAACGATGCCGCAGTCGGGACAGACAGAGATAGCGAAGTTTTCATCCACTTCGGCGATTGCCGACCAGCCTTGGAAAATGAGCGTATCTTGCAGTTCATCAGGGATTTCTCCGAAATGCTGATCCGGCTGGCCGCCGATCTCGATGTGCCAATTCTCGCCATTGCCTTTGAAACGTAGCCACTCATTTGTCGTGGGACCATCCGCCCGGGGAAAGACATGAAGGACTGCTTGCCCTTCCAGAATGCTGGCCACACGGGAAATTGCCCCCAGCGCGGAAGCCACGGCATGCTCAGGTGTGCGGTCGGGATGGGTCCTGAACCACCAACGGAGCATGGTTTCGAAGTCCAGGTCCCAGTCGACTATGGCGTCTAAGAAGTCATCGTCAGAGTGCATGCGGCTTGGATCTTGACAGGGGGCTATATGAGAGTTCGGACCTCCGTTCCAACAATGCAAAATAGTGTCCGCCAAATCCCTTGAAATCGGCGAGAATGGGCATTGTGAAACCGGTTTACTGCGTTCGTCTTGATGGTCCGTCGTGGTCCGTTCCGCAACGCCAGGACGTACGTGCCGTGGTTGAAAAATGGGTTGAAGAGTGCTATCCATTTGCGGAACGCGGTCCAGGAGTTTCTGTCCGTGTTGACAACGAAGATCCCGAACGCTGGTGGCGGTACACGATTGACGTGAGCTTGGGTAGTGGCGCATTATCAAACACAACCATCACCTTGTTGATGAGCGACTCTGAGACGACGTTCGAGGTTCGCACTGCTGTTGTCGCTGGTGGAAAACAGATTACGCCCCAAACTGTTCAGATCAAGGATGTGCCAATGCGGACTCTTGTGGCACGAGTGATTAACAAAGGTTTGTTTCGCGATGCAGATTACCTCGTCAGTACAAAGGATCTTTGTGTTGCTGATGTTGTACAAGCGCAAGCAATTGCTGCCTTTTGTTATAACGCTCCGAGTCGAATGATGCCAGTGATCATTGAAACCTGTCGCGCTGCCGCTTCATCTGCTTTTGATATTGATAAAATTGCGCCTGGTGTTGCGGGTTTAGCGCATGTCGTGAAAATGACGAGCGAGCAATGTGTTCGGACCTTTAATGATTTCGCTGGTGTGGAGGTCCTAACACCGCAGGGACTTGTCATTATCTGGCCCGACCGTTCAGTCGAATCTTGGTCGGGAAATGGTCTTGCTCCTGGCAAGGGGACTAGGGAACGTGTTGATTCTAAGACGCTTGTGACGCATGCTGCGGCAAATTCGTTGGCACCGTTGCGTGCCCCGCGTTTTCGACCGCGAGTTACTGAGGAGATCGTTCGTCGGGAGATGGATACATCCGAAAAAACTGCTCTTGCGGATCCTGTGACCGAGCCAGAAACTGTGCCCTGGAGCGAATGGAAGTTCGCTTCCGATGGATGGCAGGACGCAGCAAACAAAGTCGACGAACTTGAACAGGCACTTGCCGATGCGGATCGAATCATCGCCGACAAACAAGAATCCCTGGATAAGGGAAGTGCGGATTGGGACCAACTACTTCTACAAAATGTCGAACTGGCAATTCGGCTCGGGCGCATTCCGACCGGGATCAAGGCTGCCAGCGCGCATGACGCGGTCAAGCAGGCAGCGGCAATGTGTGAATATCTCACGTTTATACCGCAGGCATTTGAAAGTGCCAGAGAACTTGATTCGGTTGATGCGAATCGTTTACTTCAGGACCTAGTTCGTCTGAATGTGGTGGCTGGTGATTGGCAGTCTGGCCGAGTAAATAATGCATCTCTGACCGTTTCCTGTCGTGGTGTGGGGTTGAACTATGCCGCTGGAGTTGGCGACACCGCAGAATATAAATACGGCACTGACTACGCTTTCACCTGGCAGGGTCAGACGCAATATGCCTTGGCTCATATTCGCAACGGTCGTGGCCCCCGTTTGTACCGCGTACATATTTTCTTTGATGACCAAACCCATCAAGTAGTCGTGGCACATGTGGGTCGTCACCTCCGAGGAAAACGCGATCACAGTTAGTTCTTGAGAGATTGAGCAAAAAACGCACACTTGTGCAGATCACATTCGTTTGAACACTATGGAAGTGGAGCGAGAGAGAATGACGAGTACATCTGGGCAAGCCGAGCGACTAAAACGTGTTGACCCTCTTGAACGGGTACTTAATCTCTTCACACTCTTGCATCGTCTTACAACTCCCTTAACTCGTGAACAGATCGTGGCTCAAATGGCTCGAGGTATGACACCGTACCCCGTTGCCGAAGCAGCCCAAAGGCAACTTTTTGGAAGCGACAAAAACACAATTGTGCGTGATCTAGGCATTCCAGTTCGTCAGAGTGTGGCTCAAGGTGAAGAAGCTGGGCA
>JBAWVW010000138.1:0-2798 GCA_037147055.1 Actinomycetes bacterium
ACGGCGGCATGGATTTCGCCATATGTGCGACGAATCTGGCGGACACCGAGCTGATCATTGCCAGAAATATCTTTGGCTAATTGGCGGGAAAATGGCAGTAAATCAGCGTGAGGAACCACATGATTGACCAAACCTCGGGTGAGGGCTTCATCGGCCAACATGAAATTGCCAGTGAAACTCATTTCGCGGGCCCTGCGTAATCCGATGGCCTGGGGCAATAAAACCGTCAGGCCCCAACCTGGCATCACGCCGACCCGAGCGTGGGTATCGCCGAACTTGGCATTTTCAGAAGCCACCAAGAAATCGCAGTTGAGCGCTAATTCAAATCCGCCAGTGATGGCGACGCCGTTGACCGCACCGATCAGAGGCTTATCAAGCAGCGGAAATGGGCCACGTACGCCCTCTGAGTTGGGCCGACCATCGGCACCTGAACCGGACCCGAGATTGGCCCCCGTGGAGCCAAGTTCCTTGAGATCGAGTCCAGCGCAAAACGCAGGGTCACTGCCAGTCAAAATGATGACATCAACATCCTCGGATGCGTTTGCCTGTTTCATCAGTTGTGGCAAAAGTTTCAAGACTTCGAACGACAGAGCATTGCGCGCAGCGGGTCGATTCAAGGTAATGGTGGCGATGCGTTCATTGATCTCAAGTAAGACCACGCTTGTGGAATCGGTCATCAGGGTCATGGGCGTACCTTTCATTCTTCTTCGCTTAGGCGGACCGGATGTACTGGAAAACTGATCCACCAAATCCCTCGGGTAAGAGAAGCCTGTTGCGTGGCCCAGCGATATCAGGATCTCCTGATTCGTAGCCGGCGTCACCATTCCAGAGAAAAATTGAGGACCCATCACTGGCCACCGCTGGGCGCGTGACGTAGGCGGGCACTTCATTGCGCACACTGTGGATGCGAGCATGGTCGCCGACTTCCAAAAGTTCGTGCAATGTCACGATCGTGGGTGGAGCCATGGCAATGCCGCATGTCAACGCATGCTGTGGATCCATCCATGCGTGGTCAACAATCTCGTAGTTGTCAACACGAACTTCGGCTCCCACCCAAGGTGCAATAAAAAACCAAGTGGTGAAACGAACGGGGGCGTTCATCGGAGGGGTCCAGTGACTCCAAACGGTCAGCGTTGAGGCTTCAATAGTGGCGCTGACCTCTTCTGCGGCTTCGCGTACGGCGGCTGAGCGAGCTCGAGAAATATCGTCGTCACCAGGATCATTTTCATCAACGCGCCCTCCTGGAAAAACCCACATCCCTGCAAAAGCACCGACTTTGCTGCGTTGCAGCATCAGGATCTCGAAGCCGCAGGTGGAAGTTTCACTGGGGCGAGTCAGGACCACCGTGGCGGCTGGACGACTCTTGCGCTCTTGGGCTGATTGGTCGAAATCGGGAGGCACCTCTGCACCTTATTGCGCTGATCACCGTCAAGCCCATGTCTCGTGCGAGAATAACAAGGTGACTACTTCAGATTCTCTCGTATTACTTGACATTGCCGACGGTGTTGCCACAATCACCTTGAATAATCCCAGCGAACGCAACACACTCACTGCGCCAATGGTCGCCGAGATTATTGCAGCCATGGACCGCATTGAAAACGACAGTGCTGTCGGGGCAATCGTTGTCACGGGAACTGCCCCCGCATTTTGTGCTGGCGCCAACTTGGGCAATCTGCAACAGAGTTCATCGGAAAGCCTCGGGACGATCTACGAAGGGTTTTTACGTATCGCGCGCAGCGAGTTGCCGACGTTGGCCGCCGTCAACGGAGCAGCCGTTGGCGCGGGCATGAATCTTGCCTTGGGATGCGATGTTCGTATTGCTGCCCGTCGGGCCAAGTTTGATACCCGCTTTTTACAGATCGGAATTCATCCTGGTGGTGGTCATACATGGATGTTGCGCCGCATCGCAGGACCGCAAACGACAATGGCAACAGTGATTTTTGGCGAGGTGCTCGATGGACTTGAGGCCGAGCGACTGGGTATTGTGCATCGCTGCGTCGAAGATGACGAGTTGCTGAGCACGGCCCATGCCATGGCCATGCGAGCCGCTAGCGCCCCGCGCGAATTGTTGATAGAGACGAAGAGGACGATTCAAGCCATGGCTGACGTGGCGCAACATATTGACGCCGTTGAACGCGAGTTGACGCCGCAATTGTGGAGTACTCGCCAGCCTTGGTTCGCAGAGCGGATCGCTGCCCTGCAGAATCAAATCTCGTCAAAGAAGTAATCACCAATGTGACTTGATTTTCTTGGCAACTGTTGTACGGTGTGCTTAAGGGGAGTTCAACGGAGCCTGTAAAAGGAGGACCGAATGAGCAAACGTCATCGAAGTCAGGAAGCGGTTCCGCTACCGAGAGCCGAACAGCGGGCCCACGCCCACGGCGAAAGACATCGCGTCAAAGGTGAACTGCACGGGCTCGCCGAAATGGTGAGCCATGGAGTTGATTCCGACGATGTCGTTGAGCCAGGGGCCGAATGGAAGCCGATGCATCATCACGATGCTGAGCGTGCGGCGAAAAAGTTGGACCATGCGCGCAATCAACGGCACTGGAAAGTCAAAGAATGGAAACGTCGCACGACTGTTCGCCGACAAAAGGCTGCGGCATATCGCGACCTAGCGCAATCAGCCTAAGAAATTCCGCTTAAGAGTTGACTGAGAGCCAATCGTTGTTGAGTTCCTCTCGGCGTTCTTGCCATTCTTCAATCGTGATCGCATAGCGCACGTGGTCTTCCCAGACACCGTTGATTTCGAGAAATCGAAGAGCGGTGCCCTCGTTGCGGATATTCAACTTTTCCAT
>JBAWVW010000139.1:0-2701 GCA_037147055.1 Actinomycetes bacterium
CGTTCATCCTCATAGACAACAAAAACTGATTCTCCACGTGTGCGTGATAGATCAAAAACTTCGCGCAGGTTATTGGGGGAGTTCTTGAATGCTGTGACTTCAAAGCCGGCAATTGAAATGAGATGTGTTTCAAACTGCGCACCGGGCGCTGTCAATATTGCAATGGCCTCTTGGTGACTGACTGGCATATATTTCCCCCCGCAAGAACTGTCTCTCTCACGGTAGTGGAGGCTTAGTCCTGAGCCATTATTTCATCAGGGAAACGGCCAGCGTTGATGAGGGTCACCATTTTTTTCATGGGTTCGTTGGTATGCCTGAAAAAGGATTGGAACCCATCGCAGAGGTGATTCAATCCAGGTTCGCCGTCGGGGGTGATAGCGAAGCGGTCCTTGGGACAACCACCATTGCAGGCAAATCTGACATCACATTTTTGGCACATGGTTGGCAGAGTGGTTTGTTTGTTACGGCCAAAAGTGACTTGCTGAGGTGCCGTGACGAGGTCAATCAACGGGGTGTGGTGAATGTTGCCAAGTTTGTGATCGGGCTCAACGAAATGGTCACATGAATAAAGATCGCCGTTATGTTCTAGGACGAGTGCCGAGCCGCAAGTTGGCGCGTGGACGCACAGACTGTATTGCCCGATGTGAGCTCCGAGGGTGACATCAAACATCTGAATGAATATCTCGCCGACATCGCGCTTCACCCATTCGTCGAATACTGCGTTCAGGAAGTTGCCGTATTGCTGACCAGTGATTGAGCGACTCGTGACAAGACTTCCACTTTGGGTGTACAGGATGCGTCGGCGCCCGGGTTTATCACTCCAACCTTTTTCGGCGATGGGCAGAGTCTCAGGATTTGCACGCTCGACAATCGGGATGAATTGAAGATGTTTCGCCTTCAAGACATCTCGAAAAAACGAGTACACCTCTAGGGGTCTGTCGACGTTTGCCGAGTGCAGTGAGCACAAAATATTTGTTTCAACTTGATATGTATTCAGCAATTCCCAAGCCTTGAATACATCATCAAAACTTCCACGCCCATCCTTCCAGACCCGGAATTCATCATGCATCTCTTGGGGTCCGTCAATGCTCAGTCCAACTAAGACATTGTTTTGCTTCAAGAAAATTGCCCACTCATCGGTGAGCAGCGTTCCATTTGTTTGCATGGTGTGTTCAATGATTTGCGCGGGCCGCGCGTATTGGGCAATCAGCGTGATCACTGAGCGATAAAAATCCAGACCCATCAATGTGGGTTCGCCACCTTGCCAGGCGACTGATACGGGCCCGTCGGGTTGAGAACTGAGAAGTTGTTGCAGATATGTCTGCAAAGTGTCTCGTGACATGCGCATGCTCTCGCCCGGGTAGAGAGCATCTTTCGAAAGAAAAAAGCAATAGGTGCAGTCAAGATTGCAAATGGCACCCGTTGGCTTAGCAAGTAAATGAAAAGCCGCTTGTGTGGGCCGCGGACTACTCATCCCAAGAAGAGTGCCACAGCAGTGGATTAGACGGTGAATCTGCGGGTGTACCTGGTTTGGCGTTACCCAACCACAAAGCAAGATCAAGATCGCGGGCAGGGTGGTTTGTCTCGCCGATGAGTGTGCCATCTGCGTAATAAATGATGGTGATCACCGAACGCATCGTGCTTGTCGTGTTTGCCGGCGCACTGTGCAACGTCCAGCCAGTATGAAATGTTGCATCACCGATGACAAAGGGTCCGTGAGTTGAGAGATTGAGTTTGCGTTCTTCGACGAGAGTGTCGAAGTAGGACTGCGAGGCATCACCGATGACTTCTTCGCCGAGGTTTCCCTGATGTGATGTACCGTCGGCGAAAACCATGCCACCGATTTCATTTGGTACATCAACGAGGGGCATCCACATTGTGACCGTCTGGTTGGTCTGTAGTGGCCAATACACCTGATCTTGATGCCACGGAGTGAACCCACCGCCAGGTTCCTTATACAAAGACTGATCGTGGTACAGGCGAACTCCTTGGCACCCCATGAGTTGGGCGGCCACTCGCGCGAAACGGCGCGCATAAATGAAGGCTTGGGTGGTCTCGTTGTGTTGACAGATGGCTGCAGACTGAATAAACGCTTTGCCGTACGTGTCACGTTCCTGTAACGGGCGCTTATCCCAACGGCGTTGCATAGTTGCCTCGTCAATGGCAGGTTTGTAGTGCGCGATTTCTTCGGCACTGGCCAAGCCACGAACAACGCAGTGACCCTTCTCAATAAAAGATTCGTGGAGATTCGCAGTGATTTCAAACGTGTCATTGAGGTCATGCATTGTTGATCCTTCGTCTATTAGTGCACCGAAATCTTAGGGAAGCGGGCATCGTCAATCAGTAGTTCGCCCGCAGAGCCAATCGGACCTTCAAAGCGTGTGGCATTGCTGCCGACATATTGCACGATGTAGGCCTTGCGAGTCTTTTCAGAAATATTCGGTCCAGTGAGATGAGGGGTCAAGCTGCTGAAAACGACAGCACCTCCAGCTGCTACTGGTGCAGACATGGCAGGCACGGGTGGTTCTTCAAAAATTTGAAAACCGAGTGGCTCAACATATTCGTGTTTCAGCGTTCCATGGCGGTGCAAACCAGGAGCAACCCACGGACATCCTGAGTCAACAGTGGCATCGGTTAGTGCAATCCAAACCGTGAGATAATTTTGTGGTTCAACGAATGTGTAGCCATTGTCTTGATGCCA
>JBAWVW010000140.1:0-2633 GCA_037147055.1 Actinomycetes bacterium
GAATGGCGTTGCTTGGGATGACCCCTCAATTAAAGCTGATTGGGGTCTTGAAGATCCTCTGCTTTCAGAAAGAGATGGGAATAATCCCCTCTCTACCGAAATCGAGCCAATGTGGCAGCCCCATTATAGGCTACGTCCATAGGTTGAAATGCGCTCATTAAGGGAGAACATGTGAGAATCTTTATCACCGGCGCTGCTGGATTTATTGGGTCAAATTTCGCAAGGCATATCCTTGAGAGCGGTGATGATGAAGTTCTGGTTTTTGATTCTCTGACATACGCTGGGAATTTAGATAATCTGACTGATCTTCAAACCAATCCCAAGTTTCAATTTTTTCAGGGCGATATTTGTGATCGAGCAACTGTCCTCAGCGCGATGGACGGATGCGACCAAGTGGTGCACTTCGCTGCGGAGAGCCACGTGGATAGATCGTTGCTCGACCCTGACGTATTTGTCCGAACTAATTGTTTGGGAACAAATGTCCTGTGCGATGTCGCCTCCCAGATCGGAGTCGAGAGGTTGCTTCACATCTCAACGGATGAGGTCTACGGATCGATAGACGATGGGTCGTTTACAGAGACCGACTCACTTCATCCTCGCTCACCCTACTCAGCAGCGAAAGCGGGTTCGGACCTGATTGCTATGGCTTACTTTGAGACTCATAGTTTGCCAGTAATAATCACTCGTTCCTCTAATCAATTTGGTCCATTTCAGTTTCCTGAAAAGTTGATCCCATTTTTTGTAACTACCCTGCTTGAGGGAGGAAAGGTTCCGCTGTACGGGGACGGGCTCAACATTCGTGACTGGCTCTTCGTTCAGGATAATTGCGAAGGTGTGGAAGCTGTGTTTCGGCGTGGAGTACTCGGAGAGGTATACAATATTGGCGCTGGAAATGAGAAAACCAACCGTGAGATTACTGACACGATCCTTTCTGCACTAGGTAAAGATGAGTCTTGGGTTGATTACGTTGAAGACCGAAAAGGCCATGACAGGCGTTACTCCATCGCAACTCATAAGGTTTCTGGTCTTGGGTGGAAGCCCCGGCATACCTTTGAGGACGCAATTGATGAGACGATACGGTGGTACGTTAATAATCGTGCATGGTGGGAGCCACTACGGGACCGAATAAAGAACCGCTAGGGTTTGATTCATGAGAATCGTTGTAACAGGTAGTGCCGGTCAACTCGGATCTGAACTTTTACCGCTCCTTGTAGGTAATCACGAAGTTTTGGGTTTAGATTTACATAATTGTGACCTTACAGATCGAGAATCGGTCTTGGCGGCGATTACGACTTTTCAGCCGGATCTGATCATTCATGGAGCAGCATTCACGGCGGTTGATCTTTGCGAGACGGAACAGGACACTGCTTACCGAGTGAACTGCCTAGCGACTCGGTTCATAGCTGATTCCGCTCGGCGCTGCGGGGCTCACGTGGTTTATGTGTCAACCGATTACGTATTTGATGGGACGAGTGGTGCGCCCTACCGAGAGTGGGATGCTACTAACCCATGCTCCGTCTACGGGCAGACCAAGCTTGGCGGTGAGCATGAACTCGACCCAGAATGGACAATTGCCCGCACATCTTGGGTATGCAGCAGGTTTGGTAACAACATGGTCAAGACGGTGCTCAGGGTAGCCGAGCAGCACGAATATCTGTCGTTTGTGGATGACCAGCGGGGCCAGCCGACCTTTGCTGGAGATCTGGCCAAGAAGTTAATTCAACTCGGAGTTTCGCGCGTCCCAGGGGTACATCACGTAACGAATCAGGGTGCCGTGAGCTGGTACGAGTTTGTGGGCGAAATTCTCGAAGCTGCAGGTTATTCGCGTGATAAAGTTCGCCCAATTTCATCGGCTGAATTTCTGGCCAATCGATCGGTTGACGCGCCACAATTGGCACCTCGGCCTGCTAATTCGGTTCTCGACAATTTTTCTCTTCGGCATTCAGGTCTAGGGGAGTTACGCGATTTCCGAGAACCCTTAGCAGAAGTAGTACGTGCATTACAGTCCTGATGCTTGCCTGAGTCTCTACTTCAAATCGCCTATTTAGTCTGTAGAGCTACGTTTTTGCTGGAAGGATAGTTCAAATATGCTAAGCCCCAATCCGCGAGTATCCATTGTTATGCCCGTCTATAATGAGGGGGAATCTGTAGTCGTTTGCATCGATCGAATCTTGGAAATCGTAAGTATGGATCTCGAGATAGTTGTTGTTTACGACAGTCTCGAAGACACAACCGCTCCTGTCATTTCTCGATATCAGGATTCAAGAGTTCGCGGGGAACTCAATGATCTTGGACCAGGGCCCGCTAACGCAATTCGGACTGGAATTTCTCGGTCCAGAGCCGAAGCCGTCATCGTGACCATGGCTGATGGATGCGACGACCCGGAGTCGATTGAGCACATGGTGCGCCTTGTTGAACGGGGATGCGTGGTCGTGGCAGCCTCTCGTTATATGGCAGGTGGCGCACAGGTAGGTGGACCTTGGACTAAACAAATGCTCTCCCGTGTGGCAGGACTGTCGCTCTACTGGCTTGCTCGGGTCGGAACTCGCGATGCAACAAACTCCTATAAGGCGTATAACCGGTCCTGGGTCGAAAACGTCGGGATTGAGTCGGATGCTGGTTTTGAGATTGGA
>JBAWVW010000141.1:0-2616 GCA_037147055.1 Actinomycetes bacterium
ATCAGCCCCTCGACCACCGTTCGGGCTGCCCGAGTTGACGGTAGCCGCCCGGACCGCACTTCTGTCTTGCTGAAAGCCCCGTAAAACGCAAGTATCCACCCCAGTTCGGGAGCCATCTGGGGAATCCCGGATAATATCAGCCTGGGATAAGATCAGCCGGGTGTCTCAAAACCGGGCCGCGGTACAAAAATCACGTTGCCGGGAGACAACCTGGGCAGTTACGAATTGGCCAAAAGGCAAATAAAAAGGAAATTTCGAGTGGTGGTTCAGAAATCATATTCCTTCTCGGATCTATCGAAAAGGATCAATAGGCCATCGGTTACGATATTAGCAGTTATTACAGGCGTTTGGCTTGGCTACATGCAGTTCCCGTTCCTGAAACACTTGCGTCCGATAGGCGAATTTTATGTCGCGTTACTGCAAATTTGCGTTCTCCCGTTCCTGATGGCAACCATACCGCTAGCTGTCCGTTCAGCTTTGACGAGCGGAACGGCAGTCGGCGTCTTAGGGCGACTGATTGGTTGGCTGACCGCCACGACAGGGCTCGTCATCGTGGTTTCTGTGCTTGTCCCCTTGGTGCTGTTTCATTTTGTGCCTATGGATCAGGGAATTACCCAACGTATCGGAGAGATGTTTGGCGGATCGGGAACCCACGTCGATATGGAATTCCCGCTCAGAATTCAGTCGGCCATCGACGGTGGTGGGAAGCAAGAAACAGGAATATTGACGATCATTCCCACCAACATATTTTCCGCTCTGTCTACGAATAACATCCTTCAAGTTATAGTGTTCCTGTTTCTCTTCGGTGGCGGGCTGGTGTTGAGCGAGCGCCGATCAGGCGCTTCAATTTTCAACGCCCTTAAACATATTCAGAGTGTTTGCATCATGATCTTCGACTGGTTCAACTTGCTGATACCGATCGGTATTATCGCATTAATTGCCCCCCAGATTGCGCTTCTAGGTTCCGACGCTTTTACTATCCTTGCTCCATTCGCTTTCGCCTTTCTTGTTACGAGCATTCTGCTTGTCGCTATTTCTATCTCATGTATGTCTTTAACACTTCGCGTGAGGCCGGGGCTCGTGTTCTCGGTATTCATGAGGCCTCTGGCTCTGGCCGCCGCAACACGGAACACGCTTATTTGCGCTCCAACGGCGCTAGAGACGATGACAGTTGATCTTCATGCCTCAAAGGAGCCGTGTGAACTTTTCATACCGATAGGATTTGCAGTCATGCGATTTGGAAATATCGCTCATTTTATTACCGCGGCACTATTCATCGGCCATTTAACCGGGCACACTTTCAGTGGAACGGAACTACTACTTGTCGCGGCGTTCTCATTCGTGAGTTCGTTCGCTACGATCGGGCTCAGTGGTCTTCCAGGCCTAGTACCCCTGGCGACCGTTCTGCGTCCCTTTGGTCTATCATACGAACTCGCCTTGCCATTAATGATCATCGCTGATCCGATTGTTTCTATGATCCGCGCGATGATTAATGTAGCGTTGAATTGTCAAATTCCAGCTTTGGCCGGGGGCGGCGAGAGAAAGTTGGCGATTGCTGTATCTTCTCATTAATGCTTCCTAGCTAGGAGTTTTTTTCACTTCGAAAAACGTGAAAGCTACTCAAAAGGGAAATGCTGTGCGAGTAAAAAGCTATACAAATACGGACTGCATGACGCTAACGGGTTTTGCCCGTTGTGTTTCAATATTTGTTGTAGCGTTGGCGCTGAATGGAGCGGTTGCGGCGCCTGCGCGCTCTCAAGAAATCAAAAGCAATGGCGCAATATACGATCTGAAGGATATTATTGCCGAGGGCAAACTTCGTGTGGCCTTTGCGAATTTTGATGTACCTGGTTTTCGCAGAAGGCTCGGTTCCGGCGAATTTTATGGACCAGAATTCGAATTAGCCAAGGACATTGCTAAGACCCTAAACCTAAAGCTTGTTATCGTCAACGGAGGCGACACGTTCGATGCGCTTGCCAAAACTGTTGCAGACCTCAAGGCGGACTTAGGAATCAACCGAATGTCCGCGAGCTTCGATCGAGCGCCTTACGTCCGTTTCTCGCAACCATATGCAAAACTTCGGCATGCCATGGTCTATAACCGTAAGGTAGTGGCTCGTCTTGCAAAAGGCGGAAACCCAGAAGACGCCATTCGCGCATTCTCCGGACGCATCGGCGTGATTGGGGCCTCGTCATATGTCCAGTTCGCAAAAGAGAGCTTTCCAGCGGCGACAATCGTCGAAGTAAAGTCATGGGACGATGGGGTTAAGGCTCTAAGGGACGAGACGATCGATGGGCTATATCGCGACGAGTTCGAAGTTAGACGTGTTCTGGAAAAAAATCCCGATATGGGCGTCCCTTTTGGATCAGCGGTCTTCACTGATAAAATAGACTTTAAAGTCATATATATCTGCAACCCTTGCACAAATCTCCAGCAATTGGTCAATCTATACATAGAATCCAATCAGCAACTACTGGTGCGGTCGATGTCAGTCGAGGCGTTGCTGCGTAACGCACGGCAATAATAGCAGCATTGGAATAGCTAGAGCGGTTTCCGTTTGCTGTGGGTCACGCCCTGTATCCTGCGTGTCGAAAGTAGTTGGCGCATTCAGCGGGC
>JBAWVW010000142.1:0-2526 GCA_037147055.1 Actinomycetes bacterium
AGTGTTTGATCGCACGATTGTTGAGCGGGTTGCTCCGGCCGTTGCTGCTGCTGCGATTAAAGACGGAGTCATTCGCAAACGCTGAGCAGAACAACCTTGCAGTCAGCCAAAGGTGCCGTTTAACAGGCAGTTTTAAGGGAAACGGTGCGCACAAAGTTTGTTGAACATCGTTACATATAGATTGAAAATCAGACTATATTGAGTTGATGAACCCATCGCCTCGGTACTCAAGAATTTCTTTCCTAGTTGCTTGTGGATTGGCCTTCGCGGCGTGCAGTGCGGGTGACTCCGCTTCCGAGCAACCGGTCAGTACTGACTCGCCAACCACTGTCGCTCAGACAACGACAACGCTTGCGGCTGATTCCACCGCCTGTGAGAACCCTCCTAAGAATCCATACTTCGCCGACAGTGCTGCCCCGATCGGTCACATTGACGCCTCTCAATCAAACGGTTCGCCGACTGCTGGGCCGCGCGACTCAACGCAGACATTGACATCAGCCGATGTGCAGTATGTGCACCTCGGACCTGGTCATGCAGGGTTGGCTATTTCATCAAAGTATCCCGATGGTTCGCGTGTGATCTGGAGTAACGGTGCTGACCGCATCAGCAAAATTGATGCGAAAACTTTTGAGTTACTTGCAGAGTTGCCACGGCCAGATAAAGAGTTGTTGTCCAGCGATGAAGCCGATGCCAACATCGCTCTCATGGATCAACAGTCGGGCAGTGAATTAGCACTCACGGGTTTAGGATTCGGAGCAAAATATCTGCTTGGTTTGACGGGCATTTATTACGCGCTTGATGTTGACAACACATTATTTATCGGTGGGGAGGACTCTGTTCTCGCATACCAGGATCAAACGGTTGGCGACCCGCATTCACCCATCATTCTGCGTAACGAATGGAAGCGACCCGCTGAAATCACGGGCGGGTTCGTCGGCGTGAATATGACATTTGACGGCAAGTTGGTCGTCGTGACCGATGAAGGCTGGATTGTTGTTCTTGATCGCGATTTTTCGCATTATGTCGCTATTGCGTTGCCCGGTCAGGAGGCTGCCGCGGCTCATAACGCTGAGGTCGTCGCCAGTGGGATCACCCTTGCTAGTGCAAGTTGGGTGCGCAACTCGATTGCCGTTGATGAGCAAGGTGGTATCTACGCGGTATCGCTTGACGAGATGCACAAAGTTGTGTGGGATGGGACAAAACTTTCAAATTCGCCTGCGGATGGAGCTTGGTCGGTGCCTTATTCCAATAGTGCCGGCAAGGGAAGTGGCGCCACTCCAGCCTTGATGGGCTATTGCGATGATCGCTTCGTGGTCATTACTGACGGTGATGAACAGATGCATGTTGTGTTGTTCTGGAGAGATGGAGTTCCGCAGGGTTGGGAACAGGTTGAGGGCGCATTGTCTCCGCAGATTGCTGGTCAAGCGCTCGTGACGATGGGGGACCCAAAACTGACAGCTATCCAAAGTGAGCAAGGTGTTGTGGTCGGTGGATATGGGGCGCTCGTCGTCAACAACGAATCGCCAACTATTCCCGACGGTTATCCAGCCAAAGCTGCTCGACTTCTTGTTTCATATTCGGGTGCCGATCCAGCCTTCGCTCCGCACGGTATGCAGAAATTCGTATGGGATCCAGTAGCGCAAGCGTTTGCGTCGTCTTGGGTTAATCAAGAAGTCTCATCGGCGAATGGGGTTCCGTTGGTGAGTCTTGGATCAAACACTTTGTACACCGTCGGTGGCCGTGATGGAAAGTGGGCTTTAGAAGGTATTGATTGGACAACCGGTGAATCTGTTCTGACGTGGATCACTGGTAGTTCGCGCTATAACACTGTCTTTGCTGGACTTTTTATTGACGACGAGGGTCACATCTTGCATGGGACAGCATTTGGCATGGTTCGCTATCCAGCGCGTTGAGTCGGGTCACTCAGTGAGCGATTGGCGTCCCTGCGGAGTTGCATAAGCAAGCAACGCCAACTTGACGCCGATACGAATTCGACGCGTGCGTTCATCAGTGTTGATGAGTCCCATGGCCCAGAATCGGGAGGCCGAATAAATGACTGCTTCAAAGGTGGTGGTGATGTCGGCAAGATCGGCGTCACTGGAAAGTTCACCTTGAATTTGCGCTTGTTGTAAGAAAGGGAAAATGCCATCGGACGCATGGTGTTCAATGAAAAACTCGCGGGGGTTCGCGTCGTCGCTCATCACGGCAAGTAGAAGTGAGGGAGTCATTGCCTGAAAAGCCATGTTGCTGATACTGACTGCGCTTTGGCAGATTTGGCCCAGAGACATGCTTGGTTGAAGTGAACCGACGATGGGAGTGATCTCAGCAAGCACTTGATCGAGTGCTGCACGAACGATTGCTTCGCGAGTATCGAATAAGTTGTACAGCGTCGTGACGCTGACCCCGACCTTTTCGGCGAGTGCCCGCATCGAAAGGTTGTCCAGTCCACCTTCGTCAATCATGACGCGGGCGACTGCGAGGATATTTTGGTGATTAGTCATCCGTCGAGCTCGGCGACCGTCCATA
>JBAWVW010000143.1:0-2388 GCA_037147055.1 Actinomycetes bacterium
TCGTTACTTGGTGCCTCGTTGACGATCCCCGTTTCACAAGGCCGCTTATGCCTGGGCACCTGGCAGGGAATCTATCTGTGCGAACACCGTAATCACGGTGGTGAGAGATCGCTGATCCTCACTCTGCACGGCGAGGGCTGATTGTCTCCGACCTGAGAATCAGGCGATCATTAGATCGTAAATTCCTGGAATTCCATTACGACGCTCTTAATTCGTTTAACCCGTAGCCAGCGGCGTAGGCGCGTCGGCGTCCAGCCGACTTCTTTAAGCTAGAATTGCAATTCAATTTACCCACCAAAACCGACCGTAATCGCAATTCGAACTCGCTTCTCTACGAGGCGCGGTTAAACTTATTTTCCGCGACCTTTAAGATTCTCATTCGCGGGACTTGCGCAATCCACTCAAGGTCGCCAGACTGCGCGCATGAGTACCTGGTACGGAGGCCAAAATGATGCGAAGGGTGCTGCGTTCGGCAGTCTGGTGGTGATTGCGCCACTGCTGGAGCAGATGGGGGTGGCTGATATTATTGATCAGCATCTGCCAGTGGATGAGCAAGCGGAGTTTGGCTACGGGACCATCTTGAGCTTGTTGATTGCTGCGCGAGTCTATTCGCCGGTCGCTTTGAGTCGAGTGTCTGAATGGGCCGTCACAAGCGGGGCCGACGTTCTGTGGAAAATTGACGCTGCCAAGCTGAATGACGATCGAATCGGTCGAGCACTGGATGCCTTTTACGACCAACGACACTCAATCCTCAGTTCCATCGCGTTGCAGGTGGGGAGCAAGTTTGGGGTCCCGCTGAACGAACTTCACTACGACCCGACTCACGTCGAGTTTACGGGTGCGTATGCGGACGCGATGGCCCGATTGGGTGTGGTCGGCATGGGCGAGAACGCTCAAACGCGAATGATCCGTAGCGACAGTGCGCTCGACCCCGCGCACATTACAAAGGGGCGTGCGATGGACAATGTCCGCAAGGGGACGAAGATGATCCATGTCGGACTGGGGGTCGTCGTCGATGAGTTCGGTCCGATGCCGATGTGCGGTCACACGATCGATGGCAATCAGAACGGTCGCACGGCCATACATGAGCAGACGGCACTGTTGGAGAAGCACCTGCCGAACGTCAAGCTGACGATGATCTCGGACCGAGGCACCTTTTCCGTCGGGCACCTGCTGCGCCTGAAGGACTCGGGATGTGATGCGATCTGTTCCGTCCCCTGGCGTGATCTGAGCGACCTGTTCGACGCACATCACAAGACACTTAATTGGAACAACGCCAGCTACCATTCGATCGAGCAACTTCGTCGCAGGACATCGAACAGCAGCCTTCCGTTAGAGGAGTACCGACTTGCTGTCCTTCAGCACACCTTGCACGACGACGAAAAGAGCCATGCGTACCCGAAGGGCCGTGACATCAAGTGCCGCGTCATTTTCGTTTACAGCACGGCGGACATGAAAATCGTTCGCCAACAGAGACAGAAGCAGATCGACCGCATCACGAAAGAACTCCAGGCCCTACAAGCGAGCGTTGCTGCCGGACGTCGGAACACTGACGCCGCATCCCTTCCAAAGCGGATGGCGAGAGCATTCAGCACTGCCAAGGCGGCAAAGTACTTCTCGGGGAAACTGATTCCACTCACAGAAGCGGAAACCAAGCAACTTGGTAAACCCACGAAGAACAGCCATACACCGACGCATCGCTTTGAATTCACTTTCAACGAAGCATTGCTCAAAGCCGACGAGCAATATGATGGCTACAACGCGATCGCGACCACTGTTCCGGCCAAAAGCGGCAGTGCGGACTCTCTATTCACTCGATTCAAACAGCAGGCTTACAGCGAACAAGTGAATAGCCAGTTCAAAGGTCCACTCGCCGTTCGACCGGTGTTTCTCCATTCATCACGCCGCATCGAGTCACTGATGTTTCTGCTCGTCATTGCGCTGATGACGTACTTCCTCGTACAACGGACCTACCGCAAAAGCTTGCCTGCCGACACCCCCAACAAAGAGCGTCACGTCACCACACGAACACTCTTGTCGGCATTCAGCAATTACACGGTTCTCGTCCAGCAATCTCACCAGGGACGCGCCATCAGCCCCACCCGACTGACGCCTCGTCAGCAAGAAATCCTGAGACGACTCAACCTGCCCACGCCCGCCCAACATCTCCACCGAATTCTGCCACGCCCACCAGACTGATCCCAGCAAAACGATCAGAAAAAACAAATCAGAAAAATCAGGCTTTTGAAGAACTCGACAGGGTGCGGAATATCGGGTTAAACGAAATTCTTCGCGCTTTGAGGGAAATCGGATCGTGAACTCTTACGAATGGAGGTGTTTGAACTGTGTTTGAACTGTGTTTGAACTGTGTTTGAACTGTGTTTGAAC
>JBAWVW010000144.1:0-2364 GCA_037147055.1 Actinomycetes bacterium
CAGATGCAGTGGCTGCAGCGGCTCCGTACTATGGCGTGATTCCTTGGCCGTCGGCACAACCAGATTGGGGTCACATTCAAGCCAAGGTTGTCGGCGAATATGCAGAGCATGATGATTTTGCCAATCCAGAAACTGTGAGAGGTCTGCAAACGCAATTGCAGTCACTGGGCAAAGATGCCACTCTCAATATTCACGCTGGATGTCACCATGGTTTCTTCAATGACGCTCGGCCGGATGTCTATGACGCTCAGGCATCTGCTATCGCATTTGCTCGCACTCTTGAACTATTTCGCAGCACTCTCTAGTTCAAGAGAGAGATTCAATAGCTTGTTGGACCGCTAAAACTTGACGGGCATTGTCCACATGCAAGTTTTCAATCATGCGCCCATCAACGGTGATGACGCCGCGACCTTCGGCCGTCGCTTCTTCAAAAGCAGCGATCACGCGCTGGGCATAATCAACTTCGTCAGCCGTCGGAGCCCAGACATCATTGGCGATCTCCACTTGTGATGGATGAATCAGTGTCTTGCCATCAAAACCCATCTGCGCGCCTTGCAAACACTCATCACGAAAGGCGTCGGCATCTTTAATGTCATTGAAAACGCCATCCAAGATAATTTTTCCAGCCTCGCGTGCTGCCAGAAGGGCAGTCGCTAGATGGTGCATCAATGGAGCGCGACCACGAACTTGGGTGGCGCGGAGTTCTTTGGCGAGATCATTTGTACCCATCACCAGAGTTTGCACTCTTGGGTGAGCAGCAATCGCGCGGACATCAAAAATCGCTGTCGGGGTTTCGATCATTGCCCAGATTTTCATTGACCCAGGTGCGCCAGCCGTTGCTAGTGCTGAAGAAACGGCCTCCACTTCGCGCACTGAATTGATCTTCGGAATCACCACGGCCGAGACACCAGCCATGGCGGCAGCGGTCAAATCGTCAGCACCCCATTGGGTCTCAAGACCATTGCAGCGAATAGTGATTTCTTTATTGCCGTACTCGCCACTGCGTGCCGCAGCCACAGCATTACGTCGGGCATCGGGCTTCGCGTCCGGGGAGACTGCATCTTCTAGATCGAAGATCAAAGCATCGGCGGGGATGCTTTTGGCTTTGTCAAGGGCTCGTTCATTGGCGGCGGGCATATACAGAACGGAACGACGGGGTCGCATAGTAGACATCAGATTTTCCTTGTTAAAAGCCGTACGAGGCAGCGAGTTCGGGATCACGAGCAGAAAGTTCGCGGGCTAATTGCACAATGACGCGACATTGTTTGACTGAGGCATCATCTTCCATCTTGCCGTCAAGCATGATCGCCCCAGTTCCATCGCCCATGGCTTCAATGACTCGCGTCGCATGTGCAACATCACTTGGCCGCGGGCTAAAAACGCGTCGTGCAATATCAATCTGCACTGGATGTAATGACCAAGCACCCACGCAACCGAGTAGGTAGGCGTTGCGGAATTGATCTTCGCAGGCGACAACATCTTTGATGTCACCGAACGGTCCATAGAAAGGCAAGATGCCGTGCATCACGCAGGCATCAACCATGCGTGCCAATGTGTAGTGCCAGAGATCTTGTTGATGAGTGGCGCGTGGGGCATCAGGATTATCTGTGTCGGGGTCATTGCGTACCAAATAATCAGGATGACCGCCACCAACGCGAGTGGTCTTCATTCGGCGATTGGCGGCCAAGTCTGCTGGTCCGAGTGAAAGACCTTGCATGCGCGGTGAAGCGCCACAGATTTCTTCAACGTTGGCCATGCCGCGCGCTGTTTCTAAAATCGCGTGAACCATTAACGGCTTTTTCAGACCAGCCTTGGCTTCAAGTTGCGCCAGTAGACGGTCGACGTAATGAATATCTTCTGGCCCTTCAACTTTGGGAATCATGATGACATCAAATTTGTCGCCGACTTCTGTGACCAAGGTCGTGATGTCGTCAAGACCCCACGGCGAATCAAGACTGTTGACACGTGTCCACAATTGAGTTGTGCCCATCGGAACGGTCTGAGCAACTTTGACTAATCCAGCGCGAGCCGCTTCTTTATCTGTGGCAGGCACACCATCTTCAAGGTTGCCGAGAATGATGTCCACGGTCGGCACGATGTCACCAAGTTTGGCAACCATCTTTTCGTTGGAAGGGGGGAAGAAATGGATCATCCGACTTGGGCGGAAGGGAATCTCGCGGAGGGGCTCGGGGGCTCCCACGGCGAGGGGCTTGAAGAAGTCTTTAGCGCTGCGCACACTCTGAGGGTACGCCTTTTTACCCCCGTGTCGGGAGCCACCACAGGAAAAAACCTTAGGAAACGCGTCACCCCCGACGACTCGCCTACCCTGAAGGGGGTGAGTGCGCTGCAAATCGGAACCCATGA
>JBAWVW010000145.1:0-2275 GCA_037147055.1 Actinomycetes bacterium
CCTGAGGGGGACAAAGTTGATGCCGTCACAATCGGCAATTCATCTTGCACAGGGAGAAGTTGCAGTTGTGCATCTTTGAGTGTGAACCACTCGCTTTCGTGAGAGAAACGATCCTCTCCGCGGAGCAGACGTAAAATGACTCCCATGGCTTCATCCTGGCGATCACGCTGAAGGAGAGGGTCAATGCCCAAGGTCCAGGCATCACTCGGTAGCGCGCCAGGGCCAGTACCGAACATGGCGCGTCCCTTAGTCATGTGATCAAGTTGCACAATCCGTTGCGCCACGTTGAACGGATGGTGATACGGCAACGAAATGACACCAGTGCCAAGTTTGATGTTGTGGGTGCGTTGACCAGCTGCCGCTAAAAACATTTCTGGAGAAGCGATCATTTCCCATCCGCTGGAATGGTGTTCGCCGCACCAAAATTCATCGAATCCCAAACGATCAAGGTGCGCTGCGAAGTCGAGATCGCTTTGAAATTGCAGGACGGGATTCTCACCAACAGGGTGATGGGGGGCTAAAAACGTTCCGAATTTCAGTCGGTTAGGACGTCCGCCAGGGTTGGAAGTGTGGGCCATGAGTCCACAGTAGGGCGAAGTGACGAGGTCGTAGACAGTTGATCGTTGGAAAGGGCGTATTTCGTCCGTTCTCGGCTAAACTTTAGAGCCGTAACGGGGACGTAGCTCAGTTGGCAGAGCGCTACCTTTGCAAGGTAGATGTCAGGGGTTCGATTCCCCTCGTCTCCACTAGCCGTTACCTGCAAAGGGTATCTTTGTGCGAAAATCCTCAGGCGAGTTTTTGTTGATTTTGCGCGAGAGCGAGATAGGTCTCATGTTGGATTGTCGCCCAGACCTTCGCCTGTTTTTTGGTCAAGGCCAAAAAAGTGGGTTCAACAAGAAGTGCAAGATAATTAAGGACCGAACGCTTTGCGACGATCTTAGAAACTTCTGGTTTGAAGTTGTAGCGCTTCTGTAGTTCTTCTTCCATCATTTTTATCACTGGCAGATCGCCTGGGATGATGCTCTCAAAGGCATCTTCATACGAAGTGATTAAATGGAGGGCCAATTTACCGAACAAAAGACAGCGTGGATCTTCTTTTACTGACGGATCAAAGGTTCCCTTCTTTAAGTAGGGGAGAAAGTCGAGCGCCAATGCTTGGGCCACGGCAATTTGGAGACCCTCATAACTTCCGTAGTAGGTGCGGATGGTCATTTTGTCAACGTCAGCGCGTTCTGCGATGCGTAATGCAGAAACCGTAGCGATGGATTCGACCAACATCATTTCAATGGTGGTGTCCACGAGCCGGCTTGTGATGATTTCCTTGTTCAGACGTACCTTTGTTGACTTTGTCATCAGCATTCTCCCTCGGTAAGATATATGATATTCCTACAACCTGAATGCGAACGATATACAGTCGCTACATCAGGATGTTAGAAAAAGCATACTCCATCAGATAAATTTTTGGTGAAATCTTGGTTAAATAAATTTTAAGGGGAAGCCGTGAGCGCAAATGCCACCGCGGCGGCGTGGCCGACGTTGAGGGAATCAACGTCGAGGGCGATCGGAATGTGTAGTTGTACATCGGCGGTAGCCAAGGTCTCTTCGGGCAATCCAGGTCCTTCGGCACCAAAAATCAATCCCAAGGGACCAGGTTTGCTGACCTGAAAGTCAAGGATTGAGGGAGTCTGAGGGTTGGGTGTGAGCGCCACAACCGTGCCGCTCTTGCGCCTGATCACGGCCATAGCCGTTTCGATCTCCATCCGAACGACGGGGATAAAGAGGATTTCACCCATTGAAACCCGAACAGTGCGTCGGTAGTACGGATCGGCACAGGTTGGATCTATGACGATGGCGTCGATGTGGAAAGCACGCGCCGAGCGAGCAATCGCGCCGAGATTCTCGTGATCGCCGAGTCCTTGTAAAATCGCCAGACGATGGCGCGGTCCATATAACGGGGGATGCGACAAAATCTCATCAAGAGAAAGCGGATCTGGACGAAATGCCGACCCAACAACTCCGCGATGCATATCAAAACCGACGACACCGGAGATGACGCGTCTTTCGGCGACATAAATCGGGCAAGTGACATTGGCAAGTGCGGGGATCATGATGTCAACCCGATTGGGTGAAAGCAAAATCGAGCGCAGTCGCATCTCGGAAGTGACGAGTCGCCGAACCACTTCCACCCCTTCTGAAATAAAGAAGTCATTATCTTCGGCGCGGCGACGAATTTCAGGATCGCTGAGACCGACATAATCCGCCAAACGTGGATCTT
>JBAWVW010000146.1:0-2271 GCA_037147055.1 Actinomycetes bacterium
ATGACAATTGAATATGCGCGTCATGTTCTTGGAATGTCGGATGCTCACTCCACTGAATTTGATCCCACGACGAAACATCCTGTGATTGACATTATGAATGATCAGCGCGACATCACCGATAAGGGTGGAACAATGCGACTCGGTGCGTATTACGCGGTTCTACAACCAGGTTCTCAAGTGGCGCAGGCCTACGGAGAGGCAGTAGTGAGTGAGCGTCATCGCCATCGCTATGAGTTCAATAGCCAATATCGCACACGCTTTGAGGCATCTGGCTTCGTGTGCAGCGGAACCTCACCAGACAAGCGTCTCGTCGAATTCATAGAATTAACTGGTCACCCATTTTGGGTAGGAACGCAGGCTCATCCCGAGTTCAAGAGTCGTCCAGACCGGCCACACCCGCTATTCCGCGAGATGATTGGTGCAGCTTTGGAATATCGCGCTCATCATCGCTCTGAGGCAATCGGTACCGACGAACAGCATTCAGAGGCACGCTCCGCCTGAGTGGACCATGGGATCTTTCCAACATCTGGGAGACCAGCTTATTCATTCTGGGTATATCTGGAATGTGGTTGTGGGTGAGTTTGTAGCCCCGAATGGTGAAACGTTCACCCGTGACATTGTGCGCTCGCCGGGGGCCGTTGCGGTCGTCCCCATCCGCTATGACGATCAAGGTGTGCCACAGGTGATCTTGGTCAAGCAGTTTCGTGCGGCTTTCAATACAGTGATTATTGAAGTCCCCGCGGGCATGCGTGATGTACCTGGAGAATTGCCTGAAGAAACCGCGCTTCGTGAATTGATTGAAGAGACGGGTTTCTCTGCCGAAAAAATGGAACTCTTACACCGCTTTTATCCTTCAACGGGGATGACTGATTCAGTTCTGCATGTGTACCTTGCCACTGGATTAACTGAGGTTGGTCGCCAGGCCCACGGACCAGAAGAAGACCATATGGAGGTTTTTGAAATTCCTTTAGCGCTCGCTGTCGGCATGGTGGTCAGTGGGGAGATTGCGGACGCTAAATCAACGATTGGTTTGTTACTTGCTGAGCGTCGATTGAACGCTCTTGATGTAGCGGCACCTTGAGACGGGCATTGTGGATATAACTGAATCGCTGCCCCTTGAAGTTGAAGAATTTCTTCTATGGATGTTGGCTGAGCGAGGTCGTTCAAAAAATACTTTGTCGGCGTACCGTCTTGATCTGACGAATTATTGCGATTGGTTAATCGTAAAGAAAATAGATTTGGCAACCGTGCAAGCACGTGACATCGATGCGTATGCGGCGCTGCAACGTAGTTCGGGTGCGGCCCCTTCAAGTGTGGCGCGGCGGATGGCGGCCGTGCGAATGATGCACCGCTTTTTATTAGCCGAAGGAACTCGCGATGACGACCCGACAGCAGATTTTGATGGGGTCAAGGTTCCGACTGGTATTCCCAAACCTTTGAGCGAAGAAGAAGTTGAGAGCCTCTTGGCTGCAGTCGTCGGTGAAAGTTCGGTGGCTTTGAGGGATCGTGCTTTATTGGAGTTGTTATACGCCACAGGGGCGCGCATCTCAGAAATCTGCGGGCTCTCCATTGGTGATATTGATCTTGATGGGGGACTAGTGCGACTGTATGGCAAGGGTTCTAAGGAGCGTTTGGTGCCTGTTGGCCGATGCGCCCGAGAGGCCGTGGATCGGTGGTTGCAGCAGGGTCGCATAGAAATGACACCGAAACGTTGGCTTCGGCGTGAAGATTCAGAGGCAATCTTTTTGAATATGCGGGGTGGGCGACTGGGGCGTCAAGCCGCATGGGCGGTGGTTGCTCGTGCCGGTGAGAAAGCGGGCCTGAAGAGCGTGTTGTCGCCTCACGTATTACGTCACTCCTGCGCTACCCACATGCTTGACCATGGTGCCGATCTGCGCATCGTGCAAGAAATGTTGGGTCATGTCTCCATCTCGACGACACAGATCTATACAAGCGTTTCACAGGAACGTTTATTGGATCAATATCGCTCGGCGCATCCACGAGCTCAAGTTTCACGTGGGAGTTGACAGTGGCGTCTGGATCATCAATTCGGCATTTAGTGAAGCGCTTTGTGACATCACTATCACGACGAGCGTTGAGCGTTGAGCAACTTGACTGGGTGAGAAAACATTTATTGGAAGACGAATTTTCCCTGTGGACGCAAATGGTCGCGAGTGATCAGCGTCATTCGCTGGTTGTCGCCCAAAGATTTGTGGCTCTGAAACCAGATGCACAACGCGACCATGTGGCAGCCGCATTGTTGCACGATGT
>JBAWVW010000147.1:0-2235 GCA_037147055.1 Actinomycetes bacterium
TCCCACTCTGCTTCAGACATTGAGAACAACATCCGGTCGCGCAAGATACCTGCGTTATTGACCACGATGTTGAGATCACCAAATGCCTCAATGGCGGTATTGATCAGGCGCTCTGCTCCCGCCCAATCGCTGACACTGTCACCATTGGAAACAGCCTCGCCGCCCATGCCACGAATTTCGGCTACCACTTGATCAGCAGGACTGAGGTCACCACCGCTTCCATCAACATTGCCGCCCAGGTCATTCACCACAACCTTGGCACCTTGAGATGCCAAACTAAGGGCGTGTTCGCGTCCGATTCCACGACCGGCTCCGGTCACGATTGCAACTTTTCCTTCACATAACCGAGCCATCTCGGATCTCCATTCAATTTCGTCGTCCCACCCACAATGGATGTGACATGTACGTTGTCAATCATAGAGAATGGCATTGGGTAGCGCACCAATCGATGCTCGCTTCTAGCCTGACAATGTGACACTCAACGGTCAAATAACCTCTTCTGACTGTGATCTGCTGATCGTCGGGGCGGGTCCCGCGGGCATTGCCGCGGGGATCACCGCCACACGTGCTGGGTTGCACGTGATCGTGATCGACAAGGCTCAATTTCCACGCGATAAATGTTGTGGCGACGGCCTCACCACGTTGGCGTTACGCGAACTTGAAAAACTCAACTTTGATCCAGCAACCGTACCTTCATGGTTCGATGTTGAGGCCGCTTGGCTGCGCTCGCCAAGTGGACGCGAAGTGTGTGTGCCCTTGCCGACAAGCGGAAAGTTCGCTGCCGTCACTCCGCGCCTTGAACTCGATAATGCTTTACTCACGCAGGCTCGGCATGAAGGAATCACCGTCCTAGAGAATTGCGCATATGAATCGTTGAGCGTCAACAGTGAAGAACTTTCTGTTTCGGTGCGTGCCAATGATGAACTTCGTGTCTTTCGCAGCACTTGGCTCATTGCCGCCGATGGAATGTGGAGTCCAGTGCGCAAGTCACTCGGTCTCTCCGAGCCCGGATACCTCGGTGAATGGCACGCCTTTCGCCAGTACGCCAGCAATGTAACGGGCACGGCGGCGCAGCGATTGACCATTTGGTTTGACGCAGATTTGTTGCCGGGTTACGCCTGGAGTTTTCCGCTTCCCGGCAATCGCACCAATATCGGTCTCGCGTTATTGCGCGATGGCAAGCGACGTATCGGCGATATGAAAGATGTCTGGAATGACCTCTTACAACGAGAACATGTTGTGGAGGCACTTGGTCCGAACTTTGTCCTTGATGGGCGACATACCGCCTGGCCGATTCCTGCACGCATTGATCAGGCCATGACTGCATCGGGTCGAGTGTTATTCGTCGGTGACGCGGTGATGGCGACAGATGCCTTGACTGGCGAAGGTATTGGCCAAGCATTACTCACAGGTTCTCTTGCTGCCCAGGCGATTGTGGCCGGTGGCGAACCCGCCGCAGTCCGCCAGCGCTACGAGATGTCGGTCACAGATCATTTGCTCGCAGACCATCGCATGTCGGTGCGCGTTTCCAAGGTCCTCTCACACCGACGAGGCGCCCGTGGGGCAATCGCTCTGCTGGCCCACGCCGGTCAAAGAGGACGACAATATTTTGCCCGCTGGATGTTTGAGGATGAGCCTCGGGGAATCGCCCTGACCCCTCGGCGCTGGCATCGGCGGCTGTTTCACCAGCATGGTCCTTACCGCTAAATCGGGGCTCATCCACTACGGTATTGACATGCGTACGCGTCTGACAGAACTACTTGATATTGAACACCCGATCATGCTTGCTGGTATGGGCGGAGTTTCCTACAGCGAACTCGTTGCTGCTGTGAGTGAGGCGGGTGGCATTGGAACCTTCGGAGCCGCTCCGATGGGACCTGGACAACTTGCTGAAGAATTGGATGCCGTTCGCAAACTGACATCAAAGCCTTTTGGGGTTGATCTTTTGGCGGCGATTCCCGGACAGTTAGAAAAAGAAGTAGAGACCATCATCAAAGGTGGTGCTCGTATTTTTGTCGCGGGACTTGGAGTGCCGCGCGAAATCATTGACGTGTTGCACAAAAACAATATTTTGGTTGGATCAATGTGCGGCAAGGTGCGCCACGCTGAGGCCGCACTCGCTAGTGGCTGTGACTTCGTTGTCGCCCAAGGTACCGAAGGTGGTGGGCACACGGGAACTGTTGCCACGATGGCCTTAGTACCTCAAGTTGTTGACGCTGTCGGACACAAGATCCC
>JBAWVW010000148.1:0-2197 GCA_037147055.1 Actinomycetes bacterium
TCATGCCCAGTGACTATTTTGCGATCCCCTAGTGGGATTTCTCCGACCATCTTTTCAATCTCATGATCAAGGGTGACAAGATCTTCGGTCACTTTGGCTCCGTTCTCGGAGACATCAATATTCGCCGACGCAAGAGTTTCCACTAATGCTTCGACGACATCAATCAATGTCATCGGATCCATCCACAGATGCGGGTCTTCGGCCCCCACACTTTGGTCCGCATCACTTGCATCCACACCTTCGCCCTCACCAACTCGCCGAACGTTGATGTGGTCTGTGGCTACGAATACTGAAACTTTTTCTTTCACCGCTTGCTCAATAACATCTGCCAATCCGCCTTCAAGACCAAGTCCGTTCGTCACGACAAGATCAGCGTTATTCAGCTTCTCAATGTCTTTGGCTGAAGGTTGCCATTGATGTGGATCGGCGCCGTTGGGCATCAGAACCGTCACTTGAGCGGCCGATCCAACAACTTCACGCACGAGTGAACCCAAAATTGAATAGGTGACAACAATCTGTGGAAGCTCGGTGTCTTGAGACGTTGAGGTGTCCTTCCCACATGCGACCAAGGCGAAGAAAACGGTCAGGGCAAGCACAATGCGCAGCGCAGGATGACGGGTGTGGGTCATAGCCATAATGATAATGATTCCCAAATAGCAATCCCAACCTCATGGACCCGATTGGGCGCACTAGGAAGTACGGTTGGATCGTGGTTTCTGACTTCCTGCATCCCTTTGCAAAGCCGACTCGTACAGATTTTCGGACATTGGTTCGCGGCCAGGGTTCGGTCGTCTACGACAACCACGGAAATCAGTACATCGACGGCATGGCCAGCCTTTGGTATTGCGCAGTCGGACATGGTCGCAGCGATATAGCCGAAGCCATAGCCCGTCAAGCGGGGACCTTGGCCGCTTATTCAACTTTTGATCCATTTACGAATGAGCCTGCCGAAGAACTTGCCGAGAAACTGGTCGCTATCGGACCGATTCCGAAGAGTCGTATCTTTTTTACATCCTCAGGTTCTGAATCCGTTGATACGGCGATGAAACTGGCCCGACTGGCTCACGTTCAGGCGGGCCACCCAGAACGAACTCTGATCATTTCGCGACAGCGCGGTTACCACGGAACGACCTATGGCGGAACCAGCGCTCAAGGCATTCCCCCGAATCGCGAAGGGTACGGACCGTTGGTCGGTGACGTTGAACAAGTCGCTGCCGATGACATTGAAGCCATGGCCACGCTGATGGCACAACGGGGTAACACCGTTGCCGCGGTACTCGTTGAACCTTTGCAGGGCGCTGGCGGTGTCTTTCCACCACAAGACGGTTATCTGCAAAGTTTGCGTCGCCTATGCGATCAACATGGAGCGTTTTTAATCTTTGATGAAGTCATTAGTGGGTTTGGGCGACTTGGAACTTGGTTCGCCGCTGACCATTACAAGGTTATGCCGGATTTAATGACCTTTGCTAAGGCTGTCACTTCTGGTTACCAGCCTTTAGGCGGCGTCTTTGTTGGACCCGCAGTACGCGCACCACTCGAAGCAGATGCAAACTTTTTCTTGCGTACAGGCTTTACATATTCCGGTCATCCCACAGCATGTGCGGCCGCACTCAAGAACATTGAGATTCTGGAACGCGAAGATTTATTGGCACGCGCAGTGCATATCGGAAAGCGTCTTTCCAGTGGACTGCAATCCCTAGCCGACGACGGGCTCATCGCCTCGGTCCGCGGCGACGGAGCGGTGTGGGCAGCTTCACATCACACACATCGTGATCCAATGATGATCCGTGACAAAATGTTGGACCTTGGAGTGATCACTCGTGCTATTGGCGCCGATGCCAATACTTTTTGTCCACCATTGGTGACTAGCGATGCCCAGATTGATCAGATCGTTGACACCCTCGCTACAGTTCTGAATGCACTATGACCCTTCCAAAATTTAACCCTTTCGACCCACTATTTCGCGCTAACCCTTATCCCTTTTATCAGGCCTTACGCGAACAAGATCCGGTGCACGCCGCTGACGTTGGCAACATCGTTCTGACTCGCCACGAAGATGTCTTCTCGACGCTTCGAAGTAACGATTTCAGCCGTGACATTGAAGCCTCGGCTAATGAGCCGACTGACCCACTTTGGATTGCCAAACGCGAACGCCGAAAAGGTCGTGAGGGAGCGAAAACAATTCTCAACCTTGATC
>JBAWVW010000149.1:0-2133 GCA_037147055.1 Actinomycetes bacterium
CCAAGGGCATTATGCACACCACGGGTGGCTATCTCACTCACGTGACCTATACACATAAGTATGTCTTTGATCTTCACCCTGAGACAGATGTCTATTGGTGTACAGCCGATGTGGGTTGGATCACTGGCCACAGTTACATCGTCTATGGACCATTATCAAATGGTGCCACGCAAGTGATTTATGAGGGCGTACCCAACTATCCAGCAAACGATCGCTTGTGGTCAATTGTTGAGAAATACGGCGTGACGATTTTTTACACTGCTCCGACAGCGATCCGCACCTTTATGAAGTGGGGTGACGAGGAACCCGCCAAGCACGATATGTCATCGCTGCGTTTGTTGGGCTCGGTTGGTGAACCGATTAACCCGGAGGCGTGGATGTGGTACCGCGACACCATTGGTCGTGGCGAATGTCCAGTTGTTGACACATGGTGGCAAACAGAAACTGGGGGCATCATGATTAGCCCACTGCCTGGTGCCACGACGCTCAAGCCAGGCTCAGCAACTTTTCCGATCCCAGGGATCTCGGCCGAAGTTGTCGATGATGCCGGTAACCGTGTTGAACATGGTGGTGGATATTTAACTCTCACGCGTCCATGGCCTGGAATGTTGCGTGGACTTTGGAATGATCCCGAACGTTTCCAAGAAACTTATTGGAGTCGTTTTCCGGGTCGATACTTCGCAGGCGATGGAGCCAAACTCGATGCGGAGGGATATCTCTGGTTGCTCGGTCGTGTTGATGACGTGATGAATGTGAGTGGGCATCGTATTTCAACCACTGAGGTTGAAAGTGCATTGGTATCTCATCAGGCAGTTGCTGAGGCTGCCGTTGTCGGGGCAAATGATCCGACAACTGGTCAAGCGATCATTGCCTATGTCACCTTGCGTACTGGGTTTGACGTGAGTGAAAGTGACTTGCGCAACCATGTGGCAAAAGAGATCGGTGCAATCGCCAAGCCAAAGATGATTTATTTCACCCCCGAGTTACCTAAGACCCGTAGTGGCAAAATCATGCGTCGCTTATTACGCGATGTAGCCGAAGGACGCAATTTGGGAGATACGACGACTTTGGCTGATGCCAGCGTGGTCAATGAGTTGCAGAAGCGAGCGGCGCAATCACCGTCGGAGGAATAACTGTCTGCGTTTCCTTTCTCACAGGTTTGTTTTCGGTGTGAGTAGAATAGCGTTGATGAAAAGGCTCGGGGCCTCCGTGGCGTGCGGGGCGTTTTTTCTAGGCATGTGTGTTGGCTCTGGCACCATAGTGCGAGCCGCTGATGGCTCCCTTGAGACAGTGCTGGAGCGGGGAAGTGGTCTTGTTTCTCGGTTGATTGTGTCCTATGAACAAGACATCGTGTTGACAGAATCTCCGATGACGGCGACTGGTTCGTCTCGTATCGGTCAGCACTTAACTCCAGGAGTTGATCTCGGTCTGGGCATGACAACAGTTCTTCTAAACCGTGCGGTGAGTGTCGGTGATGCTCGCAGGATGGCACTTCGATTGACCACCGATCCGCGCATTAAATGGGCAGAGCCTGATTTGCAGATGAGCCTTCCTACCGATGTCGTGCGTCCATTGACACCAATTGTTCGTCAGAACACAACCGTAACTTCTCAGACTGTCCCAAGTTCTCCAACTGATATTCGTGTCCAGCCCTTCTCGGAAAGAATTTTAGTTCGTTGGGTGAAACCAGTAATCCAAGGCACTAGCTCCATCACGAGTTATACCGTTCGCGCCTATTCCTCACCAAGCAGTGGATCAACGGTTGCCAGTTGTGTGACAGTGAACAAGAGTTGTTCAATCACTGGGCTTTCTAATGGATCAACGTATTGGATTTCAGTCACAGCAAAAAATTCTGCTGGTACAGGAGCTGCTTCTTCTCCACGGGTTTCAAGCACTCCTCCCTTTTTCAATCCAAATGATCCCTATTATGTGAACTCTGATCTATGGGGCCTCAATGGGACCTTTGGGGTGCAGGCGCAAAAAGCGTGGTTGGCAACGCGTGGTAACTCAGAAATTGTGGTCGCAGTTCTCGACACAGGTTCAACATTTCATCCCGATCTTGTAAGTCAGACAGTCCGTGGATACGACATGATTACTGACTCAGCAACGGCTGGCGACGGTGATGGTCGCGAT
>JBAWVW010000150.1:0-2132 GCA_037147055.1 Actinomycetes bacterium
CCAAGGGCATTATGCACACCACGGGTGGCTATCTCACTCACGTGACCTATACACACAAGTATGTCTTTGATCTTCACCCTGAGACAGATGTGTATTGGTGTACGGCGGATGTGGGTTGGATCACTGGCCACAGTTACATCGTCTATGGACCACTATCAAATGGTGCTACGCAAGTGATTTATGAGGGTGTACCCAACTATCCAGCAAACGATCGCCTGTGGTCAATTGTCGAGAAATACGGCGTGACGATTTTTTACACTGCTCCGACAGCCATCCGCACTTTTATGAAGTGGGGTGACGAGGAACCCGCCAAGCACAATATGTCGTCGCTGCGTTTGTTGGGTTCAGTTGGTGAACCGATTAACCCCGAGGCCTGGATGTGGTACCGCGACACCATTGGTCGCGGCGAATGTCCGGTTGTCGACACATGGTGGCAAACAGAAACTGGGGGCATCATGATTAGTCCCTTGCCTGGTGCCACGACGCTCAAGCCAGGTTCAGCGACTTTTCCGATTCCAGGAATCTCAGCAGAGGTTGTTGATGATGCTGGAAACCGTGTTGAACATGGTGGTGGATATTTAACGCTCACGCGCCCATGGCCTGGAATGTTGCGCGGACTTTGGAATGATCCCGATCGTTACCAAGAAACATATTGGAGTCGTTTTCCTGGTCGATACTTTGCAGGCGATGGAGCCAAACTTGACGCTGAGGGATATCTCTGGTTACTCGGTCGTGTTGATGACGTGATGAATGTGAGTGGGCATCGTATTTCAACTACTGAGGTTGAAAGTGCATTGGTATCTCATCAGGCAGTTGCTGAGGCTGCCGTTGTCGGGGCAAATGATCCGACAACTGGTCAAGCGATCATTGCCTATGTCACCTTGCGTACTGGGTTTGACGTGAGTGAAAGTGACTTGCGCAACCATGTGGCAAAAGAGATCGGTGCAATCGCCAAGCCAAAGATGATTTATTTCACCCCCGAGTTACCTAAGACCCGTAGTGGCAAAATCATGCGTCGCTTATTACGCGATGTAGCCGAAGGACGCAATTTGGGAGATACGACGACTTTGGCTGATGCCAGCGTGGTCAATGAGTTGCAGAAGCGTGCGGCGCAAGCACCTTCAGAGGATTAGCCAACAGCGTTTCCTTCCTCATAGGTTTGTTTCCAGTGTGAGTAGGATGGCTTAATGAAAATGCTCAGGGCCTCCTTGGCGTGTGCAGCGTTTTTTCTTGGCATGTGTGTTGTTCCTAGCACCATAGTGCGAGCCAATGACGGCTCCCTTGAGACAGTGCTTGAGCGGGGAAGCGGTCTTGTTGAACAGTTGATCGTGTCCTATGAACAAGACATCGTGTTGACAGAATCTCCGATGATGGCAACTGGTTCAGCTCTCATCGGTCAGCGCTTGACTCCAGGACTTGATCTTGGTCTGGGCATGAGAACAGTTCTTTTAGACCGGGCCGTGAGTGTCAGCGATGCTCGTTCAATGGCAGTTCGATTGACCGCCGATCCGCGCATTAAATGGGCAGAGCCTGATTTGCAGATGAGCCTTCCTACCGATGTCGCGCGTCCATTGGCACCAATTGTTCGTCAGAAAACACTCGTAACTTCTCAGACTGTCCCAAGCTCTCCAACTGATATTCGTGTCCAGCCTTTCTCTGGAAAAATTTTAGTTCGTTGGGTAAAACCAGTACGCCAAGGCAATAGCGCCATCACGAGTTATATCGTTCGCGCCTATTCTTCGCCGAGTGGTGGTTCAACGGTTGCAAGTTGTGTCACGACAAGCAAGAGTTGTTCTATCACAGGGCTTTCCAATGGATCGACGTATTGGATTTCGGTGACCGCGAAGAACTTTGCTGGTGTTGGATCTGCTTCATCTCCGCGGCTTTCAAGTACTCCTCCTTTCTTCAATCCCAATGACCCCTATTATGTGGACTCGCAGCAATGGGCCCTCAATGGGACCTTTGGGGTGCAGGCGCAAAAAGCGTGGTTGGCGACGCGTGGTCACTCAGAAATTGTGGTCGCAATTCTTGATACGGGTTCAACTGTTCATCCCGATCTTGTAGGTCAGACAGTCCCTGGATACGACATGATTACTGACTCAGCAACGGCTGGCGACGGTGATGGTCGCGAT
>JBAWVW010000151.1:0-2119 GCA_037147055.1 Actinomycetes bacterium
GGGCGTTGCTCGCCCTACTGGCCTTCTTCGTAGCTGTGGTGATCTATATTTCCGCACGATTTGAGCCCAAGATGGCCCTCGCGGCATTTATCGCGATGATTCACGATCTCCTGGTTGCCATGGGCGTGTACTCACTATTTGGTTTTCAATTAACCCCGGACACCGTGATTGCTCTTTTGACCATCCTTGGTTACTCGCTTTATGACACTGTTGTCGTATTCGACCGGGTGAGGGACAACTCACGAGGTATTTTGAGTGCGGGAACGATGACCTATTCGGACATGGTGAATCTCTCGATGAATCAGACCTTGGCGCGTTCTATAAATACGTCCCTAGTAGCCATTCTTCCAGTGTTGTCAGTATTGGTTGTGGGCGCGGAGTTGCTAGGCGCCACCACTCTACAAAATTACGGATTGGCCCTTTTTGTGGGTCTTCTTTCTGGGGCCTATTCCTCCATCTTCATCGCGAGTATGTTCTTGGCCCTATTCAAGGAACGCGAACCGCGTTTCATTGAACTTCGTCAGCGACTTGCGGCTCGTCAAGCTCGAGTGGCGATGAGTCCTGCGGCAGCCGCATTGTTGAGTGGTGAAGCGGGCTCGAAGAATCGAACAGGTAAGCCCAATACCAGTGCGGGGCCAATCCAAGCTAAGGCGCGAAAGCAAAAAAGACGATAGTGATCGGTGGGCTCTCTAGGTGGCCAGCGTGAGTGGTACTAAGCCGGCTTCTTTGCCTTTAGAGAGTTTGTTGGGTCCAGTAGTTGATTCTTTTTCGCAACACCACGAAGGCGCAGACAACGCCCTTATCATTAAGGCCGGCCTAGCTGCCATTGACGCGCACAAGGGGCAATTACGCCGTACTGGCGAGCCCTACGTAACGCACCCCATCGCGGTGGCGCAGATAGTTGCTGAATTGGGACTGGACGCATCTACCGTTGCGGCGGCGTTGTTGCATGATGCCGTGGAAGACACCATGATGACGATGAATCTGATTGAACGGGACTTTGGTCTTGCGGTAGCGCGCGTCGTTGATGGCGTTACCAAGCTCGATCGCTTGGCTTTTGACTCCAAGGAGGCTCAGCAGGCGGCCACTATTCGCAAGATGTTCATCGCAATGGCCCAGGACTGGCGAGTTCTACTGATCAAGTTGGCTGACCGACTCCATAACATGCGCACTATTTCGGTGATGCCAATTGGTAAGCAGCGTTCCATTGCCCAAGAAACTCAAGATGTCTACGCACCTTTAGCTCACCGACTCGGAGTGCAATCGGTGAAGTGGCAGTTGGAGGATTTAAGTTTTGCCACCTTGCATCCAAAGCGTTACGCCGAAATTGAGCAAATGGTCGCCGTTCGTGCACCCGAGCGCGAAACCTACGTGGACGAAGTTATGTCTGAACTTCGTAACAAACTTAACGAACTCGGCGTCTCCGGTGATGTTCGTGGTCGGCCGAAGCACCTGTGGAGTATTTACGAAAAGATGGTTGTTGGTGGAAAGGAATTTGACGAGATTTTTGACCTGGTAGGACTACGCGTCATTGTTCACTCTGATCCCGAGTGCTGGGCGGCCCTCGGGGCGATACACGCTCTATGGAAGCCGGTTGAGGGTCGATTTAAGGACTACATCAATAATCCCAAATTTAATCTCTACCAGTCTCTGCACACCACCGTTATCGGACCCAAGGGTAAGGCCGTGGAAGTGCAAGTGCGTACTCAGGAAATGCACCGTAAGGCAGAATTCGGCATTGCGGCCCATTGGGGCTACAAGGAGGGTGCCACGTCAAGTGAAATCGCGTGGATGCAGAGAATCGTTGATGCGGACCAGGACACCAACGACGACCCAATTAAATTTTTGGAACAGTTGAAACTGGACCTCGGTCAAGACGAGGTGTACGTCTTTACCCCGAAGGGCCGTGTCATCGCCATTGTGGAGGGAGCCACGCCGATCGACTTTGCGTACGCAGTTCATACCGAAGTCGGGCATAAGTGCGTTGGCGCCAAGGTAAATGGCCGTCTCGTACCTCTGGATACAGTTCTGTATTCAGCGGATGTAGTCGAGATCGTAACGAGCAAAAGCGAATCTGCGGGACCGTCGCGTGACTGGCTCAACACGGTTACTTCTACTC
>JBAWVW010000152.1:0-2114 GCA_037147055.1 Actinomycetes bacterium
GAACTGAGGAGCGCGGAAACGACGTTCCGTTCAGAGAGTTTTGGTCACGATCTAGTAAATATTTGCCATGGCGTCCTTTCGACATATTATTATTAATTAAGGTCTGATTTTCGGAATTAAAGGGAGAGGTTATGTTCAAGAAATTGATGACTTTCGGATTGGCATGTTCGCTTGCGGGCTGTGCAACGGTTGGAAATAAATCATTGGATCCAGTTGGAATGGTGGTCTCAAGCACGGAAAAAAATGTCTCGAAAGATGAGTTCATTTCGAAATTTGGAGAACCGATGGCCGTGAAGGATTTGCCGGAGCATACCCTTTTGGGATACCGCAAACGCAGCGTTGCAATGAACGCGTGGTCTATAGTGCCATTCGTCGGGCTCGTCGCGGGCGGTGTGGACGAAGAGTTTACAACCTGCATCGTCAAGGTTTCGAAGGCTACGAATATGGTTGAAAATGCAAGTTGCTCGAGCGAGAAAAATTTTCAATCAAATGCAGAAACCATGGTCGGCGATCGAATTACCGACAAACAGTTCAAAGACATCTTCGGAGCGCCTTTGAAGAAGTGAACTTGATTAGGTTTGTTATTCCGCAGCAACCAAGAGCAGCGCCCTAAACAGGTTAGATTTTCGCCGGATGATATTAAGCGTCGGTTGACTTTTTCGATTGCAAGATTTCTCTCGTCATGCGAGAGATGCGGCATGCGCGAAACTTGCGCGATCTTCGGTTCATTAATAAATGGAATAAAGTGAAAGACTAGCGGAGCTATGCTATGGGTTACGTGCGGGAAGGTGTTCTTTTCCTTTCGATTGCTGCAATTGCTTGCGTAGCTTCCTTCGCCCATTCGGCGGAAAGTGGCCCGATTCCGAATATCGGTCTATATGACAGTGTTACTCGCCAATCTTTAGAGCTCGCATGTATCAGTGACAAGGTTCGCGGCCCCTCGGCCTACGGCGACTGTCTGAATAGGCAGATCGAGCAGTTGGGAAAATCTCCGGGAATACCAAATCTTAGTCAATTTGAAGTTGATGCGAGGCAGTCTCTAGAGCTGGCATGCATTACCGACAAAGTGAACGGGCCAGCTGCATACGCAAAGTGTTTGAACAACCAGATTTCTGTTTATCAGAATTCTTCGCCTATTCGTAATTTAGGCGAATTTGATCGGGAGACTCGCCAATCTATAGAGCTCGCATGCATCTCAGATAAGTCGAATGGACCAGCTGCCTACTCCACCTGTATTAATCGGCAGGTCGCGTCCATGAAGAATGATCCTGGAATTCCGAGCTTGATTGGACTTGACCGAGTGACACGACAGTCAATCGAGTTAGCATGTATCGGTGAAAAGGCAGCTGGACCGGCAGTCTACGGTAAATGTCTGAGGCGGCTGTTGGCTTCGATAGACGGATCTGGGACTAGAGATGAAGGAGCGGGCGGTGCCGGAATCCATTCGGAAGCCCCTACAATTGTTGCAATTCCTTCTCGCTCTACGCCGCCCCAACAAGAGGCTCCCGCAACAAATTCTCGAGTGTCCGAGGATATTGCAGGAAACGAGACTGTAACCGGGGAAGCGACAAAAAAATCAACGACATCCAATCAGGCACCACGGGTGAAACCGAACGGTTCCCAACCGAGTCACTCAACTCCGGCACCGTCTCACAGCGTAGCCCAGTCGACCAGGACGTCGGATAAATTTTCGACTGAGAACATCATGAAAGTTCGTCAGGGACTTTCCTCCAATAGGATTTTGGAGTTATTCGGTCCACCGAAGAATATCAGCCAGTCGATGTGCGGAGCGTCGGTTGGTAAGCCCTGGAATTGTACTACGTGGGAGTACGGTGGATTTCCAGGCCCTCGTGCAAGTTTCACATTCGCTGATGTTGGCGGGAATCTAGTGCTCAACAATTTTGATATCAATCGGGACTAGTGACGCGACGATGCCGCCGCTCGAGCGAGTAGTGCACAGCTTTGCATGAAGAAAAGGTCTAAACCGCCTTTCGAAGCAGATTCCGTGCACCGTCAAAACCGCCGAAAAAGCTATCTAAGAATTCAGTGACTTTGCGCTAATCGCGGAAGTTGTTGAACTGCAGATCACGCACATTCAGGCGGTCGTTGGCTTT
>JBAWVW010000153.1:0-2040 GCA_037147055.1 Actinomycetes bacterium
CGTGATGCTGTGGCCGTCTATCTCGGAAACCCCAATGCCCACAGCCTGTCGGCCATGCTGTACAACCGAACTCTGCTGCAGGGTCTGGGGACTCACAATCGTTTTAGTGCCTCAACGGTTGATCAACTTCCTAAACAAGTGGCCGCTGGTTACATGTTTGGTACTGGCGTCCACGTTGCAGTGCCTGACTTGGATCGCACAGATTTCCTGATGATTTTGGGGGCTAATCCATATGCTTCAAACGGCAGTGTGTGCACTGCACCAGAT
The DNA here is from genome assembly GCA_037147055.1 of Actinomycetes bacterium. Classification (GTDB taxonomy): domain Bacteria; phylum Actinomycetota; class Acidimicrobiia; order Acidimicrobiales; family Ilumatobacteraceae; genus Casp-actino8. The sequence continues at coordinate 268 of JBAWVW010000153.1, forward strand.
TTCCCTGGACGCATTGAGGCTATTAAGGCTCGTGGCGGAACGGTCATTGTGGTTGACCCCCGGTTCACTCGTACGGCTCAAGAGGCTGATACATGGTTAGCAATCCGACCAGCGAGTGATGCCCTATTTCTGATGGCTGTGGTCAATGTTTTGTTTGCCGAGAACTTAGTGAAGATTCAAGATCGCATAGCCGTCTTACTGAATGGGCTTGAGGATATTCGTCAAGTGTGTCAGCGTTTTACGCCTGAAGCAGTAAGCGATGCAACGGGTCTTGAAGCTGAAGTCATTCGTCAAGTGGCGCGCGATATGAGCGCAGCCTCGAGCGCCGCGGTGTACGGACGCATCGGTACCACGACAACAGAATTTGGGACAACCGCAAGTTGGCTCGTTGATGTCGTCAATACCCTAACGGGCAATTTGGACAGCGTCGGCGGAGCAATGTTTGCCAAGCCAGTACTCGGTGGACCCACCACCCGCGGAACCTCTGGTAAGGGTTCAGGTTTTCGTATCGGACGGGGTGGGGGAAAGACCAAAGTCAACGGATACCCCGAAGTCATGGGCGAATATCCAGCCGCTGCTTTAGCTGAAGAAATTACCCACGCCAGCGAATCTGGAATTAAAGCCTTAATCACCGTCGCCGGTAATCCAGTCTTATCAACCCCTCATTCGCATCAGTTGTCAGGTGCCCTTGAGCAACTTGAACTGATGATCAGTGTTGACATTTATCTCAATGAAACGACGCGCCACGCCGACATCATTCTTCCTTCGCCTTCGCAATTACAGCGTGATCATTACGATGTGTTGCTTTTGCAATTTGCGATTCGCAATGTAGCGAACTACAGCCCAGCAGTTTTACCTCTCGATGACGGACAGCCTGATGAGTGGGAGATACTTGCGAAGTTGGGATTGATAGCTCAAGGTTTCGGACCTGATGCTGATCCTGCGCAGGCTGACGATCTTGCTATTGATGGTTTGGTGCGTCACAGTGTCGGCGATCCATCATCTCCGATTCATGGGCGTGACGCCGATGAGATTATTGAATTACTTAATAAAGATGGGCGATTTGGACCAGCAAGAATGTTGGACATGATGTTGCAAACCGGTCCTTATGGGGCTGGCTTCGGATCAAATCCCGATGGAGCGAGTATTGACTTGTTGTTATCGCATCCTCACGGAGTTGACTTCGGCGCGCTTGAACCACGTTTACCTGACGCTCTGCGCACACGCAGTGGAATGATTGAGTTAGCTCCGCCAGAATTGTTGGCCGATGTGGATCGACTACATGCGGCAATCGCTGAGTTATCACAACGTGGTTTAGTGTTGATCGGTCGCCGTCATCTCAAGTCGAATAATTCATGGATGCACAACATCGATGTCTTGACAAAGGGCAGTATGCGTTGTTCGTTGTTGATGCATCCAGATGATGCTGCACATTTAGGTTTGAACGATGGGGCGCGGGCGATGGTGAGTTCGCGCGTTGGATCACTTGAAGTGGATGTTGAACTTACTCATGACATTCGTTCTGGTGTGGTGAGTTTGCCTCATGGTTGGGGTCACGATCACCCCGGCACAAAGATGAATGTGGCGGCCACACGGGCTGGTGTGAATTCGAACATTTTGTCGGATCATCTCGCCATGGATCCTCTGTCTGGAACTTCGGTTTTGAATGGGATTCCAGTGACAATTGAGGCGATTAGGGTCTAAATCGCCATAAACCAGTTTCCACAGGGTTTTCCACAGGGTTTTCCCCTGAACAAAGTGGTAATTCACATG
>JBAWVW010000154.1:0-2010 GCA_037147055.1 Actinomycetes bacterium
GCTGCGATAATTTCGCGAAAGGTTGGGTCACCGCTGATGACTGCTGGATAATTCATCACTTCGCCAATTCCGATGGCATTGAATTCGGTGATCAAATGTCTAATGTCTGCTGGAGAAAAAGCAGCGCCTGGACTTTCAAAACTTGAAGCGGGGACACAACTCGAGGCAGCCAAGCCAAAAGTAAAAGGCATTCTTTCGGCAGCCTCTGCTACAGCGGCAATGCCATCAAGTCCGGCAACATTGGCGATTTCATGTGGGTCACAGGCCACCGCTGTTGTGCCGCAAGGCAGGGCGCCTTTGACGAACTCGTCCACCCACAACTTAGTTGACTCGAGATGCATGTGAGCATCGATGAATCCAGAGACCAAGGCGGCTCCACCGACATCCACAGTTTGTAAGGCGTCACGTCGACCCCAGCCGGCGATAACTCCGTCAGCAATGGCTAAATCGGTCGTCACCCATTCCCGTGTAATCGGTGACAAAACGCGACCACCGGCGATAAGCAGATCCGCAGGCTCATCTCCGCGAGCCACCGCGAGCGCTCGCAAGGAAACTGGTGGGCGTGACATAGACAAAGCGTATAGGTAAAATTCTTGTCGTCACCGAATCATGGTGGAGATCACTAGTGTCGTGAGAGATCATCGTGCTTAAAGACCTCAAAACCCTCTGGACTATCAAACGATTCCGCATCCTGATCGTGGCGCGCACGTTATCCAATATCGGCAATGGGATGTCCCCCATCGCTATGGCTTTTGGCGTCTTGTCGCTTCCTGGTAGCAATGCCTCATCGCTGAGTTGGGTCACGGCCTCGCACATGGTGCCAATCGTCCTCTTCTTGTTGCTTGGTGGTGTTGTCGCTGACCGCATGGGTCGTGCTCGAGTTGTTGGCGTCACCGACATCATCGGAAGTTTCGTAGTGGCAACAAGTGGGATTTTATTTCTGACCGATCACGCCACGGTTCCATTGCTCTGTGTGAATGCTTTTGTTTTTGGAATTTTGAACGCGTTGTGGTGGCCGGCATTTGCTGGGCTACTTCCCGAAGTTGTTCCAAGCGAACATTTGCAGGCCGCTAACTCTCTCGTCGGACTTGGCGCAAACATCGGCTTCACACTTGGAGCGACTATGGGTGCCGCCATCGTCAGCACTGCCGGACCGGGCTGGGCGATCATCGGTGATGGGGCGACCTTTCTCATTGCCGGCATCTTGGTACTGCAACTGCAGTTGCCAACAAAGATGCAAACCGGAGCGATCGACAAACATCCGACAATGATTTCGCAACTACGTCAAGGCTGGTCGGAGTTTTATTCACGTAAATGGATTGTCGTGATTGTGATCTGTTTTGCATTTATCAATATGTGCTTTGAGGGATTCTTAGGGGTGCTCGCTCCAGTCCAGATGAAAGAAGCACTCGGTGGGGCACCAGATATGGGACTGATGTTGTTCGCCTTTGGTGCTGGGAGCATCTGTGGAGTACTAGTTTCGTTGCGCATTAAACCTAAACATCCGCTGATCGTCGCTATGGGCGGAATGCCCGTTGTTGGCATGTGGATGCTCGGCGCCGCAGTACCATTGCCCATTTTTTCATTGATGATTTTGGCTTTCTTCTCAGGTATCGCTTTGGACTTGTTTTTTGTGATGTGGATGACGATGTTTCAGACACATGTGCCCGAAGAAGCGTTGTCGCGTGTCAGTGCTTACGATGCGCTGGGATCAACCCTCTTTGCACCGTTTGGATTGTTCCTTGCGGGACCGATGGCGCAATGGATCGGTACCGGTACCACGCTGTATATCGCTGGAACAATCGCCATCGTGATGGCTGTCGGATCACTGTTCAACAAAGACGTGCGCCACTTGGAACGAGTAACCGAATCACTCGCTGTCGATTAATAGCAGAGTCTCAATCTACGAAAATCAAATCAAAAAATATCTACAAAATGTTTTAGAAAGTCGTTTGATTTCGTTATCTCTGTAACACCCCGTGGGTATCTTTTGAACATACGTTCGTAGCG
>JBAWVW010000155.1:0-1995 GCA_037147055.1 Actinomycetes bacterium
CAATGTCAACTACTTCTTGAAATCGCTCATCCATATCACCTGAGCGAATCGCCGACGCCAATTCAGCATCATTGGTGAAACCTAATAATGCCAAGCGTTCACGATGATCTACAGCCTGCTGCACTCCAAAGCTCAGTTCACGTTCCACCATCGCCAAAACATTGATCGCCACGCGCGAGTGAAACTGCATCCGACCAGTCGTCGATGTCAAGACATCTTTCTCCAACCACTCGCGAACTGATTCAACGAGTTGAGCGGCTGACGGAAGGTCATGGGGCATATTCATCTCGTTAGTCATCTGTGATCACCACTTTTCCTCAAGGGCCAAGAATAGGTCATACTCGTTTTCACAAACGCGCCGACCGATCGCAGCCAACTCATGACTTCGCGTCATCCGCAAAAGATGAGAACTGGTTTGAACCATGCACATGATCCCCCACTTCAATGTTCCGAGGACTTCCCACCAGCGCACGACCTCACGATCCACGCTGACCCCACTGGCCTCTTGATAGGCGCTGATCAAAGTTTCATAGTCGCCGACTCCTGCAACAGGTAAGCGCGAACCAAAACGCCAGGCGCGCACGCATAGCCAGCCAAGATCTTCCATCGGGTCACCAATGTGTGCTAGTTCCCAGTCAAGAACTCCGCAAAGACCGTTGGTGTCAATCATCAAGTTGCCGAGACGAAAATCTCCGTGAACCAAAGTTGTTCGTGTGGAAGTTGGCCGATTGCGCTCAAGCCATCTGAAGACCAACTCAAATGTCGGATGCGACTGACCGAGTTGAACATTCAGATTGTCTAATGTCTCGCGATATTGCTGAACTTGATCCAAACTTGGCAAGCCGTCAATCATGGTGCCATCAATCGAGTGCAGTGAAGCAAGTGCCGCGGCTGATTGAGTGACTAACGATTGGCGTGCCTTACTGAATTGCTCATCGCGCAAAATCTTGCGAGCGATTGTCTCGCCTTCAAGATGCGACAAAATCATAAAGCCAGAGCCAATATCGCCCGAACCATTGGCAATCAGTTCGGGCACCGGCACACCTGCGTTGTAGGCCGCTTGCACAACTCGTGCCTCAACACCCATATCGCGGATATCTCCGAACCTCTGGCGCTGCAGAATGAGCCGTCTTCCATCAGCAACAAAGCCCCAGGTTTCACGCGAGGCGCCACCGCTCAGACGCGCTAGATCCGTCACACTGGCGACCCCAAGTTCGGTGGCTAAAGCAGCAGACAAATCTGCGCTGATATCTTGCGGCGAAGTCACCCTTCTACTCTCGCGCCTCGCATGACCCCTGACGCAAAGCAGAAGCCGTTCTTGGGCACTTTTTGCCGTGTTTGTTCTAGTCTGAAGAGCCATGGTCTGTGCTCTCGCCCTCGACAACATCACTTTTAACCGCGACGGGCGAAACATCTTGGATCAGGTCAACCTGCACGTCGAGTCAGATCAACGCTGGCTCATTGTCGGGGCCAACGGAAGCGGCAAAACGTCCTTAGTGCGGATCGCCGCCTTGTACGAGCACCCGACGGTCGGGGTCGTCTCGGTTCTCGGCGAAACCCTGGGCACGACAGATGTGCGCACCCTGCGCCAACGGATCGGGTATGTCTCAGCCTCATTTGCTAGCGAACTACGTCCCGCCCTCAGTGCTCGAGATGTAGTCATGACGGCCAAAAACGCCGCCCTTGAAACTTGGTGGCATGACTATGACGAGAGTGATCGTAAGCAGGCTCAAAAGTGCCTTGACCAAATGAATGTCGGCGGGTTATGGGATCGCCATTTCGGAACTTTGTCATCGGGCGAACAACAACGAGTTCTCTTGGCGCGTTCGCTGATGAATGAGCCAGGCATCATTTTGTTAGATGAGCCAAGTGCGCGCCTTGACCTCGCAGGGCGCGAGCAACTCGTGATGGTCTTACAGAATCTCGCTTGTGATGTGTCTTCCCCGCCGCTTGTCCTAGTGACTCACCATGTTGATGAAATACCGCGCGGCATGA
>JBAWVW010000156.1:0-1982 GCA_037147055.1 Actinomycetes bacterium
TCTCTATCTCAATGCGGTTCATACGTCCCCCTGATCATTGTCAGTCTCACACATCTCACAGAGAATGACGACCCAAGGAGGAGGCATACCCTTCGGCGGACCAAGGTTTTGGTCATGACTACTGGAGCGGGTGACGGGAATCGAACCCGCATGATCAGCTTGGAAGGCTGAGATTCTAGCCATTGAACTACACCCGCATATTGCGTTTCTATCGTATCCGCAAGCCGAGGGTTCGCCACGGGTTGGTCCAACTTTCGTGCCTGTTCGAGGACCGTTTTATGGGGTTATCGTGGGCATTGAGCCCCGCTGGCGAAACTCGTCAACTGTCAACTCGAAGATATCTTCGAGGCCATCAATCTCATCAACTTCTTGACCCACACAGGTAAAACCCATTTTGCGAATCAACTGTTGAGACCCGATGTTATTCACGCCGACTTGATAGCGAAAAATCTTCACACCCGGTTCTATACCCGCCCACTTCCACATCCCTAGCAACGCTTGCGTGGCGAATCCCTGTCTTTGAAAAATTTTCTCAACTCCAATACCGATTTCTAACATCCCAAGCTGATCAGGTGGTCCATGAAAACTCGTGCTGCCAATGACAACACCAGTTGCACGAAGAACCATCAAGCGCACGAACCATTTGTTCACAGTCTCATCTACTTTAATCTGCGGGACGCGCCAGCGAAGTGGGCCATCTTGGGACATCAAGACGCGATGTGGATTAGTAAATGATGCACCCGAAAAAAGTTGTGGGTCATCTGGCCTTTCGAAAAGTGCCACGGTGTCAGCAGCGCCAAGATGGACAAGGTCCAAATGCTGCGTGACAATCACAGGCTGGGTGTCGTTGTTCATATCAAGTGACCATCTTTATGTAAGCGGCCGCATCCAGGGTGACTACTACAACTGCGACAGTGCACCAGCAAGTCCCGCCAAACTCATGGGCATCACCCATCCCGCAACCGTCACGATGTCGCCTTGAGCGATGTCTTGCTCACAACTGAATGCAAATAGTTGGTCCCGCTCACCGATCGGCGCACCTGACGACAACAATTGCAGGGTTTTTTGAGCATGAGCCACAGTCTCGGGCGCTGCCCCAATAACCGACTCTCCGAGTTCAATCATCTGCTGATCAACGAATGAAATCCACGGCTGAGCAAACGCCACGTCACTTGGTAGCAGCGTCACCGAAGGCATACTCGTTGACGTTGATGTGCTGATTAGTGTCGGCGATGTCGTCGTCGAAGAAAGTTCATCGGCGACAGGGATAGCAGTCCCGTCACCACACGCTGATATCAGGCCCACTAACGCAGCCAAACTTGTCCCCCGATCAAAAAACTGACGGCGACTTATCGGCTGTGGCATTACATTCGCTCCTGCAGAGTGCGCGCCAACCGCACAGCGAGGGCAACAATTGTCAGGGTTGGATTTGAAAAACCAGCCGTGGGAAAACTGGATCCTCCCACTGCATACAAGTTGTCAATGCCATGGCATTGCGAGTTCTCATTAACCACACCTTGATCAGCGCTGATGTGCATGCGAGCTCCACCGAGATGGTGCCCGCCGCCCTCCATTGTCTGAAAAGAGATCGGATCACCAAGTGTCATAGGGCCAAAGCCCGCCCTTAATAGTTCGCCGCCCACCAAACCCAGCGAGGTACGAATGTCGGCGACATCTTGGGCCAGCACTCTCCAATCCAACCGTGCCCGAACGGCACCAAGATCATCTTTTGCAGAAATAAGAGAGACCCGACTTGCAGAGTTCCAACGCTGTTCGGTGCGCGCGTATATGCCAATGACTTGCGAACCAGTGCCACCAAGTGCTGCGGGTTGAGTCGATTGCCAAAGATTTCGTATGGAATCTCCGTGCAGTGCTTCACGCGGAATCGTCTGCAATGGCTCAAGTGTGAAAGAAGTGTTAATCATGCCTCTCTCTGCCGAGACCTCTTCGTTCAGACCAACGCCCACCTTGAACTGTGTGCC
>JBAWVW010000157.1:0-1937 GCA_037147055.1 Actinomycetes bacterium
CTGCAGAAACGGTGTCACCCTGGGCGGATTGATATCGCCGCCACGATGAGTCAACGTCGTACTTGGTCACCGTCTCACACCCACTGGTCACAGGCTGTGAGTAATGATTGCGTCCAAGTATCAAGTATTTGGTGACCCGCATCAGCGTTTGCAGTTCTTGGATCACCAAGTATCCCGTTCGCACTCACGGCTTTGACTCCATGTGTGCGCATCGTGCCGATGATTTCCTTCAACGGTCGAGTATCACCACTCGCTGCGCGACTCATGTCTACTTGCTTTGGCGAAATGATCAACATCACTGATGTCTCCGTGTGACCTGCGTGTGTGTCAGTGTTGTCAACACTTGGTGGCGACCAAAAGAGAACCTTATGTTGATCATGGGTGAGGATTTTTTCGGCGTCCGATATGGCCTGTGAGTTGCCCCCATGTCCGTTGATAAAAATCACTCCGTGTGCCCATGTTGCTGACCTTACAAGTTCAACCAAAACATCAGTCATGGTCCGAGTTCCGATCGACAATGTGCCTTCAAATCCAGAGTGTTCGCCACTTGCAGTGACGGTGACCGGTGGTGCAAGAAAATGATGTGGGCGAGCCGATAGCAGACGATGACCTAACTCGACAGCAATCTGAGTATCTGTGTCAAAAGGTAAGTGAGGACCATGCTGTTCCCATGAACCCACAGGAATGATCAAGACGGGGCGTAACTTGCGCGCCTCATCGTGAGAGGTCATGGGAGATAACCCCACTTGCGCAAAGATTCAAGGATCAAAGTTGCTGCTGCCGAAGGCTCGGCGTGAACTGTTTCTCCGTGTCCTTTGCTGGATGATGTATCGGTGATGTGCTTGACTCGCTCGAGAGCGGTGAGACCGATTGGCGCAAGAGTCACTCTGGGGCGCGGGCGATAAGGCCGCAGGGCGGGAGTTTCCACTCGGCCACCAGTGGCACTGATGACTTGGATCTCCTGTTTACTGGCGGACATTGTATTTTTCAGCGACGCGCGCCGTAACCGAACGGTCGAGCCTTCGACGGAAAGCACCGCTGGACCACTGATCAAAAGTTGTTCGCGGCGACCCCCGTCAAGTCGGCGGACTGCAGTGAATGAAGCGTTGGCACTTTCTGGTAAACCAAGACCTACTAGGCCAAGTGCTTGATCAATGTTCAATTCGGCAGCGATGAAAGAAGGGACCGAGCCCGATCCACGATCATTTGAGTAGTCGCCGCACAAGACCATGCGAGGTTGAGACATTGCGCCGACAAGGCTGCGGGCGATGACGGCGCTGTCACTTGTCAGATCGACATCAACACGTAAAGCGCGATGTGCACCGCGCGAAAGTGCATCTCGCAAAACAGTTTCGGCGCCCACAGGACCAGCGGTCAGCACGAGTACCTCGTCGGAAGATTGTTCTGCGAACCGCAAAGCCCATTCAAGAGCGGCCTGGTCTGCGAAAGAGAAACCGGCGAATCGTTCATCGGGCGTGTCCGACTCAACGGGACCAGAATAATTAACCCATTTGATGCACACTGCAATCGTCATGATGAGATCACCCGATTACGTGCGATGAAAGACGATGCCGAAGCCGCCTTCAGGGTAGGTCCAGGTAATCGCGCCTTCTTTATTGCAGACGAGATAGCAGGTGCCACACTCGTAACAGTTCTCATAATTGAACAAGATGCCACCATCACTAGTGGGCACAAAAAGGTTGGCGGGACAGGCGACGACACATTCGCGAGTGGTGCAACCCCGACACGAATCATCATTGACTGTGATGTGGGCACGCTCATGAATACGGAATTCAGAAGTATCAATGCGATCCTGAAACGAAATCTCGGGCCAGATAGTCATCAGCCAAATCCTTTCAAACCGGTGAGAGCGTCACGTACGAGTTCACTGAGTTTAATGCCCGCTTTTTTGCGCTCTTGGCTCACGATGCGACGGA
>JBAWVW010000158.1:0-1934 GCA_037147055.1 Actinomycetes bacterium
CCATGTTCAAAAGGGTTCATCGTGCCTGGATCAACGTTGATGTACGGATCCAATTTTTGCATGGTGACTCGCAAGCCACGAAGTTTCAACAGTCGTCCAAGAGAAGAAGCGGTCAAACCCTTTCCTAAAGAACTGGCGACACCTCCAGTTACGAAGATGTGCTTAGGCATTTTGACCTCCCGTTTGGTACACCAACTACGGGATACAACCTTACATCTTTACGACCTCAATGCGCGCACCTTCAACAGGATTATGGAGTTATTGACGAAGATTCTAAAAGTTCTTTGGCATGACGACGAGCGGCCGCACTGTCAGGGCGACCAGACAACATGCGCGCAATCTCGTCAACTCTGTGCGATCCAGCCACCGGACTGGCACTGGCAATAGTGACCTCACTACCCGACCGAGTTACGACTTCCTTGCTCACTGCAACTTGCTGGTCGGCTACTGCCGCCACTTGAGCAAGATGAGTGACGACAAAAATCTGATGCAGTTTTGCCAACCGCGCCAAACTGGCGGCCATTGAATTGGCTGCCGCTCCACCGATTCCAGCGTCCACTTCATCGAAGACTAGAACGGGTGGACCTTGAGTCAGGACCAAGCGAATCGCCAACATGGTGCGCGCCAATTCGCCGCCCGAGGCAATCTTGCTCAGCGGAGCGGGCGGTGTCCCGGGGTTGGCGGTCAACATCATCAGGACCTCATCGGCGGGGTCGTCACCGGTGACCACTATCTCCACCACTGCTCGCTCCATGGCAAGACCCCCAAGATGTGAGGTAATCGCCTTGCCAAGAGCAGGTGCTGCCGCTCGACGTACTTTGGCCACGGCTTTTGCGGCACTGCGCTCGTTTCGAGCCACGGTCAGGCGTTGCTCCTCTAGAGCCTCAACCCGCACTTCGAATGATTCCAACTCTTCAAGGCGATCCCGCGACTCGTCTAAGAAGGCCAGGACGTCGGTCAGTGATTCTCCGTACTTGCGCCGCAATTCACGCAAACTTTGGCGCCTCTCGCGGACTTCGCTCAGACGCTCGGGATCATCCTCACAGGCCTCCCCGATATGGCGAATGCGCGCACTGGCATCGGCGATTTCGGCGATGAGATCTCTGAGACCCATGACCTCGGCCTCAAACGGAGCCCTGTGCTGTAGCGCTGCGATAGCGCTGCCCAGTAGGTCAAGTGCGCCACCATCTTCATTAATCGCCTCGACACTGGCTTGCGCTGCGTGCCGATGAGCGGTGGCATCCGCCAAAACATCTTCTTCGATCTCCAGATTCGTCTCTTCGCTAGGATCGCTGACGCCGGCACCGAGAATCTCTTCAACTTGGAATCGCAGGAGATCGATTTCGCGAGCGCGAACCCGCGTATCACCTCCGAGGGCGGCTAAAGATGCATCAATTTCCGTGAGTCTGGCCCGAGCCTCGCGCAAAGGCTGTAGATCGGTATGCGCAAATTCGTCCAATGCCGCCCTTTGCACGGAAGCCGAGAGCAGACTTTGGTGAGTATGTTGCCCGTGAAGGTCAACCAGTTTTTGCCCAAGTTCAGCTAATTGAGTAACAGTCGCCAGACGACCATTGACATAAGCGCGTGAACGGCCATCGGCTGGGACGACTCGACATAAGACCACTTCTTCGTCACCTGTGACGAAACGACCCTCAACGCGAGTCTCAAGCGCTCCCGCACGAATCCGTCCGGTATCGGCGCGACCCCCAACCAAGAGACTGATCGCTTCCACCAACATCGTTTTTCCAGCGCCAGTTTCACCAGTGAAAACGGTCAGACCCGCGCCGAAGACCAGGTCGAGTCGGTCGATAATCCCAAGATCTTCGATATGCAGTTCAAGCAACATAGATGCCTCGCAACCTAGTTCAGCGGTCTGACAAACCAAATTTAGATTTAAGAATCTGATGAAAGCGCTGGGGCTTCATCCGCACAAA
>JBAWVW010000159.1:0-1932 GCA_037147055.1 Actinomycetes bacterium
CGGCTTCAGGGTCAACCCAGATATTGAACTCTGCTGACGTGGTGCGGTTGCCGAAAGTTCCGCCACCCATCAACGAGATGCCAGCAATGCGATGACCTACGTCGGGGGCTAGGCGCAGAGCCATGGCGATATTTGTCAATGGACCAGTCGGCACGAGCCAGATGCCTTCGGTGGCACGACAAGTGTCAATGATGTACTCAACCGCATTTTCACTATCGATTGTGCTTGTCGGCGCTGGTAAATCTGCACCATCTAAACCGCTTTCGCCGTGAACATAGGTTGCATATTGTGGTTCGGCCACAAGAGGGCACATCGCGCCTTTATGTACGGGCACATCTAGACCCAAAAGGTCTTTCATCACCAATGCGTTGTACGTCGTGGACTCAATAGGTGCGTTGCCTGAAACGGTGGTGATACCAAGAAGATTCGTATGACGTGCTGCGACCACGATCGCTAGTGCATCGTCATGACCAGGATCGCAATCTAAAATAATTGATGGAATTGTTTCAGGCATGTGTTGATCCTACGACACAAGCAATGTTCCACTGTCGTCAAGTTTGGCTGCTCGACCAACCCATTCTCCAGTACACATCGCTGTCGTCACATCACTGTCGTCGCTAATTCCCCAGGCGCGTTCTCCTCCTGGTAGTAAACAGGCAGCAATAGTGCGCTCTGGATTGCCTTCGCGGTCATGCATCACCGTGTATGCCTCAACGGTGACGGGTCCCTGTGATCTTCCAACATCGACCACTGTGCGGCGTGGCAACGAGTCAACTTGATCTTGCGGATAGGCGTGTTTGAAACCACTGGTGGGTGGGTTCGTGGAGTACACACCGAAAGCATGTTTCGTGGTGTATCCGCCGTTGGCCCAAATCAAACCTTTTTCACCGGGGCGAGAGCGAAGTTCTCCGACCACAGTTGCGATGGCGTGCATCACATAGTTATTCCAAGGTCCGCCAGCGAATGACAAACCACCAGTGCGCGTCAGTTGTTGATCTGTAGACAGGCCAAGTGAGGCGGCACCTAGTTGAACTGCCGATGGAAAACACGAATACAAATCAATGATGTCAATGTCTTTGATTGATGCCTCAGCTAAATCAAGAACCATTTTGCCACCGAGTTTGATCGCGGGAGTATCGGCAAATGTGTCGCGCTCAGACACATATTTATGTTCGTGACAATCTGTTCCAGCAATAGGGAAGACCCACTTGTCACGAGAGATTCCCAATCGTTGTGCTGTGGCAACTGAACACATAATGATCGCTGCCGATTGATCAACATCGTTATTTGAGTTCATCACTTTGGTGTAAGGCGCGCCGATCATGCGGTTGTGTGGACCAGTGGTCAGCACTTCTTGGGGAGTGAGAGATTTGCGAATCCATGCATACGGGTTTTGTTCGGCAACCTTGCTGAAGTTTGACCACAACTTTCCGAGATGTTGGTTGTGCTCATCAAACGTGCGTCCCGACTGAGCGCGTATTGCCGACTCAAAAATCGGATAAATCTGGATGGGAGCCACGATGCGCCGTGATAATTCGTACTCGTGATTCATCACCAACTCTTCACCCATGATTCGATCTGGCTTGACATCCTCATCAACGATCGGCCACGGCAATTCAATGTCGGCGGCGCGGGCGCGCTTGCGGGTGCGAGAAGTCTCACCGCCACACAGGATGACAATGTCGCAGGTGCCTGACTGAATATCCAGGGCGGTGGCGTTGACCATTGACTGGGTGCTGTTTCCACCCATGGATGAGGCCACAGTTTCGGCGGTGGTGATGCCGAGTTCTGCAGCAATAAAGCGTGCTGGATCACGATAACGCCAGGACAGGAAACTGATGACGCGCAGCGAGTCCACATTGGGAACTGCTGACAAACCAGCATCCTTGCTGGCCTCACGGATGGCGTTGGCGATGAACGCGACGGGGGTGA
>JBAWVW010000160.1:0-1852 GCA_037147055.1 Actinomycetes bacterium
TCGATCGGAGACCCCTTATGACAATCGTCTGTCGTCTCGAGGAAATTGAATCAGGTACTGCCAAGAAAGTCTCTGTTGATGGTGTTGCGGTTGCCTTAGTGCGGATTGGCGATGACGTCTATGCCATTGGGGATGTGTGCAGCCATGCAAATGTTTCTCTCAGCGATGGTGGTGAAGTGTGGTGCGCCGAGAAGCAACTCGAATGTCCTAAACACGGAAGCGCATTTAGTTTGATAACGGGAGAGCCGAACACGTTCCCCGCCACACAACCTGTGCCCGTTTTTTCGGCCAGCGTTATCAATGGTGACGTACACGTATCAGCAAAAGGATCAGCGTTATGAGCACACTTGAAATACGCGATCTTCACGCATCGGTGGGTAAAAAAAAGATTCTCCACGGTGTCAACCTAAAAATTTCATCTGGTGAAGTGCACGCAGTGATGGGCCCGAATGGTGCTGGCAAGAGCACCCTGTCGGCAGTCGTTATGGGTCGTCAGGGCTACAGCATTAGTTCTGGATCAGTGCTCCTTGATGGTGTTGAGATGTTGGGATTACCGACATGGCAACGTGCAGTTGCTGGGTTGCACTTGGTGCTGCAATACCCAACTGAAGTTCCGGGTGTGATGCTGAATGATGTTTTGTCAGAAGCGCTCAAGGGCCGCGGCCGTGATGGAGATATCGCTCGCCTTGACACATTGCTCAAGACCGAAGCGGAACGCATTCATTTTGACGAGAAGTTTTTGGATCGCCCGCTCAACGTTGATTTATCAGGCGGCGAGAAGAAGCGCAATGAAACTTTGCAGCTGTCGATCTTGAAGCCGCTGTTTGTTATTCTCGACGAACTCGACTCCGGCCTTGACGTTGACGCATTGCGTGATTGCGCTCGTCGCGTCATGGATGCCACCGAACAAGATGGGCTTGGTGCTCTAGTAATCACTCACTACAGTCGTGTCCTGGCTGAACTTCGCCCGAGCAAGATTCATATTTTGGTGAAGGGACGCATTGTTGAAACTGGCGGCCCAGAACTAGCAGACGTTCTTGAACGAGATGGCTACGCTGCTTTCACGCCCGAAGAAAGTGTTGAAGATGCGTCGACGAGCGATCCGATGGGATTGAATTTATTTCCATGAATCTCAGCGCCTGGCATGAAGATGGTCAAGGTTTGCATCGTGATTTTGAATTCGCCGATTTTGTTGAGGCCTGGACTTTCATGAACCAAGTGGCGGTCTTGGCAGAAACGATGGATCACCATCCCGACTGGAGCAATAGTTACAACACGGTGCACATCACTTTGATCAGCCACGACAAAGGTGTGGTGACTGAGCGTGATCGGGGTTTGGCTGAGGCAATTGATCAGTTATTGGTATCGGGTACTCTTTGATTTATGAGTGAAGCACTGCATCCCAACGTCGTTCGCGTAGTTGAGGCTGCACGGGCCCTGGGGCTTGAGATTGTTCCACGGCGTTTTCCTGATGGCACCAAGACGGCGGCTGACGCAGCGGCTGCAATCGGGGTCGAACTTGGCCAGATTGTGAAGAGCCTAATTTTCGCCGTTGATGGCGAGGTGGTCCTGGCATATGTCAGCGGGGCGAACCAACTTGACGAGAAGAAGTTGGCGTTGGCAGCTGGGGGATTGAAGTGTGCTCGGGTCGATGCTGATGTTGTGCGCCAAGCAACTGGTTTCCCGATCGGTGGCGTGCCTCCCTTTGGTCACAGCACACAGTTGCGTGTGTTTGTTGATCCGGACTTGTTGCAGTACGACGAAGTCTGGGCTGCTGCAGGAACGTGGAATGACAACTTCGGTGCTGCGCCTGCAGACATTGTTCGTGTCGCAAGTGGCGTCGTCACCGACC
>JBAWVW010000161.1:0-1825 GCA_037147055.1 Actinomycetes bacterium
TGTGTATAGGTCACGTGAGTGAGATAGCCACCCGTGGTGTGCATAATGCCCTTGGGTTTGCCCGTAGTCCCAGATGTATACAACAGGAATAGCAACTGTTCACTATCCATTGCCTCGGCGGCGCAAACAGGATCCGCGGTTGACATCAAGTCGTGATACCAGTGATCACGACCGGCCACCATATTCACTTCATTGCCCCCACGCTTGACAACAACCACATGTTCAATCGTCGGCGTATTTGCTATCGCTTCATCGGCGGCTGGCTTGAGAGCAAACACATCTCCACGGCGATACCCACCGTCGGCAGTGATCAAAACTTTTGCTTCAGCATCATTGATGCGATCGGCTAACGCTTGCGATGAGAAACCACCAAAGACCACGCTGTGGGCTGCACCGATACGCGCGCACGCCAACATTGCAACGGCTGCTTCAGGAACCATCGGCAAATATATGTTGACACGATCGCCCTTATTGACACCGAGAGATTTCAGAACATTAGAAAACTTCTGCACCTCATCAAGTAACTGTGAATAAGTGATAGTGCGGGTATCACTCGGCTCGCCCTCCCAATGAATGGCTACCTTGTCCCCCTTGCCAGCCAATACATGACGATCTAGACAGTTGTACGAGACGTTGAGTTTGCCGCCGACGAACCACTTCGCGTAAGGAAGATCCCACTCACAGATGGTGTGCCAGTCCTGATCCCAGTGCACCAGTTCAGCGGCCTGTTGCGCCCAAAAACCTTCGTCATCAGTTGCAGCCTGATCATAGAGATGAGTCCCAACGGCTAATGAGTTTGTCTTGAACTCCGTTGATGGTGCAAACTTGCGATTCTCTAATAACAAATCATCAATATTTACTGGCGTGTCATCATTTGACATATTCCCTCCACGGTACAGCGTGAAATTTTCTTTGACTTCAACAACTCAACTCTAAACGCCGAGACATAAGAGGTCATGCATCGCGGCGTTTGAAGACGATGTGAGCAAACAAACTCAAGCCCAAGATCCATAGTCCGAAATATCCGACCGATCCCCAGCGACCAAAGTCCATATCGGAGTCTTCAAGTCGCAACGCATTCATGCCATTTTGAAATGGCATCCACTTAAAGATTGATTCACCAATAGCAACTGACAGAAGACCACCAATGAGCGATTCGAGAAGAAGCGGCCACAAAACCAGAACAGTGACGGCGCTCGGTGGATTGCGCGTCAAGGTGCCGATCGCCATGCCAAGCAGCGATACCAAAACACTCAGCGCAATCATTCCCAGATAAGCCTGACCCATTTTGTCATTTGATAATTTGCCAAGAGCTCCGCGTGAATCCAATATTGCTTCGCCCGCAGTGTTGCCAACCAAGATAACAAACGCGGTAAGTCCACCCGACAAGAGCGCGAGCACAATACCTTTAGCCGCATAAACTCGGGTTCGACGAGGATTTGCCGCCAATGTGAGTCGAATTGTTCCTTGTGAATATTCCTGAGTGATGGCTAACACTCCAATAATTCCGAAAAGTAAAACACTCAGCGATCCACTTCCTAACAAAACCGAAGAAACGACTCTGTCATCAACATCACGGACATTGAAAAATGCCGTTGTCAGCAAGGTGATCGCTAGGGGCAAGATGACAGCAAAACATGCCATGATGATATTTGAGCGAACCGTACGTAACTTGAGCCACTCACTCCGAATAAGTGCAATCATGATGCAACTCCGTTCGACTGGGTCTCAGAATGACCGTGATATTGCACCGCATCGGCGGTGACTTCTAAGAATGCGTCTTCAAGTGATCCAGTTTGCGTTGATAACTCGTGCAACACCACAT
>JBAWVW010000162.1:0-1821 GCA_037147055.1 Actinomycetes bacterium
TGAAGCGTGAACTCCGTAAGGAAATTACGGGCGAATAGGTTTAACTTGTCGGAGGCGAAGATGAAGCACTGCCATCTTCAATTCCACAGACATCTGTGGTGTAAGCACTCAGAACTTTTCCAGCAGCAGTTAGTTCTGGGGTCACCATTTTGCCGATGATAGTTGAGAGGGCCTCGGGATCATTTTGATCCAACTTTGACATCTCCTCAAGCAATGGGGTGTATGCCTCGAGTGCCTGTTGCAATTCAGCGGTGGGTGCCACTTTCGCCATCTCCTGTATGACCTTAAGCGAATCCAACATTGCCTGCGGACTTGAATTATCACCTGAAGTTTGGTCGTTTAATGCCGCGATTTTAGCGCAAAATGCTTCGTCAGTGAGTCGTGTACCGCTATTGCCGCCCATCGCATCTCCTCCGCCTCCACAAGCAACAGCGACGAATGAAAGTGCCATGGTTGCAATTAAAAGACGTGGGTAGGTAATGCGCATGACTTCAGCCTAAAGAATAAGTGCCAAAAGAGCAAGTTTTAGTTGGTGGTGTTCTAGTGTTTACCCTTTGTGAGTATCAAACCGAACGCCGCCTTCTCCATCGCTCTTGACTGTCAACTAGATAATGTTCCAGGCACGCTTGGGCGCCTATGTACTGCCATCGGGGAAGCCGGTGGAAATATCGGCGCACTTGATGGTTTCGATGTTCGGGGTCCGGTACTTCGCCGAAGTTTGGTAGTTCTGTGTCGTGACGAAGAGCATCAAGGTCGCATTGTTGAAGCCGTCCGCAAACTCTCAGGCGTGACTCTTCTTGATTGGTGGGACCGCACCTTCAAGATGCACGAGGCCGGCAAGATTGAAGTTCGCTCAACTGTTCCAGTCAATGACCGTGATGATTTGTCGATGGCTTACACCCCAGGCGTGGCTCGGATCTGCACCGCCATTGAAAAAGACCCTGGCCTTTCGCACGATTACACCATTCGCAAAAACTCAGTAGCGATTGTGAGTAACGGCACCGCGGTCTTGGGCTTGGGCGATATTGGTCCCGAAGGCGCGATGCCGGTGATGGAAGGCAAAGCCTTGCTGTTCAAAGAGTTCGGCGGCATTGATGGTTTTCCGATCTGCATTCATGCGCGAACCGCTGATGAAGTCGTGGACTTTGTTCAGCGAATTGCCCCGACTTTTGGTGGCATCAACCTAGAAGACATCAAGGCGCCAGAATGTTTTGAGATTGAAGAGCGTTTGCGCGCCAGTCTTGATATTCCCGTCTTTCATGATGATCAACACGGCACCGCTGTCGTGACTTTGGCGGCGTTATGGAATTCACTCAAGATCACGGGTAAGAAGATGGAAGATCTCACTGTCGTTATTGCCGGAGTTGGCGCTGCTGGTGTGGCGATTGGAAAGATTTTGTTGAACGCTGGTGTGGGCGACGTCATCGGTTGTGACCGCATTGGTGCGATTTACTCAGGTCGAAGTGAGATGAACTCGGCGAAGGAATGGTTTGCTAATAACACCAACCGCTCGCGTCGCATGGGAACAATCAGTGACATGATGAAGGGCTCAGACGTCTTTGTTGGCGTGAGTGGACCAGACCTGATTACGGCTGCCGATGTTCGTTCCATGGCCAAAAGTCCGATCGTGTTTGCGATGGCTAACCCGAATCCTGAAATCCGTCCCGAGCAATGTGACGGTTTGGCAGCTGTGATGGCGACTGGTCGTAGTGACTATCCGAATCAAATCAACAATGTCTTGGCATTCCCAGGAATCTTTAGGGGTGCTCTTGATGCTCACGCAACTGACATCACCGAAGGAATGAAGTTGGCTGCGGCAAT
>JBAWVW010000163.1:0-1804 GCA_037147055.1 Actinomycetes bacterium
ATATCGCCATGCAAGCCCCAACGGGAACCAATGCGCAGAACTGGGCCTTCGTGGTGATTACTGATCCAGCGAAAAAGAAATTCATCGCCGACGCGTATCGCAGTGGTGGAGCAATGATGGCGGGCTCGGGTTATCCACCACCTCTTGAGCCAGGTGATCCGCGTGAACATGTGATGCCCAAGGTGATGGAGTCAGCTGGTTACCTCGGCGAGATTCTTGAGCAAGTGCCAGTCTTCGTGATCGCCTGCGTGCGCGGCCGAGTCGAGTCGGTGCCGATGGTGATTGCACAGGCCAGCACATATGGGTCGATCCTCCCTGCGGCATGGAGTTTCATGTTGGCGTTGCGTTCGCGCGGACTCGGAACTGCGTGGACAACGATTCACCTATTTCAAGAACAAGCGATTTCTGAATTGTTGGGCATTCCTGATGATTGGACTCAAACCGTGTTGTTCCCCGTGGCCTATTACACGGGTGATGATTTCAAGCCAGCACATCGTTTGCCGTCAGACGCTATGACCCATTGGGATTCGTGGGGTAGCCACCGTTGAGCGTCAAGATTGTTCCCGACGCATTATTAGAACATCTCCTGGGCAGAGAGTTCGTGTATCTCGTTACTCATAATGGTGAGCGTTCGCATGTCGTGGCATTGCGGCCAATGATCGACGGAGCGACACTACGTTTTGAGCAAACAGGACGTACACCTCTAGCTAACGTTGTCAGCAATCAACTAGTCACTCTGACATGGGCGCCATGTGATGAGAAATATACCCATGAACATGCTCGATATTCAGTCGTCGCCGACGGGGTCGCCGTGGTTGATGGCGAAGCGATCATCGTGACTGTTACGAATGCGGTATTGCATAGACCCGCGTAGTTGTTGTTCAGCGGAGAACTTCAGCCAATATTCGAATTGACCATTCGTTGATTGGATCAGACACCAGGATCACTTCATCAGCACCTGCGTCTCGTAACTCAATAATCTGTTGGCGGACATTACCGAGTGTGGCGGCGTGGTAATCGGTGGGGACTGGTCGTTCACCCGCTGAATCATCTGTCACGACAAGTAGGCATGCGCTCCGCAGTAGTGTCTTGTCGTCACGCCCAACTTCGGTGGCGATTTTTGAAATGCGTTGATTGAGGGCATCGAATCCGTCGGCATTATTGGCGTACCAATCAAACCATGTGTTCCACCACTGCACCTTCGGCAGTGATGCGCGCAGGACTCGCTCACCGATCGAACCAATCATCAGCGGTATTGAACGCAGTGGCGTTGGCAGAAGCACTGCATCGTGCACTTGGTTGAAGTCGCCGAGAAATGTGCATCGCTCACCTGATGTCAATGTCTGAACGATCTTGAATGCTTCTTCGAATCGCGCGCCTCGCCGATCAAAGGGAATATCAAAAGCCGTGAACTCTGGTTGGTTCCACCCCGCACCAACACCCAGAATTAATCGCCCATTACTGACCTCATCAACATTGGCTGCCATCTTGGCAATGACGGCCGGAGGATGAAAACCGAGGCAGGCGACAAGGGGTCCGAGTTCAATCGTGGTTGTCACACTGGCTAACGCCGATAGCAGTGTCCACGCCTCCCATGGACCGCGCTCTGGTTGTCCAGCGTCACGATAGATGAGGTGATCGCCAGCCCACATGGAATCAAATCCGACCTCTTCGGCAGCCTGCGACATGGCGACATATTCCGGCCAACGGACCTCACGTTCCACCTCGGGTAATTGAACACCGACTCGAATTCCTGATACAAGACTCACCATTAGGAGGCTAGAGAGTTTTGCGTCTACGGTTG
>JBAWVW010000164.1:0-1788 GCA_037147055.1 Actinomycetes bacterium
GTTTCTGCCGCCACCTCAGCAGTGTTGGCACGCCTTGTACCGAAATATCTCGATCAGAAGGCAATCACCCTTGTCGAAGGTGGAGTGCCCGAGACGACCGCATTACTCGCTCAACATTTTGATCACATCTTCTACACCGGCAACGGAACCGTTGGCCGCATTGTGATGGCTGCCGCAGCCAACAACCTCACACCAGTCACGCTTGAACTTGGCGGGAAGAGCCCTGTCATCATTGATGAGTCAGCCAACATTCATGTCACTGCTCGCCGCATTGCTTGGGGTAAGTGGCTCAATGCCGGTCAGACCTGCGTTGCCCCCGACTACATCTTGGTCAACGAAAAAGTTCGGCAGCCTTTCTTAGACGAACTCGGCAAAGCGATCACCGATTTCTTCGGGGCCGACCCGCAAACAAGCGAAAGCTACGGACGCATCGTTTCGCCACGTCACTTTGATCGCTTGAAGTCATTGATGAATGGTGGCAAGGTCGTCATCGGAGGCGAGACCAATGCCGAGAGCCGTTACGTTGCTCCAACGGTATTGGCTGACGTCGACATGAGCTCGGCTCTGATGAATGAAGAAATCTTCGGGCCCTTGTTGCCCGTTCTCTCAGTCACCTCAACACAGCAAGCCATTGACTTCATCACTGCCCGCCCACATCCGTTGGCGTTATATGTGTTCGCCGAAAACAAATCAGTTGTCAATGAAGTGTTAGCGCGTACGACGGCAGGCGGAGTGACGGTCAATGGAACCTTGATGCACCTCACCAGCCCACACTTGCCATTTGGTGGAATCGGTGAAAGCGGTATGGGCGGCTATCACGGCAAGTCGGGCGTGCGTTTGTTCCAGCACATGAAGCCTGTTCTCAATCGAGGCACCAAACTTGATCCTTCACTTGCCTACCCGCCGTACACAGCCAAAAAAGCGAAGCTCTTCCGCAAACTTCTCTGATCATTTCGGAATCGGGGTGGTCCCACCACTCATGATGTACTCCAGCCACCATCGTGGAGCGTTATCCAGCAAGTTACCTAGGTGTGAGTAGTCGTGCCAACGGCAGATCTTTCCATCACGAATTTCCATCACGGAGGTGAATGGATGAACGATCACTTCGCCCGTATGGAAATGCCATACCTCTTTATGCTCAGTGATCACGATGTCGCCCTCAGCCAAAACATTTCCTGGTTGATGGACCATCTTTTCTGTCGGCCCAAGACCAAGTCGTAAACGTTCGGCGATTTCGTCACCGCCGACTACTGGCGGGACTGCTCCAACGTCCATATATTCCGCGTCATCAGCGAATCGTTGCGCGACATCACTCCAATCTTTGGCATACATCGAATTCCAATGCGCTTCAGCGACGAGTTTGTTGGCTTCTTGTTGTGTTCCCATTCCCCCTCATTCCATATGAAAAAACTTTACTGTTTTATGTCTGATAAGTTCTTCTCATGGATCTCACCAGTCATATTCTTTCAATTCTTCTAGCAGCAATTTGTCTAGCTTCCGCATACGCAGACTTCACCCTGAAGCCCCAAATAGTGGAAAGTATGACACACCTCAAAGTGCCCTTACGTATCATCCCCGCCCTAGGGGTTGCCAAGATTGCTGGCGCTCTCGGACTACTCATCGGTTTCTCTAACGAAGGGCTGCGGGTCTACGCCGCTCTCTGCCTGAGCATTTACTTCTTGTTGGCTATTTGGTTCCACCTACGCGTGCGGGACGCCTTAAAAGGCACCGCTCCCGCAATGGTTTTGTGCGTGCTGAGCATCGCAACTCTCATCACAAGCCTCTGAC
>JBAWVW010000165.1:0-1772 GCA_037147055.1 Actinomycetes bacterium
AGAGTTATGCGTTGTTGGCTGGTGTGGGCTTGGTGACGACGGCGATATTCAATCCGCAAGGAGTAGCTGGTAAAACAGCGGAGGATTTTGCTAAGTCGCGACAACGCAAGTTGGCTAAATCAGTCAAGGTGCAAAAGGATCAGGAAACGCGCCAAGAGTTGATTCCAAAATTACCCTCGGAGTATTTGCCTGAGCCTCGTCCTGACTTTGACAACGCAGATGTTGTTCTTGAAATATCAGGATTAAGCGTTAGGTACGGGGGACTGGTGGCCTTGAATGACGCCAACCTGTCGGTTCGACAGGGCGAAATCGTCGGCTTGATAGGTCCGAATGGTGCAGGTAAAACAACATTTATTGATGCGGTGACTGGGTTTACTCCAGCACAAGGTGAGGTCGTTTTCAAACATCAGTCATTGCGGGGATTGACACCGCACATAATCGCACGACGCGGATTGAGGCGAACCTGGCAATCGGTTGAACTCTTCAACGATATTTCTATTACCGATAATCTCCTTGTCGCCATCGAGGGTTCGACCGTGACTGGCACTTTGCGCGATCTTGTTTTCCCAGTCCTGAACAAGCGCGAGCGCCATGTCAGTCGAGCCTTGGAAGCAGTGGGTCTTGACGTGAGTACTAAGAAGGAAACTTCCGAACTTTCACTCGGCCAGCAAAAATTGCTTGGCGTTGCGCGAGCGTTAGTTGCCGAGCCGTCTCTGTTGATGTTGGATGAACCCGCGGCGGGATTGAGTTCATCTGAAACCGGGACCCTTGGCCGACAAATCATTGATATTTCCCGAACTGGCGTGTCAATTCTCCTGGTTGATCACGACATGGACTTGGTTCTCCAGGTTTGTGACCGCATCTTTGTTCTGGATTTTGGTTGCGTTATCGCCTCAGGAACACCTGACGAAATTCGCTCGAATCCCGCCGTGATTGAGGCTTACTTGGGCGCTCCGAGCGAGGTGGGATGATGACACTTTTGTCGGTTGAATCGTTGACCGCGGGATACGGCGGTATTTCGGTAGTGCGCAACGCAAATATCTATGTTGACAGCGGCGAGATAGTGGCTCTCCTCGGTGCCAACGGTGCGGGAAAGACAACCTTGTTGCACACCATCGCTGGTTTGATTCCTGAGATCGGCGGCGATATCTCTGTATCGGGCAAAAGGGTCAATGATTGGCCAACCCATCGAATAATCCAACAAGGCTTATCTCTGCTTCCTGAGAACCGCGGAATCTTCTTTCAACTAACAGTGGCAGAGAATTTGCGTTTGTATCAGCGCAAGAGTGGTTCGGTATCAGTGCTGGACATCCTGGAGTATTTGCCGGCGCTGGGGGCGTTACTTGATCGTAAAGCTGGCTTGCTGTCGGGCGGGGAACAGCAAATGCTTTCGCTCGGCTGCCGATTTATTGCCGATCCGAAATTGATGATGATTGATGAAATGAGTTTGGGTCTTGCCCCGATCATTTTCCAGCAGATGCTGCCAGTGCTTTCTCGTTTTGTAGCGGACCGTGGCGTTGGAGTCTTGCTCGTAGAGCAGCATGTCGATGTGGCCCTTAACTTTGCAAGCCGAGGGTATGTTTTAAACCATGGAGAATTGACGTTCTCGGGCTCCACGCAAGAACTGCAGAACCAACGCCAATTTTTGGAAGCAAGTTACATGGGCTCGACAAATCAGGGTGAATGACACATCATCAGCGAACAGTTCTTTAGTCAAAGAAATTTATGATTCGAAATTCGCAGGTCTTTGCAGTGCGCTAGAAGCCAACCTT
>JBAWVW010000166.1:0-1759 GCA_037147055.1 Actinomycetes bacterium
GACGTGCGCGTCCCCTTCGTCGGCGACAGCACCGGCGCGCTCGGTGGGCTGGCGTAGCACTTCAAAAGGCAGTCGTCGCACCAGATCAGTCGTCCTTCTCCGGGAACTAAAAATTTTTCAAATACCGCCTCGCTGTGTTAAATGGCGGCGACTCTCGCTAATGCCAACCAAAAGAAAGCAGCAAAAGAAGCTTGTTCGTCTCATCAGCGCGCTATCTGATATGGCTGACTCAATCCACGCAGCGGACATGATTCTTGGCGGCGCACCCGCGGAGCTTAATCAGCATCTCTTTGCTTCGATGGTCGTCTCGTATGGCCGACCATTCACCGAAAATTACGGCGTCGGTTGCATCCAAGGCGACTACCCGGCTTATCCAGACTTCGGCGACTCGGAGATGACGGTACGCCACCAAAGATTGCTCGACTTGCGCCATAAGTTCATCGCTCATAGCAGCGCGGAGGGCACTCGTGTTCTGATCATTCCACCCAACGTTGAAAATCCACTCGGCATCTCACCCACGTCCTCCTTTGATTTCAATATCGGCAAGCGGATCTTCCCAGACCAACGTTATGTTGAGTGGCTTCGCGTCGCACCCGCCGCACTCAAGATCCGATTGCACACGGATATCAGCCAGTTGCTATCTGAGACATTCGGCACCGATTCTGCTCTTCGTGCGTCGTTCGAGCTACCGACTGGCCACGAGAACTTCCAATGGAGCTAACTTTGATTATCTTAATGCGGCAAGATCATAACACTTAATATGGCCTCGATTAAATACAAACACTCCTACGATCTCGCCTGGCAAATTTGCTGCCTGCTTGGCGGAGGCTTATCCGGTTACGGTATTTACGAAGGTGCCAGGCTGATTATTTCGGATAATGCGGCAACGGTTGTCGGTTGGATTGTGTTATTTCCGGTGTTATTTCTGCTCATTTCCATCCCTGTTGATACCTACCTTTACATTCGTTTCGATCTTAAGACTCCCATCTCATTTCGCGACGCGCGTAAATTGAAAAAGATCTTCCAAGGGCATGCCGTAGACACGTGGCTTCCACACGATGAGGTGCTTTCACTGCCACGAGAGCAGCGGCGAGCTTATCTTTTTGAAGTTTTGGCGAAGCAACCATTTGCAATGTTCGAGCAAATCGAGCGGATGATGGTAGAAAAATTTCGCAAGGAAGGCCGGGAATTACGTGACGTAGATACACATAAAAAACCTACGCAAAGCCAAAATCTGGACGAGCGGGACATCTGACCTAGCGTCGGTTTTTGGGTTATTTGGCTTATCGTGTGTTCCAATTATCAATTACTGAGCAACTGTGACCATCTGACCAATTTTCGAATTGATTCTCCCGTGAACGACCATCATCGGCATCGTGCTGGTGATTGCCGCCAGTGCCATTCAATGAAGTGGGCGGCTTACTTCGTTTCTCGGCGCGGTGATTTGGAAGACCGGCGGGCTGGGCGGGCTCGGGCGGCTGCCGGGCGACATCACGGTGCACAAGGGCAATTCGACGTATTACTTCCCCATCGTCACCTGCCTGCTCCTCAGCGCCGTGCTCAGCCTGCTGGCGTGGTTCTTCCGGCAGAGCAGATCCGCTCTTGCCTCGGTGCGCACACAGGAGTAACCGTCCGCCATGCCAACCGCAGTCCTCAACGCCCACTACGACGGCAAGCACATCGTCCTCGACGAGCCGTTTGCGCTGCCTGCGAATGCGCCGCTGCTTGTCACGGTGATCGCCCCCGACGATGAACGATC
>JBAWVW010000167.1:0-1746 GCA_037147055.1 Actinomycetes bacterium
CCCGCAATGGTTTTGTGCGTGCTGAGCATCGCAACTCTCATCACAAGCCTCTGACTATTACCGCTCAGTGAGATGTGTGGCGGGTGAAGGCCGCAGATATTTCCTTCTCGGCCGCTTCACGACCCTCCCAGCCACGCACGGTTGTCTGTTTGTTCGGCTCAATCAACTTGTAGACCTCAAAGAAGTTTCCGACTTCAGCAAGTAAATGCGGGGGCAAATCATTGATGTCTGCATACTGAACGAAGCGCGGATCATGCGAAGGAACGCATAGCACTTTTGCATCCCCACCGGCTTCGTCTTCCATCCAGAACACGGCCACAGGACGAACATACACATGGCATCCTGGAAAAGTTGGCTGACTCAGCCACACCAATGCATCGAGCGGATCACCGTCTTCCCCCAAAGTATGAGGAAAGAATCCATAATCAAGCGGGTATTGAGTGGCTGTGAACAAAGTTCGATCAAGCCAAATTGCGCCAGTCTCATGATCCATTTCGTATTTATTGCGAGACCCTTGTGGGATCTCCACAATCATTTCAACTTCCATGGACTGCTGTCGCCAGAGAGTCCACAGTGACTTGCATGTTTTTACGATTGTGTGCGCCACGGTCCACAACCCCACTCACTTTTTTACCTAAAAAATCAGCGAACTTACTGCGACGATCAATCCACGAATGAGTGACTAACGTTCCGTTTGCCGACGGTGACACTTCCCACACCCAGTCACACCAACGTGAACCACCGACCATCAGCGAAAACACAATCTTGCTACCAGGCACATACTCAAAAACCTTCACTGTGGTGTTCCAACTCTTCGTACCACTTGAGTTATGACCCTTGAATCGCGCTCCGACAGCGGGACCCGTGGCACCTTTGACCCATTCCCCACCTTGATTTTCGGGAGACCATTCTCCCATCCGAGGAAGATCACTGACCAGTGCCCATACGGCTTGCGGAGTGGCATTGATCTCTTTACTGATGATCACGGGTGCGCTTGTCATCAGTGGCCACCCGATGATTCTCGTGCTGCGCGAGTCGTGTCGTTATCTTCACCTTCATAACGCGCAATTTCAGCACGCCCAACGACATGCCAATGCACTTCATCGGGACCATCAGCTAAACGCAATGTCCGCTGACCGGCATACAAGCGAGCCAACGGAGTCCACTGCGACACACCAGTTGCCCCATGGACTTGAATCGCTTCGTCAATGATTTCGCACACACGAATCGGGACCATGGCCTTGACCGCACTCACCCAAACGCGAGCTTCTGCATTACCCATAGTGTCCATGGCCTTGGCGGCGCGCAACACCATCAAACGACAGGCTTCAAGTTCAATACGTGCTTTAGCGATGACCTCAGTATTCTTTCCAAGCCGAGCGATCGGCTTACCAAAAGCCTCGCGACTGAGTCCACGACGAATCATCAATTCCAGCGCTCGCTCACCAGCACCGATCGAACGCATGCAGTGGTGAATTCGACCAGGTCCGAGACGCACCTGAGAAATCTCAAAGCCCCGTCCCTCACCCAACAACATATTGTCAGCTGGCACTCGCACATTCGTAAAACGCAGATGCATGTGGCCGTGCGGCGCGTCATCTTCGCCAAAGACTTCCATCGGACCAAGAATTTCAACTCCAGGCGTATCCATTGGTACAAGAATCTGTGAATGGCGACGATGCGGTCCAGCGTCTGGACTCGTCATCAGCATGCAGATCATGATCTTGCAACGCGGGTCACCAGCAC
>JBAWVW010000168.1:0-1734 GCA_037147055.1 Actinomycetes bacterium
ATCTGAAAGCGCGAAAACAACGGCACATCGTCGCTGTAGAGCTTCACCCTACCGACATACTGCGGCATGATGTTGTTCATATAGATACGAGCCTGTTCGTAGACTTCGTCGGTATCGACGAGAATTTCGCCAATATCCTGATGGAAGTGGTCGCGGATCACGCGCGAGACCAGGTCGTTTTCTGAATAGAGCAGGCGGGTGCCGTAGACTTTCAGCACGTCTTTCGAGCCGGCCTCGTCGATGGCATTCCACAGATCGACGAGACGGGTCAGGTCCCATTTGAGCTCTTCGGCATCGCGACCGATACCGGCGGTGCGCGCAATCACGCTCATGCCCTGCGGCACTTCGAGCTGATCGACGGCCTCACGCAATTCGGCACGATCCTCGCCTTCAACGCGGCGCGAGACACCGCCACCGCGCGGATTGTTCGGCATGAGGACGATATAGCGGCCGGCGAGGCTGATGAAGGTGGTGAGTGCAGCGCCTTTGTTGCCGCGCTCATCCTTGTCAACCTGAACGAGAACTTCCTGGCCTTCTTTCAGCGCATCCTGAATCCGCGCCTTGTTGACGTCGACGCCCGCCTTGAAATAGGCGCGGTTGACTTCTTTGAATGGCAGGAAACCACTGCGTTCGGCACCGTAGTCAACGAAACAGGCTTCAAGACTGGGGGCGATGCTATTGATAACGCCCTTGTAAATATTGCTCTTGCGCTGCTCTTTGTTGGCTGATTCGATATCGAGGTCGAGTAGCTTCTGACCATCTACTATAGCGACGCGCAGCTCTTCGGCCTGCGTCGCGTTAAACAACATGCGTTTCATTATTTTCTTCTCCCGCGCTCAGACACGGGATGGGCAAACTGCCGGCGCAAAGTCTTTGCGCAGACGCAGCAACATTCTTTTACCAGATCGTTTTGTGAGACGTGATGACCCGTATTTAAATGGCTTTTGCTATTTGCCGTTAGAATTCGTCATGCTGCAGCGTCATGTAGCGGAGCGATTGTCGCCACCGCCGGTACCGCTGCTGCAATAAAACTATCGTGTATCTTGAGCGCGCAATTCAACTACCATCGCTACTTTCATTGGTGAGCCATGTTAACCATTGTGCTGCCGCAACCGAGTACTGGGACCAACGGCACGTTTATCCGGGGGTCTATCGATCGCCTTCGATGAACAGATACTTGGCGCTGGGCCATCTTGCCGGGCGTCGCAGCGTTAAAATTGCGCGCCATTTCCGGCTCGGGACGGCATACTTGGAACCGTCCGATCAACTGTCAACCGGCTTTTAGTATAAGCAAAATGAAGGATTTAGGCAAAAATGTCGTCTCCCGACATCAAGTCGGGGAGGAAGACGCCGGTCAGCGGATCGATAACTACCTGCTTAAGATACTTAAAGGTGTGCCGAAAAGCCACGTCTATCGTGTCTTGCGCAGCGGCGAGGTCAGGGTCAACAAGGGACGCGCGAAGCCGGAATACAGGCTGGAAGCGGGTGACGAACTGCGGCTGCCGCCGCTGCGACTGGCCGAACGCAAGCAGTACGAGCCGCCACCGGATCCGAAGCTCGAGGAAGCCATCCTGTTTGAAGACGACGCCATCATTGCGCTGAACAAGCCTTCGGGGATGGCGGTGCACGGTGGCAGCGGTGTGAGCTTCGGGGTGATCGAGCAACTGCGGGCGCAGCGCCCGCTGCTGCGTTTTCTGGAATTGGTGCACAGGCTGGACCGGGATACTTCCGGGG
>JBAWVW010000169.1:0-1654 GCA_037147055.1 Actinomycetes bacterium
TTGGAATACCAGCCACAAAGCCAATCACTAAATACTGACCGTCGTCAGTGAGGGCGCGCAGACAGGTTTCGCCAAGTTCTCCCCCGACTGGGTCGTAGAGATAATCAACGCCTCCGCCAGAGAGTCGCTTGGCTTCTTCTTTGACCTCGTTGGCGGGCAATGTTGAATCAATAGTTGCGAAGGCGCCTCGTTCTTGAGCAAGGTCACGTTTTTCTTGCGTCGAGGCGGCAGCAATCACGCGCACTCCCAAAGCCTGAGCAACATCAACCGCGCCAAGACCGACGCCACTGCCAGCGCCAAGGACCAAAAGGCATCGGTCGGCTTGAACATGAGCACGTTCAACGAGAGCAAACCAGCCAGTGAGATAACTTTGCATAAAGGTGGCCGCTTGCCCATCAGTAAGAATGTCTGGCAATCTCGTCAGACGTCGCGCCGGAACCACGGCCTGCGAACTGAATCCGCCGAAGAGGTTGGCAAAAACTCGGTCACCAATTTTGAGATCTGCGACGTCGGGGGCAATCTCAATAATTCTGCCAACCGCCTCTGATCCAGGAACAAACGGCGTTTGTGGCCTGATTTGATACTTTCCTTGAACCATGAGTGCGTCAACAAAGTTTACTCCGCAGGCTGTGATGGCGATTCGTACGTAACCTGCAGGCAGTTCTAGATCAGGCAATTCTTGGAGTTGCAATTGGTTCAGCGGTGCGAATTTTCGACAGACAATTGATTTCATAGTGCGACCGTAATGGGCTTTGCGTCACCGATGCAATCTGACAGAATGTGGTCAACGGTTTTGGGGGATGAACATGGGAACTATTTGCGTCACAGGTACGGCATCAGGTATCGGTGCGGCGACGAAGGCCAAGTTGGAATCCTTAGGTCACAAAGTTATTGGAGTTGATTTGCGCAATGCCGATGTCTGCGGTGACATCTCCAAAGTGGCCGAGCGTCAACGAATTGTGGATGAGGTCATTGCTTTGTGTGGAGGTGTCCTCGACGGTTTGGTCCCTTGTGCCGGAGTGAGCAACCCAGCATCAAATGAACTGAAAGTGCGAGTGAATTTTTATGGCACCATGGCACTCGTCAATGGCTTACGTTCGGTGCTTGAGAAGGGGGCCGACCCAGCAGTGGTGATGATCTCGTCAAACTCGACGACAATGACTCCCGGCCTCTCGATTGAAGATGCTCTGGGCTTTCTCAACGATGATGAAGAGACGACAGTGGCCAAGTATGGAGTCGGTGACACGTACATTCCATACCCTGCCGGCAAATTAGCGATCGCTTTCTGGGTGCGGATGAAATCGAATGAGTGGATGCAATCAGGTATTCGCCTCAATGCGGTTGCTCCAGGGGTCATTGATACTGCAATGACTCGACCCTTACTAGATGTGCCAGTCATGGCGGAGCGTTTGAAAATGATTCCGATTCCGCGGGGCCGTTGGGGTCGGGCGGATGAGATTGCCTCGGCGATCGCGTTTTTGTTGTCCTCAGAGGCCTCATTTATTGTCGGCCAAGTTTTATTCGTTGACGGTGGGACGGATGCTCTATTGCAACCGACAGTTCATCCACATCCTTTGCCGTAAGGTAGATGATCATGAGCAGCAGTGGTGATGATCTCGTCAAACTCGACGACAATGACTCCCGGCCTCTCGAT
>JBAWVW010000170.1:0-1611 GCA_037147055.1 Actinomycetes bacterium
ACTCCATCAAGGATGTTGTACGCAGAGACGATCATTTCGTCAGCATCTAAAGATCGCATTAGGGCCACCAACACACAGCAACCTCCGACAATGACATCAGCGCGATCTCGTGGCAGACCAGGGTTGTGGGTACGATCCGATAAAGATTCAGTGGCCAAGGTGCGAAAGACATCCTCAATGGCTGAACGCGTGAGGTGAAAAGAATGTAGCCCAGCAGGGTCAAAGACCCTCTGACCAATCTCCACGGCAGCGACCGTGACAATCGTTCCTGCCGTACCGATGATTTGTGGTGCTCGCGCCATGTCTGGAAATTCGCGGAGCAAATCTTCAAAGAGGTCTTGCACCTCACCGATGGCATTGAGAAGTTCTTCGGGTGCTGGTGGGTCACGGCGGAGATGACGTTCGGTGATACGCACGGCACCGACGTCGATACTGCGGGCGATATCAAGTTGCGTTGTGCCGAGCATGATCTCTGTTGAGCCCCCGCCGATATCAATAATCAGATGACCGACTGGATCAAGTGCAAGGTTGCTGACGCATCCTTGATATGCCAGACGACCCTCGTCTTGGCCACTCAATAATTCTGGTTGAACACCAATGGTGTTCTCCACGCGAGTGAAAAAATCTTCGCGATTGCTGGCATCACGACAGGCGCTTGATGCCACAACGCGCAGTGCGTATGAACCGTAAGTATCAAGTACTTGGCGATAGTCAGCGAGACAAGATATAACTCGCTGCATTGCGTCCTCGCTCAACGAGCGGTTTTGATCGACATTTTGTCCGAGACGAGTAACGGTGACTCGAGAATCAACAATGCCGCTCACTCGCGAGACGATTCGCAGATTCGTTGAATTGGTTCCGATGTCAATAGCGGCAACGATGTCGTTCGCTGAGTGAGTCATAAGTCAACCTCAAGACGAGCAGCAACCCAGCGACCAACTGGGTCATCGCCACCAGCAAGATGCCAGGCGTAATGCGCGTGCAAGCATTTCACTCCCGTGCGTGTTCCGGCCACGCCTCCCGAGGGTCGCGGGCCTACATGGTCACCAGGAATATCTGCATCGCGTTCTGCTTGATAGCGACGATGGGCGTCTTCAAGTTCTTCGGAGTCAACTTCGGCTTCAGATTGGTTGACACCGCCTGCGGCTTCAAGGCGACTCACGGCAACCAGAATGTTAGGCGAACATAGCCAGTAGCGAGTGGGCATCGGGGTGCCATCATCAAGGAACGGGGTATTTTTAATGACACTCGGCATGCCATCACGATCACGCACGACGACGGCGAATTGACCATTGGGTTCGCGCCCGAGAAGTTGACGAACGAGGTCGCGGTCGTGGGCAGTGGCGTTGTATTCGGTGTTCAACTCTGGCGTCGACGTCGACGACGACCGAAGAACATGAAGATTCCAAGAAATGCACCGGCGATAGGTAATAAGCGCTTCAGCATTGCTCCGCCAGCCAAGGCCTGAAGGTTGAGCGGTTCGGCGGCAGGTCCCTCAATCTTGCGAACAGTTGGTTTGTCAGCCGACGCATCGGTGATGTGCCCGACTGCAGGTGCTGCCGTGGCGGCACTGAGTGAGGGGGCTGATGCGCCACCTTCTTTGTCAATCAA
>JBAWVW010000171.1:0-1599 GCA_037147055.1 Actinomycetes bacterium
TGGTGCCGTCATTGAGTGCGTGTGCCCATTGCGTGTGAGCAAGAGCCGGTGCAGCGACAGCCATGTGCTCAAGCACTGGTCCTGGTACAGCAGCGCGGCCAAGTTCCTGGAATAGCAACACCGCGTCAATCAAGGTGCCACCCATCCCGCCTTGCGATTCGGGTACCAACATTGACAACACGCCCATCTCAGCGAGGCGTGACCAGAGATCTGGGAGATGGCCAGCGTGGTTTTCCCACGCCTCACGTACGTGGGTCGGGGTGCATTGTTTACTCAGTAAGTCGCGCAGTCCCTCGGCGAAGAGGCGCTGGTCTTGAGTAAAGGAAAACTTCATGGGTCACATGCCTTTTGGTAATTGCAAAACTCGGTCGGCGATGATGTTGCGTTGAATTTCGTTTGTTCCGGCGTAGATCGGACCACTCAGCGAGAAGAGGAAACCGTCCACCCATCTCTCGGATGGTCCCTCCATGCGTTCGGCTTCAGGACCAAGGATTTGTAAAGCTATTTCGTGGATCCGAACATCCATCTCACTCCAAAAGATCTTGTTCAGACTTGCTTCGGCACCAATAGTGCGCCCATCCAACATGCCCGTCACTGTTTGATACGTGTGCAGTCGGTATCCCTCGGCTTGCATCCACGCATCAGCAACTGCATCCGAAAGTGCAGTATCAGTGGGATCGCCATAAGTTTTCCAGAGATGAATAAGTCGCTTCACAGCCTCGGTGAAGCGTGCTGGACTGCGAAGACTGACGCCGCGTTCAAACCCAGCGGTAGCCATTGCGACAGCCCAACCTTTATTTTCTTCACCCAGAGTGTTCGCCACGGGAACGCGTACTTCGTCAAAAAAGATTTCAGCGAAACCGGTGTCGCCATCAAGTTGTGCGATTGGTCGCACTGTGATCCCGGGCAGGTTAAGGGGACACAAAATAAATGTCAATCCTCGATGTCGTTCGGCAGTGGGGTCCGTGCGAAAGATGCCAAAACACCAATCGGCCCATACCGCACGACTGGCCCAAATCTTTTGACCATTAAGAACCCATTCGTCGCCGTCACGGGTGGCCTTACTGCGAATGCTGGCCATATCGCTTCCAGCATTGGGTTCACTCCATGCTTGTGCCCAAACGATTTCTGATGATGCCATAGATGGAAGGAACTTTGTTTTTTGTGCTTGCGTCCCCACCTCCATGATGGTGGGACCGAGAAGAAAGATCCCGTTCTGATTGACCCGACCTGGAGCACCGCTGCGGTAGTACTCCTCTTCAAAAATCAGCCACATGATGTAGTCGGCGTCGCGGCCGCCGTATTCAACTGGCCACGAGACAGCAGACCATCCTCCGTCGTAAAGTTTCTGTTCCCATGCGCGGTGGAGTGCAAATCCCTCTGCAGTGTCAAAACTAGGTAGCGCAGATGTTGGCACGTTGGCTTCAAGCCATGTGCGGGCTTCGGAGCGGAACGCCGATTCTTGGGCGGTTTCGTTGAGGTCCATATCGTTTCAAACCTTAGTCCGAGCGTTACAAAAATCTGACGCTCAGTCAGAAATCGTCAGGTCAGATGTCGGTAGCCAACGTCACAGAACTATCCTGCAAGTGTGGGGGAAAA
>JBAWVW010000172.1:0-1596 GCA_037147055.1 Actinomycetes bacterium
TCAGCAAGTTCTCCACGACAAAGAATCCGAGTTCGTTGTATTGCGACCACTGCTCAGATGTGACGCGCTGAGGAGAGATCATGTGATGGATTTCTTGGTCCCAATCAAAGTCCTTCGAGCGTGGGTGAATCTCGAGCATGCTCCATTGTGACATTTGCTCTCGGGCGAATGTGACTTGAAGGCATTTTTGGGGCAGACTTTGCCATGAGTTGAGCCCTTTGTCGCCGAATAAGGCAAAATGTCATAAGCCGAATGAAAGAAAAGTAAATGGATTTCACCTGGACGCCAGCACAGCAAAGCCTCAGAGAACAAGCTCGGTCAGTTGCCGTCTCTGCTGTTGAGCGTTATGGGCGGGCGAACGATTCATGGATCAACGGCTGGTCCAAGGAATTCGCACTTGAACTTGGCGAATTGGGTTGGATCGGTTTGACGTGGCCAACAGAGTTCGGTGGTGGCGGTCGCCCTCCGATTGAGCGCCTGATCATCGGAGAAGAACTCATCAAGGTCGGCGCACCGATTGGCTCAATGTGGTTTGCCGATCGACAAATGGGCCCCACTTTGATTACCTACGGTCGCCCCGATCAACAGGCCGAGTTTCTCCCGAGCATTCTCACTGGTGCGTCCACATGGTGCATCGGGATGTCAGAGCCGAATGCCGGTTCAGATTTGGCATCGTTGAAAACTCAGGCCGTGCTTGATGGCGACGACTGGGTCATCAATGGTCAAAAGATTTGGACCAGTTTCGGTGCCGTCGCCGATTATTGCTACCTCATCTGTCGCACGTCTAATGATGGTCCGCCACATGCAGGAATCAGTGAAATCATCGTGCCGATGAATTCACCAGGCATTGAAGTACGTCCGATTACGGACATGACAACCAACCGTCATTTTTGTGAAGTTTTCTTTACAGATGTTCGTGTTCCCGCCATCAACCTCGTCGGCGTTGAGGGAAATGCTTTCAAACAAACGATGCGCCAACTTGAACATGAGCGTGGTGGCATCGATCGCCTTGTTTCCAATTACGCGCTCTATGTCATGGCTCGTGAGAGAGCGGACACGACTGATCCCCGCGTGCGCCAGCAGATCGCTCGTCTCGAAGTGAAATATCAGATCGGTCGAATACTTGTCATCCGCGAAACACTGCGACAAGCGCCCGCGGGCTTTTCTGCTGCCACAAAGTGTTTCTGTACCGAACACGAATGGGACGTGGCACAGTTCGTGATGGAGACCTTGGGGGCGGAGGCCACATTGTGGGATCAAACCACGCAGGGTTTTGCCTATGGACCTGGCTACACGATTATGGGCGGGACATCCAATGTGATGCGCAACATCTTGGGTGAACGGGTTCTCGGCCTACCTAAATGAAGTGTTGCCCCAGATGACCTTTCGTCATATACCGTAAAGGCGTGAAAGATCTCGGGCGGGCATTATGAGTGGCACGGAACGTTCAAGCAATCTGCGCGCTCGTTTGAATGCAGGCGAAAGCGTTGTGATGCCAGGGGTAT
This sequence comes from Actinomycetes bacterium, assembly GCA_037147055.1. Classification (GTDB taxonomy): domain Bacteria; phylum Actinomycetota; class Acidimicrobiia; order Acidimicrobiales; family Ilumatobacteraceae; genus Casp-actino8. Next base: position 1,506 of record JBAWVW010000172.1, read on the forward strand.
GGGACGCACTCTCGGCGCGCCTGGTTCAGCAAGCGGGTTTCTCTACTGCTTTCGTTTCTGGTTTCGCAGTTTCGGGCACTCTCTTAGGAAA
>JBAWVW010000173.1:0-1558 GCA_037147055.1 Actinomycetes bacterium
TCGCAATCGGCGTTATTGACGCTGCCAAGGTCACTCGTTCAGCACTGCAGAACGCCGCATCCATTGCTGCGTTATTTCTCACGACCGAGTGCGTCATTGCTGACAAGCCTGAGAAGGATGACCACGCCGCTCACGGCGGCGGCATGGAAGATTACTAATCCATCCCAAAAAGCGAATCACATGAATCAAGTAATTGCTCAGAACCCCAAGGAAACTTGGGGTTCTGTCGCGATCGTGACATGCACCGAGGCACTTGGTTTTGATTACGACATGCAACTACTGCTTGAGGCTGTCAGTGCTCAAGGGATTTTGGTTGACGAGGTATCTTGGGATGATGAGTCGATCAATTGGTCATTATTTGATCTTGTTGTGATTCGTAGTACCTGGGATTATCACCGCCGATATCAGCAGTTCATGAAATGGGTGGCTGATGTTTCTGCAGTGACTACTTTGCGCAACTCTCAAGAGGTGATTCGATGGAATACAGATAAGCACTACTTGAGCGAGATTGAAAAATCTGGCCTGCCTGTAGTGCCGACTGCTTTTGCCACGTCAACCACTGACAATTGGTCAGTCGAATTGGAGAGGCTGCTACTTCTTGGTGATGTCGTGGTCAAGCCGACGATCAGTGCGGGGAGCAACGACACTGAACGACATTCTTCAATTGAATCTGCCTCGGCTCATATCTCTAGTTTGCTGAGCGCCGGGCGAGCCGTGATGTTGCAGCCTTACCTGATTGGTATTGAGAGTGAAGACGAAACCGGTTTAGTGTTTCTTGATGGTGCCTATTCTCATGCTTTCGCTAAGGGAGCGTTACTAGCCTCGGAAAAAAATATGTCTGGCGGTCTCTATGCCGAAGAGCGTATTGCTTCGCGTGAGGCCACAAGCGAACAACTTCTCATTGGCGAAAGAACAATTAACTGGTTGACTCAGCGTTTCGGAAAATTGTTGTATGCCCGTGTTGATCTAGTCCCAGGTTCTACCGGGCCGACGATTATGGAAATTGAACTCACCGAGCCGTCGCTGTATTTGGCATTGCATCCAGTTGCTGCCCAAGAACTAGCAAGGAACATATCCCGCGAGATGTCCGCGGATCATCGTTCATAAAAAAGTTCTCGAGGCACCGGAGATCGGCTACCTTGCGTGCACGGATCAGATGCTGCGAACCGTAGTCTTTGCCCTGTGGCTCGCAAACGTACTGATCAAATACTTGTCGTCAAGATTGGTAAAGATGCACAGCGTCGCACTCCCGATGACTTGGTCGTTGAAGAACCAATGTCCATTCAGCTGGACGGCCATTTAGTGGCGACCACGATGCGCACACCTGGTCACGATTATGAATTAGCTGTTGGCTTTTGTCACGCCGATGGTCTCTTGGGTGGAGCACCAATACTCACCGTGCGTTACTGCGCTAACGGGTCAGCAGTCGAAAGCGAGTTCAACATCGTGACTGTGGAGACTGGTGGTTTGGCGCCCGTACCAACACCGCGACTCGGAACGACATCATCAAGTTGTGGTCTGTGTGGTTCACAATCGCTCGATGAATTGACTGATCGCT
>JBAWVW010000174.1:0-1522 GCA_037147055.1 Actinomycetes bacterium
GATCGATTTGCCGCGGCTCTCATTGACACCTTTATTATTTTGATTTTGTCCACAACGACCGTCGGTGGTCTGATTTATTGGCTCTGGATGGGCTACGCCAAGGGATCTGGTGGCCAGAGCCTCGGCTACAAGGCCATGGGTCTTCATTTGGCGAGTGACCGTGACGGGCGACCTATCGGCGGGGGTGCCGGTATCGGCAGAGAGGTCCTGCACTTCTTGGACGGCTTGCCATTAGGTCTTGGGTACATCATCGGTCTTTCGACGGGTAAGACCTTCGCCGACCGCATCATGCACACCAAAGTGGTATCCCGCAAGTAGGGCACTTCGAGAGGAGCCAACGTGAGTACTGAAAGTGATGACCAGTCTGAAATCGGCCGCACGGAAGCGTTTGCCCGAAACTTAGGACGACCCGTTGCCAAGCGCGTAGTGAAGCGATCGCTCAAATTGACTGGAGTCCCTGAGGGGGTGGCCGAAGGTCTCGTTGCGGGGAGCGAAGCGGCATTCGACGCCTTCCAGTCGGGTCAAACTGTTCGAGATGCTGCTTCGAGCGGCTTGTCTTCCGGTATCGAAGGCGCAACCTCGGGAAATAGCATTTCAAGCCGCGTCATTCGCGCTGCGACAGATCGCCCTGAAGTCCAAAACGTCATTAGCCGTGCCACTGCTCCCTCTAATGCTGCAGCTGAGAATCAAGTAGTCATCATTGAATGCCAGGGCTGTGGTCATAAGTTCATGAGTTCAGTGAGCCAGTGCGAGATGTGCGAGAGGCCGGTCGTTGCGACAGGCACGGGGGGAGTGGATCACAACTTCTCCCTGACGGTCGGGAATGTGAACGTCAACTTCGGCAATATTACAAAGCGGTTGTCGCAACGCAAGGGTCCAATTCAATAACAAGACTTGAGGAACGCATCTCAGGAACCAAATGGCTGCCTCTCCCTAGTTCATCAAGAATGGCGGTAGCCTCGATCTCCAAACCAGTTCAGCTTGGGAACCGTGCCTAATCGAATGACCCACGCGCCAATCCGCCTCAACGATCGCTGATTACCCGGCTAAGTCGGATTATGAACTCGCGTGGGCGCCTTTCGGGCGCCTCTAATGCTGAACTTTATCGGGGACTCGCTAGTCACAAGAGGTGGACCGATTGAAGAGGGTCAGGACAAGCCGACTCAAGACGCAATCGTGGCCAAAGCGCTTTGGCGGGTCAGGCGATCTACTGGAGTGAAAGTAGGGCCATGCTCAGAGGACGGCGAAATCATCAGGTTCGTCGTCGATTAGCCGGTTGACCACATTCGCAATTTCGGTAGTCGTTAAGTATGGGAATGGAGCCTTGTATTTCATCTGGTCGAACGCGAACGGTGAACCTTTCATGCCAAATGTATCCCACGCCAACTTGTTCATGAACTTCGTACGTTGCTTCTTGAGCATGTCGATGGTGTCGTAGGGGTCCGCGCTCGCCGGCGCGTCGCGGACGTACTCCTCAGGTGCCTGTGCGATGGTCTTTAAAAAGACCAGACTGGCGCGGGAC